>JAAWSG010000072.1 GCA_022801435.1 Lawsonibacter sp.
CTCCGGCTACGGCAACGTGGGCTGGGGCATCATGCAGAAGGTCGCCGAGCTGGGCGGCAAGGTCACCTACTTCGCCGGCCCCGACGGCTACATCCACGACCCCGATGGCGTGGACACCAAGGAGAAGCTGGACTTTATCCTGGAGATGCGGGCCAAGGACCCCATGCACTGCGCTCCCTACGCCGAGAAGTTCGGGTGCGAGTTCGTAGAGGGCCAGAAGTGCTGGGGCGTCAAGGACGTGGACATCTATATGCCCTCCGCCACCCAGAACGATGTCAACCTGGAGTGGGCCCAGAAGATCGCCGCCTCCGGTGTGAAGTACTACATCGAGGTTGCCAATATGCCCACCACCAATGACGCGCTGGAGTTCCTGAAGAAGCAGCCCCACATCGTGGTCGCCCCCTCCAAGGCGGTCAACGCCGGCGGTGTGTCCGTCTCCGAGCTGGAGATGGCCCAGAACGCCGAGCGCCTGTACTGGTCCGCTGAGGAGGTTGACGAGAAGCTCAAGAACATCATGAAGAACATCTACGCCTCCTCCGTCGAGGTGGCCGAGCGCTACGGGCTGGGCTATGACCTGGTCGCCGGCGCAAATATCGTGGGCTTCCAGAAGGTCGCCGACGCCATGATGGCACAGGGGATTTTCTAAAATTTACTTATCCCAAATCAAAACCGCAGGCCTGGAAACGGGCCTGCGGTTTTTTGTGCCTGACAGAAGCGACTAAATTCGACGATGCGGCTAATCCTTTAGAAAAGGGATAGTCCTCCGCAAAATATTGATTACAACAGCAAGCTGATTGGCGGAGCAGCCCTCTAAAATTTCGTTGATTTCCTGGAGATATTGTTCCTTTTCCAGAAAATTTTCCTCTGAACCATTTACAATCGGAATGATATCGTTGGGGGTCACGCCGAAATAGGAAATTAAATGCACAAGCTTGTCCAGACCCAGCCGTCTTGCTCCTCGCTCACACTGCCCCAAGTAATTGGGCTCAGTATCCAAAATCTCCGCCAACTGCTCCAGCGACAATCCCTTCAGCAATCTATATCTTCTGATATTCCGGCCAATTTCAGCGGATAGTTTATTCATCGTAAGCACCACCGTTTCTCTGCTTACTATAGTAAGGGGACGAGAAAAAATTGGCGAGCTATAATTTGCACTGATATAGAAGCAAATTGCTACAAATTTGTTGACTGATGCAAATTGCATATGCTATAATTACAAATTGAAATAATGGACATAGGTGAAAGGGAAGGGCCTGATATGGAATTGACAAAGAAAGAGAAGATTTTTGCTCTATCCTCTGCGTTGAAGCGAATCAAGCCGGAGATAGAGGCAAAGCGGGAGCTGTTGGAGTCGTTGTATGAGCAGGGGATACCTTTGAGCGCGGAGGAAATTGTATCAGAGAACCGTGGATTCAGCCGATTATCTCTGCAATTCATCCGGCTGGAAACGCGGTATTTAGAATTGTTGGAGGAGTGGTATTTAGAATTGATAGAGGAGTGGTATTTGTAGGGACACGACTTGTCGTGTCCCTACATGCGGAATCAGGCCAGCAGCAGGTCCAGCTCCTCCAAACTAATCCCCGGCTGGAGGGCCATGCTCACCCCGTAGCCGATGATTTTGGACAGGTCGGCCACCTGACTGTCGATGTCCTTGGGAGTGACCAGGAGCGCTCCCTCCGCGCCCAGGTCGGGGAGCTCCTGGGTGTCCAGCAGGTCGGCGGCCAAGGTGGCGGCATCCACCACGGTGGGCACGCCCACCGCAATGACCGGGACCCCCAAACTCTCCCGGGTCAGCCCCAGCCGGTGGTTCCCCACGCCCGAGCCGGGGACGATGCCCGTGTCGGACAGCTGTACCGTGCGGCACAGCCGGAACAGGGAGCGGGAGGCCAGCGCGTCCACCGCCACAACGCAGGCGGGCTGGAGCTCCCGGCAGGCTGCCCGCACCAGCTCGCCGCTCTCCACCCCTGTCGCGCCCAGCACCTCCGCCGCCAGAGAGGCCACCGGCCGCAGCTGTCCGAAGTGCTCCGGCATCTGACGGACCAGGTGCCGGGTGACCAGGGTGTGCCGCCTGACCTGGGGGCCGATGGCGTCCGGGGTGATGTCCCGGTTGCCCAGACCCGCCACCAGGACCAGACCCTCCGGGGCGGTCCGCTCCAGCAAACCGGCCAGCTCACCGGCCACCGCCCGCACCGCCCGCCCGAAAATGTCCTCCTCCCGGCTGGCCACCCCCTCCAGCGTGAGGGTGACATAGCTCCCCACCGGCTTGCCCAGTGCCCGGGCGCCCTCCTGGTCCAGCACCCGCACCGTGTTGACAGGGAGCCCCTCCCGGACGCTGTCCCCCGCCTCCACCCCGGGCAGGGCGGTCAGCTCCCCCGCGCTCTCCTGCCAAAGCTCCCTGGCCTCCATCGCCAGATCGGTCCTGCGTATCCGCATTCTGATCCCTCCACGCCGCAAGATTTGGGAAACTCCACTCGCCCCCTAGTTTCTGCGCTCCGCCGGAAACTATGCCGCGGCGAAGTAATTTTGTCCCGGAAAAATAGGAACCGCTCCGGACTGGCCGGAGCGGAGAGATATGGTGTTCTGCGGCGGTGTGCTCAATAGCTGGAGCGTTTTTTGCGCTGCATATCGAAAATGATCTGGGTGATCTTGTCCTCGTCGGCCTCCTTCAGCTCCAGGAAGCGGCATCCGTACTCGGTCCGCCCCTGCTCCCTGGGGATGACCCGCAGCACCTGGCAGAGGATGACGGTGGGTTCCCGGTCGGGGAGCAGCTGGGCGCGGAGCAAAAACTTGTCCCCCACCTGGTAGTCCCTCCCGCTGCCGATGCGTGCGCCTCCCACGCTGATGTTCAGAAGCCGGCAGGAGTCCTCCTCCCCCTGGTCCATGGGGGTGGCCCCCGCGCTCAGGTTGGTGTCAATCCGGAAAAAAGCCCGGTCGTTCCCCTTCTTGACCACCTCCAGGTTCTCCGCCAGCCATACCCGGTCGGGCCGGGGGGTGATGGCTCCCTTTATGTGGATGGCGGCGGCCTGGCTGTCGCTGTAGCCGCGGATCTGTACCTCCAGAGGGTCCCCCTCCTGGGCCTGATCCAGCTGGGCCTCAGTGCTCTGGCTCAGCTGCGCGCTGTTCCGCTGTACCCCCAGCAGCTTGGCCGCAAAGAGGACCTGCCCGTCTGTGTCGGTGATCTCCACCTGCATTCCGGCGTAGGGCTCCAGCTCCTGCCCCGCCGGCGTCTGCTCCGCCTTTTTTCCGCCCTTTCCAAATAGTCCAAACAGTCCCATACAGCCTATCTCCTTGTGTCGGTTTTAGCCATTATACCATAAAAATCAGGACGGGGCAAGCGCTTTACAGTATACTTTCGCAATCGCAAAAAAAGAAGAAAGCTGTTGTGAAAATTTCATGATCGCGGTATAATAAAAGACAAGACGGGTGGCGTGAGCTGTGTTTATCAAGGGGAGGGACTTTTGTGAATAATGATAGATTTGAACGCACAATAGAGGAACTGGAGCAGCACGCTTGCAAATGGTGGCCGCGTGAGGTTCGGGAGGAGACCCAGAAAATTAGTATTTTGCAAGTGCTGCTGGATACACAAGAACAATTTATTGCCATCCTAAAATTGGCGGAGAGGGACCGGGCGGAGCAGCAGTTTGAATTGTTGGATGCTTCGCACTTTGCCTACCATCTGTTTCTGAAGCATTTGGTGGTGCTGACGGATTTCGGAAGCGAGCCCCTTCAGCGGGTCAATCGGGACTTTGAGCTGATATTCCCAACGGGACGGATGGAGTATGATACAGGTTCAGGGGTACACAGCTATGACTTTCAGGTGCTGCCTATCAAAGGAGTGCTGAACAACAAGCGCATGAGAATTGATACAATGGAACATTTGACCGGGGAACGGTGTGATCAGGCGCTGTGCAAGGATCTCATCATGCTTTTGCTGTATGGGGCCGGGGCGACAGATCCCAGCGCAAAGGCGGTTCTTTTCAAATGCACCCCCTTTGAGTATTTGGGGAACGCCGAAAAAATTGAGGACTTTGTGCGGAAAAATTATATCCGGGTTAGCAGTATTATCAGAGGTAAAACGGCTACTGATCTGGGGAATGTGGCCCAGCAATACGTGGTGTCGTATCTCGCAAAAGCTTTGGGCAAGAACTACAATGTGAAGAGCAATGGGACCATCCCTGGCGTGACCCAAAATGATGGAGCGACCTTAACCTCTTTTGACATTGTAGTGGACCGGAAGGATGATATGAGCCGCCGCAAAAAATATGTGGCTATTGAGGTGACTTTTCAGGAGACGACCAACAGTACCATTGAGCGCAAGGGTGGACAGGCCCGGGACCGGTTTGAGAAGATTACCAGCACCCGAAATTTCATTGCGTACATTATTGACGGAGCGGGAAATTTTTCCAGGCGAGCGGCGGTGCGTGTGCTGTGCGAGAACAGTCACTGTACAGTAGCATATACCCCGAAGGAGTTTGAACTTCTTTTGGAATTTATCAGGGAGAGCCTTGAATGATACGGTATATCGACTTATTTGCGGGAATTGGAGGTATCCGCCTGGGGGCGGTTCAAGCCATGGAGAGGCTGGGACTTGCATCAAGCTGTGTCCTCTCCAGCGAAATTGATGAGAAGGCACAGGAGACCTACAGGCTGAATTTTCAGGAGACGCCGCAGGGGGATGTCAAGGAAATCACCGAGATTGCGCCCTTTGATTTGCTGCTTGCAGGCTTCCCCTGTCAGCCCTTCTCTTACGCGGGGAAGAAGCGCGGGTTTGGAGATACCCGTGGGACCCTGTTTTTTGAGATTGAGAGGATTTTGGCGCAATACCATCCAAAGGCTTTCTTGCTGGAAAATGTGCGCGGCCTGAAATCTCATGACGGCGGCCGCACCTTTGAGACCATTATGCGGAAGCTGCATGAGCTGGGCTATGGAACAGTGGAGCTGATTTTGAACAGCTCGGACTTTGGGGTGCCTCAAAACCGGGTCCGACTCTATATTGTGGGGCTGTATGGAGGGATACCTTCCATAAGTTTAAAGAGCGGTTTGGGTGCGGCGGATTCCCACAAATATAAGGAGAAAAACCGGAACGCCGCAAATGGTGGGCCGGCTTGCACAGTGGACAGCATTTTAGAGACCGCAGTTCCGGAAAAATACTATTGCAGTGATGTGTTTATCCAGCAGCTGCGCTCGGTGATCGGAGATGACTTGTCCAAGCTGCACGGCTACCGGTTGATTGACTATCGGGGAGGACAGTCGCTCCATTCCTGGGAGCTGGGACGGAAAGGAAAGTGTACCCCGGAGGAAATTCGCTTCATGAATCTGCTGATCCAAAATCGCAGAAAGCATAACTTTGGCACGCATCAGGACGGGAAGATGCTGACCTTGGCACAAATTCAGACCTTCTACCAGGAGGAGGATATTTTAAAGGTCATCGCCTCTTTGAAGGAGAAGGGGTATCTGAAAGAGAAGGACGGGCACTTCAATCCGGTATGTGGAAATATGTCCTTTGAGGTGTTCAAGTTTCTGGATCCAGTCAGTATTTCCATCACCTTGACCTCATCTGACGCAAACCGGCTGGGTGTGGTCCAAAATAACCGACCCAGAAGAATCACGCCCCGGGAGTGTGCCCGGCTGCAAGGGTTTCGGGATTCTTTTCTGGTCCACCCTGTGGATAGCTTTGCTTATAAACAGCTGGGGAACTCTGTTTCTGTTCCGGTAATTGAAGCTGTAATGTATGATTTCCTGACCCAAAACCTGGAGAGGCTTGGATGGGGCGCGGTATAAAAAGCCAGGCGGACTGTGTATAGTCTGCCTGGCTTTTTGCCATACTACCACTCTGAAGCGGCATCTCGGTCTGCCGCGGCAGGGCGGAAGGAGGCGGATGGATTGTCAAAACAGAAGCGCGCCAACGGACCGCACCCCCGGCAGGAGCCCCGTATCCCGGGGGGGCTCTCTCTGGCCCGGCTGGAGGAGGTCTTTGACAGCTGTGTCGATTTCAGCAAGCGGGAGGTGTACCTCCACGGGGACAAGTCCCGGCGGGTGACGGTCTGCTATATCGACGGCCAGGCCCGGACCGAGCGGCTCAACGACTATGTGCTCCGCCCTCTGGCCCAGGACCCCATGCTGGCCTTGGTTTCGGAGGGGGAGGTGTTCTCCCTGCTGGAGCGGGGGACGCTGTACGCCCAGTCCGCCAAGCGGGAGACCGAGCTGACCCCGGTGGCCCTGGCGCTCATCGGCGGCAGCTGCGCCCTCTTCCTGGAGGGGAGGGAGGACGCCCTGGTCATCCCCGTAGCCACTGAGGAGAAGCGCTCGGTGGGGGAGCCGGAGAACGAACCCGCTCTCAAGGGGGCCCGGGACTCCTTTGTGGAGAGCCTGCGCACCAACACCTCCCTGGTCCGCCGCCGCCTCCGGGCCCCCGAGCTGAAGATCCGGGAGCACATCGTGGGCCGGCAGTCCCTCACCCCGGTGGACGTGCTCTGGCTGGAGGGTATTGCCGACCCGGATACGGTGGCCCGGCTGGAGGAGCGGCTGGACAGCATCGACATCGACGGCGTGGAGGCCGCCGGAAATCTGGAGGAGTATCTGGTGGATGCCGCCGCCTCCCCCTTTCCGCTGATGCCCTACACCCAGCGGCCCGACCGGTTCTGCCATGGGCTGCTGGAGGGGCGGGTGGGGCTATTTGCCGACGGGCTCCCCCTGGGCTGGCTGGTCCCGGGCTCCATCGACCAGTTCTTCAAGACGGGACAGGACCGGGCCTACCACTGGATGGTGGCCTCCGCCCTCAGCCTGATCCGCTATCTGTGCGCCCTTGTCACCCTGCTGCTGCCCGGGCTGTATATCGCCCTGGTCACCTTCCACCCCGAGGCCATCCCCGCCAGGCTGGCCCTGTCTATCGTGGCCGCCAAGCAGGAGGTCCCCTTCTCCACCGTGTTCGAGGTGCTCATCATGCTCCTCTCCTTCGAGGTCATCCAGGAGGCGGGGCTGCGCCTGCCCGGACCCATCGGCGCTACCGTGTCCATTCTGGGCGGGCTGGTGGTGGGCAACGCGGCGGTGGAGGCCCACATCGTCTCCCCCACGGTGCTCATCGCGGTGGCGGTGGCCGGGGTGGCGGGCTATACCCAGCCCAGCCAGGATTTTGGAAACGCCCTGCGGCTGTGGCGGTTCCTCCTGGCCATTTTAGCCAGCCTGGGGGGACTGTTCGGGCTGGCCCTGGGCTGCGGCGGGCTGATCTGCCACCTGGCGGGGCTGGAGTCCTTCGGCGTGCCCTACCTGGCCCCCTTCACCACGGGGACCCGGGTGCTCCGGGGACACCCCAGTCTCTTCCGCCTGCCTCTGCCCCGGATGAAGTGGCGGGACGGCGCGGTCCGGACCCGGAACAGGAGGAATCAAAGATGAAACAGGGCTTGACCCTCTGGCTGGCGGCGGGACTGCTCCTCACCGGCTGTTCCGGCCTGCCCGTCCCCAGGGAGATGGGGGATATGGCGCTGCTCCGGACCATAGGGGTGGACGCCCGGGGAGCGGAGCTGGAGGTGACCGCCTCAGCAGGCCGGGTGGAGGGGGGCCAGCAGGGGGAGGGGGAGCCGGCTGTGACCCTCTCCGCCCGGCGGGAGTCCCTCACCGCGGCCTGCCTGGCGATGCAGGGGATGAGCAGCCGGCACATTTTTTTCGGACACGTGGATCAGCTCCTTCTGGGGGAGCGCCTGGCCGAACGGGGCGTGCAGCCGGTGCTGGACTGCTTTGCCCAGGACGCGGAGCTGAGCCTGGGGACCCGGCTGTGGCTCATCCGCGGGGCAGAGGCGGGAGCGGCGGTGGCCTCCGGCGGGGAGGAGGGGGCGGATGTCCGGCTCGCTACCCTCCAGGCTGACGGAAAGCAGGGGGACGCCCCCAGAAGCCGGACTGTGGGGGAGGTATACACCGATCTCCTGGAGCTGGGGAGTGCCTACGTGCCCGCTTTGGGCCTGACCCGGGAGGAGCCGCTCACCGGACAGGGCTACGGGGTGCTGACCGCCGGCGGTTTGGCCGGATATCTGGAGGGGGACGAGGCCCAAGGGCTGGAGCTGCTGGCCGGGCGGCTGTCCAGGGTGGCGGTGGGCCAGACCTTGGGGGACAATCAAGTCTCGGTCCAGCTCTCCGGCGGACGGGCGCGCAGCGGGTTTGAGCTTCAAGACGGGGAACTGGCCGGGCTGTGGGTGGAGTGCCGGGCAGAGGGACGCCTGAAGGAATTTAGCGCCCCTCTGTCCCGGGAGGAACAGGAGACGCTGAAAATCCGGCTGGAGGCGGAGCTCCGCCAGAGCGTTGAGGCGGCGCTGGCCCGGCTTCGGGAGTGGCGGACCGACTGCACAGGGCTGGGTGTCCGGGCGGCCCTCCTCCATCCGTCCCAATGGCGGAGGGTCCAGGAGGAGTGGCCCCAGAGGTTTGCCGGTCTGCCGGTGCGGGTGGAGATACAGGTGACGGTTGAACTCTGAGGGACAGAAGGAGAGTGGAGGCGTAATGGAGAAGATTTCCAGGACACAGCTGATGGCCCTGGTGTGGGCGGGGGTCATGGCTCCGGCGGCGGAGTCCCTGCCCGCCCTGCTCCTCCCGGACGCGGGGAAGAGCGCATGGCTGTCCGTGCTTCTGGCCGCCCCCCTGGTGCTGGCCGCGGGCTGGCTGCTGGACGGGCTGGCGGGGGAGACGGGATTGGCCCGGACGCTGGTGGTCCGGCTGGGGCCTGCGCCGGGGCGGGCGCTCCTTCTGATATATATAGTATGGGGGGAGGTGCTCCTCACCCTCCGCCTGCGCCTGTGCGCCCAGCGGCTGCTGGCCTCCGGGGAGCGGGACGGCGCGCTGTGGTTTTTCCTCTTCGCTTTTGCCGGCGTGCTGGTGTGGATGGGCAGGAAACCGCTGGCGGCCTTTGCCAGGACGGGCCAGATCTTTTTGGCGGTGCTGCTGGCGGCGGCAGGGGCGGTGCTCCTCCTCTCCCTGTCCCGGGCCAGGCCGGAGCGGCTGTTCCCCCTGTGGTGGGAGCCGGGTTTGCTCCAGGCCGCCGCCGGCGCGGGAGGGGTGATGGGCTGGGGGCTGTTTGCCGCCTTCCTCACCGGCCAGGTGAAGGACCAGGGGGAGCGGAAGGGCTGGCACTGGCTGTTCTGGGGGGGCGGCGGATGCCTCCTTCTGGCGCTGGCCCAGGCGGTGATTTTGGGCAGCTTGGGCGCGGAGCTGGCAGGCCGGCTGAACAATCCCTTTTTTACACTGGCCAAGAGCATCGGGGTGGAGGGGGCCTTCCAGCGGGTGGAGAGCGTGATCTCCGCGCTGTGGACCTTCGCCGACCTGACCATGGGGGGCGTGCTGATCTTTGCCATGCGGGCTATGGGGGAGCAGCTGTTCCCCCAAAGGGTACAGGGGGCGATCCCCTGGGCCGCGGTGCTGGCTGCCGCCGCCGGGGCGCTGGCCCTCCCGGAGCTGGGAGCCGCCCGGAGCTGGAGCTTTGTCCCGGTGGGAAACCTGATCCTGGGGATTTTGCTCCCGGGCCTGCTGTGGGGGTGGGGAGTATCTTGTGGTAGAAACGGCTGAAAATGCGGATATATAGTGTGTAAAAGGCGGAAAAGAAAAAAGATGAAAAAAAGCGAAAAAAAGGGTTGACAAGGGGGGAAAGATTTGCTAATATAAGCGAGCGCTGTGCGGCAGGGAAGCAAAAAACCCTGAGCCACAGAGGGGG
>JAAWSG010000009.1 GCA_022801435.1 Lawsonibacter sp.
TTTGTCGGAAGAGGGACGGGAAATCACCATCTACCGGCTGTTTGACCGGGACCTCTGTCTGTTTTCCGCTTCTTGTGTCATGAAGAGCATTCAATTTGATGTGACTGTCACGGCGGAAAAGGATACAGAATTCTGGGTGATCCCGGCGGAGGTTTACCGGCAGCTTATGGAGCAGTCCGCCGCCGTCGCCAACTACACCAACGAGATCATGTCCGCCCGGTTTTCCGAGGTCATGTGGCTCATGGAGCAAATCATGTGGAGGAGTATGGACCGGCGGGTGGCTGCCTTCCTCCTGGAAGAAGCGGCCATTGAGAGTACCAGACGGCTGAACATCACCCATGAGACCATCGCCAACCATCTGGGGACCCACCGGGAGGTCGTCACCCGGATGCTCCGCTATTTCCAGGGGGAGGGCATGGTGAAGCTGTCCCGGGGCGTGGTAGAGCTTCTGGACGAGCAAAAGCTGACGGCTCTGCAAAATACATAAAAGCACCTCTCCTCAAACTTTGCTGCAGATTGAGGAGAGGTGTTTCTATCTACCGGTCCATGCCGCAGGCGGTGGACTGTTCGATCAGGCGGCGGTCGTTTGTTACCGCATCATAGAACCGAAAACCTCCGGCGAAGTTATATGCTTCATAGCCATACCCGGCCAGGATACGGCAGGCGATATAACTGCGCAGACCGCTCTGGCAGATGACATACACCGGCTTGCCTTTCTTGATTTCGTCCAGCCGTTCCCGCAGTTCGTCCACAGGAATGTTTCGGAACCCCTCAATATGACCGCCCGCGTACTCTTGGGGCGTCCGGGCATCCAGCAGGGTCACGCTGCCATCGTGGGGCAGGGCGTTCACATCCTCAATATGGAACTGCTTCACAACTCCGCTGGCCAGGTTTTCCGCCATGAAGCCCGCCATATTCACCGGGTCTTTGGCGGAGGAGTAGGGCGGCGCGTAGGCCAGGTCCAGGTCCTTCAGCTGGACGGCTGTCAGTCCGGCGTGGATGGCGGCAGCCAGCACATCAATCCGCTTATCCACCCCCTCATACCCCACGATTTGAGCGCCCAGCAGACGATAGGTTCCCGTTTCAAAGACCACTTTCATGGTCATCAGCTTTCCGCCGGGATAGTAGCCCGCGTGGCTCATGGGGGACAGGATCACCGTGTCCACATCCAAGCCGGCCTTTTTGGCGTTCGTCTCGTTGACGCCGGTGGAGGCCGCCGTCAGGTCAAAGACCTTGATGATCGAACTGCCCTGGCTTCCAAGATAACGGCTGTCCCTGCCGCAGATGTTGTCTGCCGCGATCCGTCCCTGTTTGTTGGCGGGGCCGGCCAGGGAGATCACCGCATCCTGTCCAGTCACAAAATGCTTCACCTGGACCGCATCCCCTACCGCGTAGATATCTGGGTCAGAGGTTTCCATCCGGTCGTTGACCACGATGCTGCCCTTGAGGCCCAGCTCCAGACCGGCCTCTTTTGCAAGAACGGTGTCCGGGGTGACGCCGATGGCCAGCACTACCATATCGGCGTGGAGTGGGACCGCGTCCTTCCGCAGCACATCCACGCCGCCGTCCCGCTCGGCAAATCCTTCCACCGTATGCCCCAGGGCCAGCCGGATGCCGTGCCGCCGTGCCTCACCGTGGATGAAAGCGGCCATATCCGGGTCAAAGGGATTCATCAGCTGCTTTGGACGCTGGACAATGGTGACCTCCATCCCCAACTCCCTCAGATTCTCCGCCAGCTCCAGACTGATGAAGCCCCCGCCCGCCAGCACGGCGGATTTTGGGTGATGGGCGCGGATATAGTCCTTTATACGGAAAGTGTCCTCCACAGTCCGCAGAGTGAACAGTTTTTCCAGGCCCACGCCGGGGAGCCGGGGCTGGGTGGGGCTGGCTCCAGGAGAGAGGATCAGCTTGTCATAATGCTCCTCAAATTCCTCGCCTGTCTCCAGAGCTTTCACAGAGACGGTCTTTTTATCCGGATGGATGGCTGTGACCTCGTGGCGCACCCGCATATCCACCCGGAAGCGGGCAAAGAAGCTCTCCGGCGTCTGGAGGGTCAGGGCCTTGGGGTCCTCAATCACCCCACCGATATAGTAGGGCAGGCCGCAGTTGGCGTAGGAGATATACCCTGACCGCTCAAAGACCACGATCTCCGCCGTCTCGTTCAACCGGCGAAGCCGGGCCGCCGCGGTGGCCCCTCCCGCCACACCGCCAATGATGACAACTTTCATTTCAGCGTTCCACCTTTCCTGTGTAGGCGGCGATGCCGCCAATATTTTTGAGATTGGTATAGCCCATCCGGGCCAGCAGTCTTACCGCCTGGCTGCTCCTGGCCCCGCTGTGGCAATAGACGAACAGCGGGACGTCTTTCTCGGACACCATAGCAGTCACACGCTCCAGTTCCTGAAGCGGAATATTTTTCCCGCCAGGGATGTGGCCCTCCCGGTACTCCTGGGCAGTGCGAACATCCAGCAGCACCGCGCCGGGCGTTTCCCGAAAGTCTTTCGCGCCCTGATCAATATCAGCCCCCTTCAAAAAGTCGAACAGTCCCATAGCCGCTTCTCCTTTCTTTTGTCCAGCAAATCTGTTCTTGCTCAATTTTTTCCTGTGACAATGTCATCTTTTCGGTGTTTGGCCTTGCAGATCAGCTGGGTCATCGTGCCCATAGGGCAGTAGACACACCAGCTGCGGGGCTTGAACAGAACCATGGTAAGCAGGCCAAGGACGGTGGAGGTCAGCATGACGCTATAAAACCCGAAAGCGAACTGGGCGATGCCGGGGGAAAAGAGGGTTCCATGATAAGCCCAGTGCCAAGGTAATTTGAACGTCCACAGCAGAGTCACCGCCTGCCTGAGATTCTGTACGCCGGCAAAGACCAAATAAGTATTCCACAGCATCTGGAAGAACATGAGAAAGAAGAAAATCAAAAATCCATAGCGGAACCATTTGCTCCTCATCCAATTCGGAACATCCTTTTTCCGGGACAGGCCAAAGCGTCCGCCCAACAGGCCGAACAGCTGTCCCCGGCCGCAATATCGGTTGCAGTAGCCCTTGGTGCCCCAGACGAGGGAAATAATCAGCGGAATACAAAAGAACAGCATACCCAACCATGCGAACAGGATATTAACAAGGCCCAGGGCCATGTAGGTCAGCTCCACGATCCACAGATAGTCATACCAAAACTTTTTCATACAGTCACCTCCCGAATTTCTATGACAGAGGCCGGACACTCCTTGGCGCATTTGCCGCAGCCCACGCACTTTGTTCCGTCGACTTTGGCCCAAATCCCATTCCAAATCTGTATGGCGGTCAGGGGACATACCTCCACGCAGCAGCCGCAGGCAACGCAAACGTCTGTATGAATGAACGCACGCCGTTTCACTTTTATTTTGATTTCCATGTCATAACCTCCCGGAACTTTTCATTTATGATACCATCAATGCCAGTGTTCTTCTGTGATAAGATTACATAAAAGAGGCGGGTGCTGCAATCATTGCAGAGTAATGGAAGATATGCGCGATCAAACACTAAGAGAAGGTATGATAGAAGTTGCAAAAAGATTGTTGATGGATGGAACGCTTACGCTCGAAAAAATATCGGAGTGTGTTGGCCTTTCCCTTGACGAAGTAAAGAAGATACAAGCAGGACAGGGCGTATAAATTGCCGTTCCAATCTGAGGATGGGAATCTGGTAATATCAGGTTTCCGTCCTTTTTCTATGTCCTAATAGGTATATGTGGCATACTATTGGCACTATATCGGCATAGTCCTGCTTTGGAAGCGCAAATCTATAATATGTTAAACGAACCATTCTCAAAACTGAAAATGATTTTGTCAATATCAGTTGAAAAGGCCCCATAAAATTTCGTGTGAACGACAGGCTGTAACAGAATAAAAAACTTCGGCTCAATCAAGAATGGAAATAACATCCAAACAAGATAGGAGCCGAAGGAAATGAAAGCAGCACCGCAGGAATTGCTAAAAGAGTACATGAAAACCCAGAAGTTTACCAGCACAGCGGAGATCATGGCCGCCATGAAAGAAATGTTCCAGGATGTGGATGGGATGGAAGAAAAGATTCTGGCTCTCTACGCCTGTGGGATGAGTCAGCAGGATATCGCCGAACAAATCAAGGAGCTGTACGATGTAGAGATTTCTCCAGAGTTGGTAACAAAGATTACGGAAAAAATGATGCCGGAAGTTACTGCGCGGCAGAATCGTCCTCTGGAGGCGGTGTATCCCCAGAGCCGTTTACAGCACTGCACCGTCCATCAGATTCGTTCCTCCACCCGCTTTGTCAGCTGGAAGGATATCAAGCAGGTGGTGGTTGACCCCTTCCCGTAACGTATCCCGGCAGCCAGGGCGGCATTCACGAAGCCAGCGGCGCGTATACCACCCCATCTGCCGGGACCCGCAGTCTGGAAGGGCTTCTGTCCCCCTGTTTTCTCCGCGCCATCCTTGACTTTGTCGATTTTCACTTACACAGAATTTTACACCGTGCCGAAGGGGGCTGACTCATATGAGTCAACCACTTCTTCCGTTGAATTTCAAATGCTGTTGCCCCGGAACTTCTCTCCTTCAAAACGACGGGTTGTGAATCCCGGAAATGCCTGATTCGGGAGGCCCGGGACTTCAAATCTCCAGCCCAAATTCCTTGGCCAAAGAAGCCAGCTTTGCCTGATCAGAGGTAGCGGCAATCAATTCGTCAAGACGGCCAAGAGGAGCCAACAGCTGCATAAGTTTCCCATAGAAGGAATCCCTCTCCGCCTTCCCTTCTGCCTTCCCTTCTGCCTTCCCTTCCGCTTTCCCTTTAGCCTGGCCAGCTGCAAACCCTCGCTGCTCTACCTTGTCAAGAACTTCGCACATCGAAATACCTCCTTCTTCACTCCGCAATAAACCGCTGTTGTTTACAACATGGATAAATCTGTCATCCTTTGTCAAGGCCGCCATCAGCTTCAGCACTTCGTCCACATGGATCAGCTTTTCAGGGGATGGGATGTAGTCTCCACTGATCCGGCTTTGCACAAAGTAGTCGGCCACAATTCGGAAGTCACTTTTGAATAGCCTGACCTGCTCCGGGGTGAGATATGCAATGTCGATGACGTTGAGCCTGTAGTCGTTGAGGAACGGCTTCAGCTCATCCGGGATATCGACCCCAAAGCACTCAAACAATGTTGTTGGCCCGTCCCATGGCTTCTTCCCAAAGTGCAGCACCAGAGTGATAGCCGGGTAGGTGGGGAAGGGCGTGATCCTGGCATCCTTCTTCCGCTTTGCCGACTCATGCTGTAAAACCTGCTCTTTATAGGATGCCCCATCATAGCTAAACACCCGCAGGGGCATATCCGGATCTGCCTCTGTTTGGTTCTCTGACCCAAAGAGGGCCAACCGGATATGGCCGTTCTTCCAGAATTTTGCCACATCCCGCTCCTGCTCATGGATGGCGCTGCCCGCCTTGAACTGTGATTGGGGGATTGCCGGCTCCAATTCATCCTCCTTGACGACCTGCCGCCCGTTGAAAACCAAGGCGTTGATCATGTCGGCAAATACGTCGTCGAGGGCCTCCAGCTGCTTTTCTGTAATATCTTTCTCTTTTGCCATACGGTCCTCTGCCACCACCTTCTGTACCCTTATTATATCATAACAGCGGGAGTTTGGGAAGAGATACACCACAAGGCAGACAGCGTATAATTCCCGGAACAGTCTAATGTCGAGGACAATACTTGCAATCCCAGCCGTCTTGTACTATACTACACAGCAGCAGATGAATTTTCGTGAGACACTCTGTCCCTGTCCCCTTCAGAAGGGGGACAGCGCCTCCCCCCTTTCCGGCAAAGGGAACCGAAAAACCATCCAAGCAGGGGGCCTGAGCGATGCAAAATTGCTCACGCCCCCTTCTTTTGTCTCTGGAATCCCATATACGAAAAGGAGCAGATACATCCTATGAACCTCACCGTTACCGTCAATCACAAGCAGCTGCTGGATGTCCTTCTGAACGTGGGGCTCATCCGGCCGGTATTCATCTGGGGCGCGCCAGGCATCGGCAAGTCGGCCATTGTCCAGGAGTTCGCCGGCAGTCTGGGGCTGGAGTGCGTCTCCCTTCTGGGCAGCCAGCTGGCCCCGGAGGACATCATCGGCGTGCCCCAGATCAGGGACGGCTTCAGCCAGTTCTGCCCGCCCCGGACCATCGCCCGGGAGGAGCCCTACGTCCTCTTTCTGGATGAGCTGAACGCCTGCACCTCTGAGGTACAGAAGGCTTTCTACTCCCTCATCCACGAGCGGCGCATCGGGGAGTACCGCCTGCCCGAGGGCTCCATCGTGGTGGGGGCGGGCAACCGGGCGCAGGACAACGCCATTACCCGCCCCATGTCCTCCGCTCTGGTCAATCGGATGTTCCATGTGGAGCTCAACGCCAGTCCCCGGCTGTGGCTGGAGTGGGCGGCCCAGAACGGCATCCACCCCTATGTCTACGACTACATCACCAGCCGCCCCGACCACCTGTGGTCCCAGCCCCCCAAAAGCGAGGAACCCTTCTCCACCCCCCGCTCCTGGCACATGCTCAGCGACGCCATCCGCAGCTACGGTCCGGACATCGGGGAGGCCGCCCTGCGGGTCCTGGCGGCGGGGAGCCTCAGTCCCCAGCACGCCGTCCAGTTCCTGGCCTACATCCGGCAGGTGCGCAGCCAGTACGCCCTGGACAAGATCCTCTCCGGGGAACAGCCCTGGCCCGACAAGCCGGAGGAGCGGGACGTGCTCTACTTCCTGGCTCAGTCCCTCCGGGCGCGGCTGGTGAAGGAGCTCCCCCCTGAGCGGAGCAAGCTCAGCGGGGACAGCCGGGTCCTGGTCCTCCAGGCCAAGGACCGCCTCACCGAGCTGGCCGGTCTGAGCCTGGAAATCGCCCGGATGGCGGTGACCCCGGAGGACGGCAGGGAGCTGCCCGACTGGTTTGTGGTGGAGCTCTTCCGGGACCTGCCCCGCCTGGCCGACAAGCGCAACGGGTGAGGGGCGGCATGAAGGGAGCGCAGAAGAAGCCCAGCCCGGCCCTGGAGGCGTTTCAGGCGGGGGTGGGGCTGGTGAAGCAAAACCCCGTGCTGGGCAGTCTGATGGAGCGTGCAACCCCCCACTTTGACGACAGCTACCCCATGGCCCGGGAGGACTGGGCCTGGGTGGACGCCAACGGGCACATCTATGCCAACAGCCACCGCCGGGCCGCCCCCCAGGATTGGGCCTACGTGCTGGCCCACTGTCTGCTCCACCTGGCCCTGGACCACATCCGGGAGGACCGGGAGGGGGACCCGCTGTGGAACGCCGCCTGTGACTGCATCGCCGCCCGGTATCTGGCCGACCTCCACCTGGGCGCGCCCCCGGGGGAGCTGGCCTACCCTCTGCCGTCCAACGCCCGGGAGGAGGAGAAGCTCTATCTCTGGCTGAAGGAGCACCGGGATTCTGCCTATTTCCGCTTCTCCACCATGAGCGGCGGCAGGGCGGATATGGCGTGGCGGACACGTGTCAACCAAGTCCGGAGGACCACCCCCACCGACTGGAGGAAGCTCTTTGCCGAGAGCCTTCGGGACTCCCTCCGCGCCGCGGTGGACTACGCCGGGGGCATCCGGAGCGAGCCGGGAGCGCGCAAAAAAATGGGCCCCATCCAGCGGGCCCGGGAGTGGTTCCTGTCCAGCTACCCCCTGCTGGGGGGCGTGGCCTCGGGGTTCGCGCTGGTGGACGACCCCCTGGCGGTCCAGCGGCTGGATGTCCCGGTGGCGGCCATCTCGGTCCACATGCGGGAGCTCTACGTCAACCCCGCCGCCCGCCTGACTGAACAGGAGTGGCGGTTCGTCCTGGCCCACGAGTACCTCCACGCCGCCCTCTGCCACGAGCAGCGGCTGGAAAAGCGGGATCCGGAGCTGTGGAACGTGGCCTGCGACTACGTCATCAACCAGTGGCTCCGGGACATGGAGGTGGGCCAGATGCCCGAGGGGCTGCTCTTCGACCCGGAGCTGAAGGGCCTGTCCGCCGAGAGCATCTACGACCTGCTGGCCGCCAACCTGCGGCAGTACAGGCGCATGGCCCAGCACGACATCCTCTTCGGTCCCCCGGATTGGCAGGGCTCCCGGGACTTTATGGACCTGGACGCCTGGTGTCGCTCCGCCATCCAGCGGGGGCTGGACTACCATCAGGGCCACGGGCGGGGCTTTCTGCCCCAGGGGCTGGTGGAGGAGATCCGGGCCCTGTCCCAGCCCCCCATTCCCTGGGACGTGAGGCTGGCCCGGTGGTTCGACGAGCGGTTCGAGCCCCTGGAGAAGCGCCGCACCTACGCCCGCCTCAGCCGGAGGCAGCCGGCCACTCCGGATATCCCCCGCCCCTCCTGGCGCTATGAGGAGGCGGCCCAGGCGGGTCGGACCTTTGGCGTGCTGCTGGATACCTCCGGCTCCATGGACCGCAGTCTGCTGGCGGCGGCTCTGGGGGCCATTGCCAGCTACAGCGCCGCCCGGGACGTGAACCGGGTGCGGGTGGTCTTCTGCGATGCCGCCCCCTACGACCAGGGCTATCTGGAGGCCGCCGCCATCGCCGGCAGCGTCAGGGTCCGGGGGCGGGGCGGCACGGTGCTCCAGCCCGGGGTGGAGCTGCTGGAGCGCGCCTCCGACTTCCCCAAGGACGCCCCCCTGCTCATAATCACCGACTGCGAGTGCGACCGGCTCAACCTCTTTGGCCGGGACCACGCCTTTCTGGTTCCCAGGGGGCGGCATTTGCCCTTCCCCCCCAAGGGGCCGGTGTTCTATCTGGAATAGCGCGGGGCGGGAATCCCTCTAGGCGGGGGAGATGATGGTGGTATAGCGCAGGGTCTCGGATGTACCGGGGGCCAGGCGGCGGATGCCCGGCTTCTCCCCCAGCTCCCGGCCCATAAATACCCCGTCAGGCAGGGAGGACCAGGGCTCGATACAGACAAAGCCGGGGTCAAACGCCAGGTCCGGGGTCCACACCCCCATGTAGGGGAAGTCCGGGGCCTGAATGGTGACCTCTCCCCGGCCGGTGCTCAGCCTGGCGCAGCCCGGGTTGTCAAAAATGATGGTGTCCCGGTCGTAGGTCATGGGGGTGAGGAGGAGATAGGACGAGACCTCCCGGTCCTTGGGGGTGAGCATACTCTCCTCATTCATGCCGTAGAGGGACAGTTCCTCCACATCCCCCGGCTTTTTCCGGAAAACCTGGATGGAGTCCGCCCGGGTGCAGGCCAGGAAGCCGTCGTGGGCCCCCAGCTCGTAGAGCAGCTCCTCCTCCGACCGGTTCTCCACCGTCACCGCCTTCTCCAAGGAATTCTCCTCCAGCCGGTAGGAGACGGTGAGGGCGAAGGAGAAGGGGTACACCCTCCTGGTCTCCGGGCTGTCGGTGAGCCGGAAGGAGAGCGCCTCCCCGCCCTCCGCCCCCAGGACCTCAAACAGGCAGTCCCGGGCGAAGCCGTGGTTGGTGATCTGATAGGGCTCCCCATTCAGCAGGTAAGTCCCCTCCCGCAGGCGGCCAATGACGGGGAAGAGGATGGGGGCCCGTCTCGGCCAGCTGGCCGGGCTCCCCTGCCACAGAAACTCCCGGCCCTGGCTGTCCCGGATGGAGGCCAGCTGGGCCCCCAGGTCCTCAATTTGGACGGTCAGGCAGCGGTTTTGGATGGTGTAAATCATACGCTCTCCTCCCGAATTGTGGTTCCGTTCAGCGCCGCGAAGACCAGCCTGTCCCCCTCGTAGCACAGTTTTAGGGAGAAGAAGGGCGCGTCCTGCCACAGCAGCTTCAGAAAGATCTCATCCCCCTCCCAGTGGGGGATTTTTAGCAGCTCCTCCCGGGGCAGCCACTCCAGCACCCCCTCGGCGCACTCCCTGGGCTCCCCCTGGGCGCTCTCAGCGGTGAACAGGTGCATATACTCGGTGGGCCAGCGGTCGGAGATGAAGGTAATGATCCCCCGGAAGCGCAGGTTTTCCGGAACCAGGCCGGTCTCCTCCTCCACCTCCCGCCGGACGCAGTCCTCCGGGCTCTCCTTGTCCTCGAACTTGCCCCCCACGCCGATCCACTTGTCCTGATTCAGGTCGTTTTTCTTCTTGATCCGGTGGAGCATCAGATACCGCTCCCCCCGGCGCAGATAGCACAGTGTGGTGTTCATCCTGCTCAATCCCCCAATTCCGCGTCCACCAGGGCCACCTCCAGGGTGTAGGACACCCCGTCCCGGAGGAAGGTGACCGTCACCTTGTCCCCCGGCCCCAGCCCCTGCTTGGTCCGGGACAGCTCCTGGACGCTGTTCACCGGCTGGCCGTTGATGGCCTGAATGATGTCCCCGGGGCGCATCCCCTGGGCCAGGGCGTCGCTGTTTTCCTCCAAGGAGAGGAGCTCCAGCCCCCCCCCCTCCACCGGGATGGTGGAGACCGAGAAGCCGAATACCCCCAGCCGGACCTCATTGCCGGCGATGAGCTGCTCGGCCACATACTTCACCCGGGCGGAGGGGATGGCGAACCCCATGGACTCCGCGGAGCCGTCCTCCGCCAGGACCTTGATGGTGGTCACCCCCACCACCTGCCCGTACTGGTTGAACAGCGGGCCTCCGGAGTTGCCGAAGTTGATGGCGGCGCTGGTCTGAATCAGGGTCATGTTCACCCCGTCCACATCCATCTCCCGGTCCAGGGCGGAGATGATGCCGTCGGTAAAGGTCCCCTGATAGCCCAGGGAGTCCCCCAGGGCGGCCACCGGGTCTCCGCAGCGCAGCGCCCCCGAGTCCCCGAACCGGGCGGGGGTCAGGCCGCCGGCGTCAATTTTCAGCACCGCCAGGTCCTCCCGGGCGTCGAAGCCCACCAGTCCGGCTGCGAAGGTGCGGTTGTCGTGGAGGCGCACCAGGACCTCCCGGGCCCCGGCCACCACGTGGGCGTTGGTCAGGATGCAGCCGTCCTCTGTCAGGACCACCCCGCTGCCCGTCCCGTAGCCGTCCGGAGCCCGGGAGGCGATGGAGACGAAGGAGCGGATGTTTTGTTCATAGATCTGGGTGTAGGTCAGCGCCTGCTCCCCGGCGGGCAGAAGGGGGATGTCCACCGGTCCGGACAGCTCCTCGGGCCGGATGGAGGGGGGCTCGGTGCTGAACTCCCGGCTCCGGCTTTCCTCCTCCCCCCTGGAGGAGAAGAGCTCAGGGGTCATGGGGAGCCGTCCGGACAGGGCGATGGTCACCATACAGGCCGCGGCCACCAGGACCACCAGTCCCAGGAAGCCGGGCCAGCGCCGCCTGCGCCGCTTCTTTACCCGGAGAGCGGGACGCCTGGCCCCGGGCGGGACCCAGACGGCGCGCTGTCCGGGCACAGGGGGCGCGGGCTGCTCCCAGGGTCCGCCCTGCCACAGGCCATCAGTTCGGTCATCCATAATCATACCTCCGAATCTCTGCTGAATCCGCATACCGGATCTGTGCTATGCCAGGGTCAGGGTAAACTGGAACTGGGTCACACCGTCCTCGCTGGTGACGGTGATGTTCTCCTTCAGGCTGCCCAGGATGGTTTTGACGATATACAGCCCCAGCCCTACCCCCTCCCGGTCCATGGAGCGGGAGTAGTCCGCCTTATGGAACCGCTCGAAGAGGAGGGGCAGCTCGTCCGGCGGGATGGTGGCCCCCAGGTTCCGGATGGAGGTGACCGCCTTGCCGTCCTTTTTGACAATCTGGACGGTGATGGCGGTCCCGGCGGCGGCGAATTTGGCCGCGTTGTCCAGAAGGTTGTAGCACACCTGGGTGACCGAGTCCGGCTCCCCCCACACCATCAGCTTCTCCTCGGGCATCTGGACCTCCACATCCAGCTTCCGGTCGTTGATCTTGCTCTCCAGGCTGATGAGCACCTGGGACATAAGCTCGGTCAGGTCGAAGATCTCCTGGGCGGTGACGGTGCTCTCCGCCAGGGCGTTGAGGCGGGACAGGTCCAGCATCCGCCGCACCAGACGGCTCAGGCGGCGGGTCTCGGAGACGATGATGGTCAGGGACTCCCGCTCCCGCTCCGGGGGGATGGTCCCGTCCAGAATGCCCTCGGCAAAGCCGGCGATGGTGGTCATGGGGGTCTTCAGCTCGTGGGAGACGTTGGCAATAAACTCCGCCCGGTGGCTCTCCACCTTCTCCAGGGAGTTGGCCATGGAGTTGAAGGCCTCCGCCAGGGCGCTGACCTCGTCGCAGCGGTCCTCATAGCCGGTGACCCGGACATCGAATTCCCCCTGTCCGAACTTCCGCGCGGCCTCCGCCATCTCGTTCAGGGGCCGGGTCTGCCGGGCGGAGGTCAGGGTGCTGGCCACCACGGCGATGAGCAGCACCACCACGGCGGAGAAGAAGAAAATGGTGGCGGTGTCCAGCCACATACCGGTGAGGTTGGAGGCGTCCGCCGCCACCAGCACCATCCCCCGGACCAGGGTCCGCTCTCCCAGCTCCGCCGCCACAGGCAGGGCGGTGAGGTAGCGGCGCTCCGGGTACAGCCCGTCCAGGTTGGTCAGCCCGCTGTAGGAGCCGTTCTCCATCACCTGGGTGACCAGGGACTGGGACAGGTAGTTGTTCTCGTAGGTATAGAAATTGCTCCCGTCGGTGGCGTAGATGATCTCCCCATCCGGGTTGGCCACGATGATGTGGGCATCGGAAATCAGGGCGATGGAGGCCACATAGCTGCTGTAGAAGGTGTTTTGGATGGTGCGGTTCTGCTGGTAGTAGGTGTTGGTAAAGGTGGAGATATAGCCCGCGTTGCGCTGCACCGACTCCCGGGTCTCCTGAATGAGATACCGGTAGGTCAGCAGCATAAAGGCGGCGGACAGCAGGGTGAAGGACAGGGCCACAATGCTCACCATCATGGCCAGCTGCTTGCGGTAGAGCGAGTGCATGACGCCTCCTCCCCGGCTCACGCCGCGGCCCCCAGCTCGAACTTGTAGCCCACGCCCCACACGGTCTTCAGCCGCCACTGGTCACTGACCCCCTCCAACTTCTCCCGCAGGCGCTTAATATGGACATCCACCGTGCGGCTGTCCCCAAAGTAGTCAAAGCCCCACACCTCGTCCAGCAGCTGGTTGCGGGTAAAGACCCGGTTGGGGGAGGCGGCCAGGTGAAAGAGCAGCTCCAGCTCCTTGGGGGGGGTGTCCACCCGCTGTCCGTCCACCAGCAGCTCATAGGAGTCCAGGTTAATGACCAGCTTGTCAAAGGAGAGCTTTTTTTCTCCCTGCTCCTCCTCGTCCCCGGTGCGGCGGAGGACGGCGTGGATGCGGGCCAGGACCTCCTTCATCTCGAAGGGTTTTACGATATAGTCGTCCGCCCCCTGCTCCAGGCCGGAGACCTTGTCCTCGGTCTCCCCCTTGGCGGTGAGCATGATGACCGGGGTCTTATCCCCGTCTCGGATCTTTTTCAGCACCGACCAGCCGTCCATGATGGGCAGCATGATATCCAGCAGCACCAGGTCGGGCCGGAAGGAGCGGAAGAGCTCCACCCCCTTGCCTCCGTCCTTGGCGACCTGGGTCTCGAAGCCCTCTTTCTCCAGGTAGAGGTGGAGCAGCTCTGCGATATTGCCGTCGTCCTCTACAATCAGAACCTTTTTGGGCATACATCAGCACCTCGTTTTCGATATGTCAGGCGCGGCGCGCCGGCCTGCGCGGGTCAGGATACCTCTATTATAACGCAAACCTGACAGCTTGGGTGAATTTTTTGTGAATTACGTCCCATCCGCCACGCAGGAGTGGTCCACCTGGATGACCGGGAAATACCGGCCGGACAGCTCCCGGATGAGGGCGGACAGCTGGGCGTCCAGCTCGCTGTCGGACAGCCGGAAGCCGTAGGGGGCCACCACGTCAAAGAGGAGGTTGGTGTGCATGGGGCCGGCGGTGATGCGGAAGTCGTGGATGGACAGCGCCGGGTCCAGCCGCCGGGCCAGCCCCTCCACCTGTTTCCGGAGCTCCTCGGTGCTGCCGTCCCGGACCACCGGGTCCATGTGGATGCAGGTCTCGATGCGGTGCTTGTCTTTCAGCTCCCGCTCGATGTGGTCAATGACGTCGTGGAGGACCAGAAAATCCCCATCGGCCGGGACCTCGGCGTGGAGGGACATCATGGCTCTGCCCGGCCCGTAGTCGTGGTAGACCAGGTCGTGGATGCCCAGGATGTAGTCGTGCCCCAGGATGAGGCGGTCTATGTCCTCAGCCAGGGCCCGGTCCATGGGGCGGCCCAGCAGAGGGTCGACGGTGTCCTTGGCCGCCCCCCAGCCTGTGCGGAGGATAAACAGCGCCACCCCCAGGCCCAGCCAGCCGTCCAGGGGCAGGGAGAGCCAGCCTCCCGCCAGCAGGCCCAGCAGCAGGATGCCGGTCCCCGCCGCGTCGGACAGGGAGTCCGCCGCCGTCGCCGCCAGGGCCGCGGACGCAATCCGCCGGGACAGGTTCTGGTTGAACCAAAACATCCCCAGCTTGACCCCAATGGAAAGGGCCAGGATGACCGCCGTCAGGGTGGAGAACACCACCGGCTCCGGGTGGAGGATTTTCTGGAGGGAGGTCTGGGCCAGCTCCACCCCCACCATCAGGATGAGGACCGCCACCGCCAGACCCGCCAGATACTCCATCCGCCCGTGGCCGAAGGGGTGCTCCTTGTCCGCCTCCCGCCCCGCCAGCCGGAAGCCCACCAGGGTGACCACCGAGGAGGCCGCGTCCGACAGGTTGTTGAAGGCGTCGGCGGTGACGGCGATGGAGGCGGTGAGCACTCCCGCCAGCAGCTTGCCTGAAAAGAGGAGCAGATTGAGGGCGATCCCCACCCCGCCGGAGAGAATTCCGCACCGGGTCCGGGTCTCCGGCGACCGAGGGTCCCCGCTCCGGAGACAAAAACGCTGAAAAAAGTCCACGAAAAGAAAGCACCTCGCAGTCACGATTTTAATGTGGAAATTTTAATATTTTGCACTTTAATCTTAGTATTATATCGTACAAAGTATGACAAGTCAAGATAAGATTGCGACAAGAAATAGAAGTCGTGAATTTTTTCATGCAAAAAACCAGAACGGTGTTCAGTAAAGACACAGCTGTGCGTGAACCGCGTACATTTTCCCTCTTCAAAAATTTTGTAAAAAACGACGGTGCGTTTGGGGGTTGACAAACCTTTCCCCGTCAAATTGCTTGTAATCTCTCAGGATTTATGTTACAATGGGGCCTGCAATGTTCCATAATGGTACGGCGCACAGATGGAACGGAGAAGAAAGGAGGGCGTCTTTATTTTTTGCTGTGCGTCCTGGAAAAACACGT
Organism: Lawsonibacter sp.; assembly: GCA_022801435.1. Taxonomy (GTDB): domain Bacteria; phylum Bacillota; class Clostridia; order Oscillospirales; family Oscillospiraceae; genus Lawsonibacter. Next base: position 15,240 of record JAAWSG010000009.1, read on the forward strand.
GGCCATTTCGATTTTTGAAGGAGAGTAGAATATGTCAAAAAAAGAGGTTAAGGTAACCAAAAAGGTCAGCCTGTATAACCGCTGGCTCAACGGCATTGAGGCCGTGGGCAATAAGCTGCCCCACCCCATCGCCCTGTTTGGCATTTTTGCCCTGGCAATCATCATCATTTCCGCCATCTGCGCCGCGGCGGGGGTATCCGCTACCGGCGATCTGGTCTCCAATGGCGAGCTCCAGACGACCACTGTCACCGCGGTCAGCCTGCTGACCAAGGACGGTCTGGCGTACATCTTCTCCCACGCGGTGAGCAACTTCACCTCCTACGCCCCCCTGGGCATGGTGCTGGTGGCTATGCTGGGCGTGGGCGTGGCCGAGCAGTCCGGCATGATTAACGCCCTGCTGAAGCAGACCGTGAAGGTCACCCCCAAGGCCCTCATCACCCCCGTGGTGGTCTTCCTGGGCATCATGTCCAACATCGCCTCCGACTCCGGCTACGTCATCCTCATCCCCCTGGGCGCCATGGTCTTCCGGGCCTACGGACGCCACCCCATGGCCGGTCTGGCCGCCGCCTTCGCCGGTGTGTCCGGCGGGTTCTCCGCCAACCTGCTGGTGGGCACGCTGGACCCCCTGCTGGCCGGCATCTCCCAGACCGCCGCGTCCATCATTGACCCCAACTATCAGGTGGCGGTCATGGGCAACTTCTACTTCATGTTTGTCTCCACCTTTGTCATCACCATTCTGGGGACCCTTGTCACCGACTTCATTGTGGAGCCCCGTCTGGCTGCCTTCAGCGGTGAGCTGCTGGCGGAGGAGGACAGCTCCCTGACCACCATCACTGACCTGGAGCGCAAGGGTCTGCGGAAGGCCGGTATCGTGGCGCTTATCTACGTGGTCATCATCGTGGCCTGCTGCATCCCCTCCAACTCTTTCTTCCGGAACGTGAACGGCGAGCTGCTGGGCCGTCCCGCCTCCCCCCTCATTGACGGCATCGTGGTCCTCATCGCCCTGCTGTTCTTCCTCCCCGCCGTGGCCTACGGCAAGACCGTCGGGACCTTCAAGAACCACCACGAGGTCTGCGGCTCCATGGCCAAAGCGATGTCCGGAATGGGCTCCTTCCTGGCCCTGGCTTTCGTATCCGCCCAGTTCATCAACTACTTCAGCTACACCAAGCTGGGGACCATCATCGCCCTGGCCGGCGCGGACTTCCTGGGCAAAGTGGACATCGGCCTCATCCCGCTGATGGTCATCTTCGTCCTCTTCTCCGCCTTCATGAACCTGTTCATGGGCTCCGCCTCCGCCAAGTGGAACATTCTGGCCCCGGTGTTCGTTCCCATGTTCATGCTCCTGGGCTACAGCCCCGAGCTGTGCCAGATGGCCTACCGTGTGGGCGACTCCTGCACCAACGTCATCACCCCGCTGATGACCTACTTCGCCGTCATTGTGGTCTTTGCCCAGCGCTATGACAAGAAGGCGGGCATCGGAACCATCACCGCCACCATGATCCCCTACTCCCTGGTCTTCCTGGTGGGCTGGACCATCGTAATGATTATCTGGCTGGCCCTCGGCCTCGACATCGGCATCAGCACTGGCCTGTACTACACCCTCGGCGCGTAATCCCCCATCCCCCGAGCAGCAGGTCGGCCCCGCGGGGCCGGCCTTTATAAATAAAGGAGGTCTTTCCCATGATTAACAAAGAACGCCTGCTCAGCACCTTCCTGGACTACGTCCGCATCGACAGCGAGAGCACCCACGAGGGGGCCATGGCCGCCCGCATCGCGGAGGATCTGAAGGCCATCGGCTGTGAGATCTATGTGGACCAGACCATGGAGCTGACCGGCAGCGAGACAGGCAACGTGTACTGCACCCTGCCCGGGACCGTCCCCGGCGAGCCCATCCTCCTGTCCGCCCACATGGACACGGTGGTCCCCGGCGTCGGGGTGGAGCCCGTGATTGAGGACGGAGTCATCCGCAGCAAGGGGGACACCGTGCTGGGCGGGGACGACAAGTCGGGCGTGGCGGCCATTGTGGAGGCCCTGCGCACCATCGTGGAAAACAATCTGCCCCACCCCACCGTGGAGGCCATGTTCGCCGTCTGCGAGGAAATCGGCCTGCGGGGCTCCAAGCACATGGAGTACAGCCGGATTACCGCCAAGAAGGCCGCCGTCCTGGACAGCAGCGGGGACGCGGGGAAGATCATCACCGCCGCCCCAGGGCAGTACAAGCTCAACGCCGCCGTCATTGGCCGCCGCGCCCACGCCGGAGTGGCCCCGGAGGAGGGCATCAGCGCCATTCAGGTCCTGGCCGAGGCGGTGGCGAACATGAAGCTGCTGCGCATCGATGAGGAGACCACCGCCAACATCGGGAAATTTTCCGCCGACTTCGCCACCAACATTGTCCCCGAGCGGGCGGAGATTGTGGGCGAGGCCCGCAGCCGCAGTGATGAGAAGCTGGAGGCCCAGGGCAGCCACATGATGCAGTGCCTCCAGGCCGCCTGCGAGAAGTATGGCGCCGCTCTGGAGGGAGGGCTGACCAAGTCCTACAGCGCCTACTGCCATGAGGAGAGCGACCCCTTCGTCCAGGAGGTCATGGCCGCCTGCCGTAAGGCGGGAGTGGAGCCCTCTCTGGCCGCCAGCGGAGGCGGGAGCGACGCCAATAACATGAACCTCCACGGCATCAAGGCCCTGGTCCTGGGGACCGGCATGGCGAAGGTCCACACCACCCAGGAGGAGATCACCATCAAAAACCTGGAGGACACCGCCGCCCTGGTCCTGGCGCTGGCCTGCGGACAGGGCTAACCCAATCTGGAGAGAAAAGCGTGTAAGTTTACAAAAAATTCATTTTAAGTCCACGATTTTGTCTTATTTTTCTTATATGCTGTTACTGTACTCAAGATGAGTTACACATATCTCCTTTCTCTCTCCTTTTACAACACACAAGGCAGATCCCCTCTCCGTAAGGAGGGGGGATTTGTCTTGCCGTCCCTGCTGCCTTTCGTGGGCGGGGACACGGCCTGTTGTGTTCCCGCCTGCGCTCCCGGCAGCGGGCGCGGGTACATGAAAAGCGGGGTGTGCCGCAGAGTTTCCTCTGCGGCACACCCCGCAAAAAATTCCCTCAGCGGCGGCGGTTCAGCCGGAAGGACCGCATCAGCTGCTCCAGCAGATTGGCCTGGGAGGAGAGCTGCTCACTGGCGGCGGCGCACTCCTCGCTGGTGGCGGAGTTGGTCTGGACCACGGCGGAAATCTGGTCGATGCCCTCGTTGACCTGCTCCAGGGCCTGGGTCTGACTGGCGACCGCCTCCACCACCACGGCCATCTGGGTGGTCACCTGGCCGGCGCTCTGGCTGGTCTCCTCCAGGGCCTTTGTCACTCGGTCCACCACGGTCCCGCCCTGGGTGACGGCGTCGATGGAGCCCTCAATCAGGTTCTTGGTGGCCTTGGCGGCCTCATCGGATTTGGTGGCCAGGTTGCGCACCTCGTCGGCCACCACAGCAAACCCCTTCCCCGCGGACCCTGCCCGGGCGGCCTCCACCGCGGCGTTCAGGGCCAGGATGTTGGTCTGGAAGGCGATATCCTCAATGGTGGAGATAATCTTCCCAATCTCAATGGAGGAGGTGGAGATGCGCTCCATGGCGGCGTTCAGCTCCTTGACGTGCTCCACGCTCACCCCCAGGTGTCCGCCGGCCTCATTGACATAGATCCCGGCCTGGTCCGCGGCGGCGGCGGTCCGCTGGGCGTTCTCCGAGATGTCGGCAATGGTGGCGGACAGCTCTTCAATGGAGCTGGCCTGCTCCGTCGCCCCCTGCGCCAGTCCCTGGGCGCTGTTGGACACCTGGTTCGCCCCCGCGGCCACCTGATTGGCGCTCTCTGAGATCTGCCCCATGGCGTCGTTCAGCCTGGTGACAATGCCGTCCATGGAGTGCCGGATGGAAGCAAAGTCGCCCACATAGTCCTGCCGGGGGCTGTGGGTCAGGTCCCCGTTGGCAATGGCGCCCAGCACATCCCCGATCTCTCCGATGTAGGTCCGCAGGCGGTGAATGGTGTCCTCAAAGATGAGGCTCAGCTCCCCGATTTCATCGCTGGCGCGGGGGGTGACCTGGACATCCTCCCCGCGGGACAGGCCCAGATCCCCCTGCTCCAGCCGCATTGCCACCTGGGAGATCTCCGCCAGCGGGCGGGAGACCTGATTTTTCAGGTAGGCGGTCAGCACCAGGATGCACACTGCAATTTCGATGATCGCAATGACAAGGGCCAGCAGCAGCACAATACCCGTCCCCCGGGCGGCAGCGCTCAGGCTGGCCTCATAGCTCAGCCCGTTCAGGCTCTGGTTGGCCAGCGTCCGTACCATCAGTCCATGGAAGAGATAGGCGCATACCGCCACCGATATCACAATGGAGAGAGCAAGCATAATTGCCACCACATTGCCGACCTTCTGTCCGATGCGCTTGTACTTCCCCGATAATCTGCCCTTGACCGTCTGAGTTGTTTCCATGCCTGCTCACTCCAATTTTCCCAAAATATATGATTCCATGCGAACGCTTTTATCTTACCACAGAAACCGGATTTTTGGAAGCCCTTTTTGCACATTTCTCTCTGTTCCACAAGGGGCTACCCATAGATTCCGCCGCTTCCAAGGCGAAGTTTGGAGAAAATTTCAAAAAGAACCTTTTTCAAAGGGGGCGGATATGCTATAATAAATTACAACAGCGCGCATTCAGCCATCGGTGCGCAGGAATAGCGGGGAGGAAGGACCTATGAAGAACAAGATTGCCGTCACCATCGCCGGGCGGGAGTACACCATGGTCGCGGTAGAGGACGAGGGGTACGTCCGCCGGTGCGCCGCCCACGTGGATGAACAGCTGCGGCCCATCCTGGCCGGGCGGCTGTCCCAGGCGGACGGGGCGGTGCTGGCAGCGATGAACATCGCGGACCAGTATTTTAAGGAGCAGCAGACCGCCGAGGCGCTGCGCAAGCAGATTAAGGACAGCCTGGATGAGATCGCCCGGCTGAAGGACGAGCTGTCCCAGACCAAGCGGGAGCTGTTCAAGGCCCAGAACCGGAAGAACTGAGGGGGCCGCCGATGCTGGAACTGCTTGCCCCCGCCGGGTCCATGGAGGCCCTGACCGCCGCGGTGCAGAACGGGGCGGACGCCGTCTATCTGGGCTATGGGGATTTTAACGCCCGGCGCAACGCGAAAAATTTCACCTGGGAGGAGGCCGCGCAGGCGGTGGCCTACTGCCATCTCCGGGGATGCCGCGTCCACCTGACCCTGAACACCCTGCTGACAGACCGGGAGCTCCCCGCCGCCGCCGAGGTGGCCGCCCACGCCAGCGACATCGGGGTGGACGCGGTCATCGTCCAGGACCTGGGGGCCCTGCGGATGCTGCGGCAGACCGTCCCCGGCATGGCCCTCCACGGCTCCACCCAGATGACCGTCCACTCCCTGGACGGAGTCAAGCAGTGCGCCGACCTGGGCATCAGCCGGGTGGTGCTGGGCCGGGAGCTGAGCCGGGACCAAATCGCCTCCATCTGCCAGCACTCCCCCATTGAGATCGAGGTCTTCGGCCACGGGGCCCTGTGTATGTGCTGGTCGGGACAGTGCTTTTTCTCCTCCGTCCTTGGCGGGCGCAGCGGCAACCGGGGTCTGTGTGCCCAGCCCTGCCGGCTCAGCTACGGCTGGGGGAACCGGGCGGACGGCCACCCCCTGTCCCTCAAGGACCTCTCCATGGCGGGCCACCTGCGGGAGCTGGAGGAGATGGGGGTTGCCTGCCTGAAGCTGGAGGGCCGGATGAAGCGCCCCGAGTACGTGGCCCTGGTCACCGGGGTGTACAGCCGCGCCCTGCGGGAGGGGCGGGAGCCCACGGCGGAGGAGGTGGAGGTCCTGGCCCAGACCTTCTCCCGCCAGGGCTTTACGGACGGATATTTTATAGGCAGGACCGGGCCGGAGATGTTCGGGGTCCGGCAGGAGGAGAAGGAGCCCAGGGAGCTCTACGCCCAGGCCCGGAGCACCTACCAGAGCGGGGAGAACCGGAAGGAGCCGGTGCAGCTCTTCGCCCTCATCCAGCCCGGGGAGCCCGCCCAGGTGGCCGCGCAGGACAGGCAGGGACATGTGGCCCGGGTGGAGGGCCCCGTCCCCGAGGAGGCGCGGAGCCTCCCCCTCACCCGCGAGAAGGTGGAGGGTCAGCTCAGCCGCACCGGAGGGACCCCCTTCCTGTGCGAGAGGGCCACCGCCAAGGTGGGGGAGGAGCTGTCCCTGCCGCTGTCCGCCCTCAACGACCTGCGCCGCCGCGCCCTGGCCGGGCTGGCCCTCCAGCGGCAGGCCGTCACCCCCCGCCCCAAAGAGCCCTTCCGGGCCGGGGTCCGGTACGAAAATCAGAAGGAGCCCCCGGTGTTCACCCTCTCCCTGCGGACCGCGGAGCAGCTCAGCGGGGAGCTGCTGGAGCGCCGGCCCGCCCTCATCTACCTCCCGGTGGAGGACCGGGACGCCTGTCTGGAGGCGGCGGAGCGCTGCCGGAAGGCGGGGGTCCCCGCCGCCGCCGCCCTGCCCCGCATCTGCACCGACAACGAGCTGACTCGCCTGGAGGAGACCCTGACGGCCCTGCGGCAGGCGGGGGTGGAGCAGGCCCTGGCGGGGAACTGGGGCGGGGTCCGGCGGGCGTTCCAGCTGGGCTTCCAGGTCCGGGGGGACTACGGCCTGGGGGTGTATAACAGCCAGACCATGAAGGAGCTGAAGCGGCTGGGCCTCCTCTCCGCCACCGCCTCCTTCGAGCTGCGGCTGGCCCAGCTGCGGGACCTGTCCAAAACCATCCCCACCGAATTCATCGCCTATGGCCGCCTGCCCCTGATGATTACCGAGAACTGCATCCTCCACAACCGCTCCGGACAGCACACCTGCGGCGAAGTCAGACAGCTCACCGACCGCAGGGGAGAGCGCTTCCCTGTGGTCCGGGCCTGGGTCTGCCGGAACGAGATCCTCAACTCCAAAACGCTCTTTCTGGCGGACCGGGCGGCGGACTGGCGGCGGCTGGGCCTGTGGGGGGCCCGGCTGATGTTCACCACCGAGCGCGCCTCGGAGTGCGTCCAGGTGCTGGACCGCTATTTGGAACAAAACCGGTATCAGCCCAGCGGCTACACCCGGGGTCTGTACTACCGGGAGGTGGAGTAGCCCCTGTTATGTAACCTACGCGCACTGGAATCAGCCCTTCCAAAATTAGGCAAGCCCCTTTCCCCAGTCAGAGTTTTTGGGGAAAGGGGCTGAGTTATCCACAGGGTTGTGGAAAAAGCTGTGGAAAGTGTTGATAACTTTTTGTATTGCCCGTTCACATGGCGGTGTTATGTCAATCGAACAGCCGGAAAATGCCCGCCCCCGCGCCCCTTAATTGCGCAGAGTGGCCCTCAGCCGGTCAGGACGCCGCAGCAGATCCAGCCCGTCCAGGGCGGAGCGCACCAGCACATCCGCCTCCGCCAGCAGGCCGGCGCACATCCCCTCCTCCAGCAGGACGGCGATGGACAGCCCGGCACAGCGGAACATGGGGATGTCGTTAAACCCGTTGCCCATGCAGACCACCCCATCCCCCAGGGCGCGGACGATCTCCTCCTTGCACCTGCCCGCCCCCTCCCGGGGAAAGGTGTGCAGCTTCACGCCCAGGCCCCCGCACTGCTTGGCCGCCGTGCCGTAGGTGTCCGCCGTCAGCACGTGGACCTCCAGGGTCCGGCTCAGCTCCCCCAGGGGGGCGGCCAGCTCGGGCAGGAGCTTCCCGTCCACGGCGATGGTCCCGTTGTAGTCCAGCACCAGATGGCGCAGCGCCAGGGGCTCCCGGCCAGGGATCTCAATGTTCAGCATTGCAATTCCTCCTATCTCACTATCCAATGGCCCCTGAGAGGAAATCCCGGGCCGCCTCCTGCTGCGGGGCGGCGAAAAAGGCCGGGCTCTCCCCAAACTCCACCAGCCGCCCGCTGTAGAGGCAGGCCGTCCAGTCCGAGATGCGCCGGGCCTGGGCGATGTTGTGGGTGACGATGACGATGGTATAGCGCTCCTTCAGAGCCAGCAGCATCTTCTCAATCACCGCGGAGGCCTTGACGTCCAGGGCGGAGCAGGGCTCGTCCAGCAGAAGCACCTCGGGCTCCACTGTCAGCGCCCGGGCGATGCACAGCCGCTGCTGCTGGCCCCCGGAGAGCTTTAGGGCGCTCCGGCCCAGGTCGTCCTTGACCTCACTGTACAGCCCGGCCAGCTCCAGCTTCTCCCGCACCAGGGCGTCCAGCCGCTTCTTGTCCCGCACCCCGTAGTACCGGGGGGCGTAGACCATGTTTTTATAGATGGAGAAGGGGAAGGGGGCGGGGGTCTGAAAGACCAGCCCGATCCGGCGGCGGACCTCCTCCGGGGACAGGCTGGTGATATCCGCTCCCCCCAGCAGGACCCGGCCCTCCACCGCCGCCCCGGGCTCCTCCCGCAGCAGACCGTTCATGGCCCGCAGCAGGGTGGACTTCCCGCAGCCCGAGGGCCCAATGACGGCGGTGATCTGATACCTGGGGATTTTTAGGGAAACTTCTTCCAGCGCCCGCCGCCCGTCATAGGAGGCGGACAGCCCCTCCAGCGTCAGGATCGGTTCCATTTGTGCCTCCTCTCATAGGCGGTAGCCAGCAGGTTGCTGGCCAAAATCAGTACCATCATCACAAAAGCCGTGCCGTAGGCGGTCCCCATGGAGGTGGCCCCCTGAGCCAGAAGCAGGTACAGGTGGAGGGGCAGGGCCATGGCGGGGGACATCAGGCTGTCCGGAACCGAGGCGTAGGCCACTCCGCCGGTAAACATCAGGGGGGCGGTGGCTCCCATGGCGTAGCACCCCCCCAGGATCATGCCCGAGACCAGCTCTCCGCTGCACGCGGGGAGGATAATCCGCACCACCGTGTACCCCTTGGAGCAGCCCAGGGCGTAGGAGCAGGCAATCATCCGGGGCGGCAGCTCCCGGAAGGCCTTCTCTGCCCGCACCTCCAGGAAGGGCAGGATCATCACCGCCAGGGCGGAGGAGGCGGACAGGATGCACCGGCCCCACCCCAGGTCCCGGACCAGGAAGCTGTAGGAGAACAGGCCCAGCACAATGGAGGGGACCCCGGACATACACTGCACCACCAGCCGGACCGCCCCCGAGCTCCGGCGGCTCCTGCTGTAGAAGACCACGTACAGCGCCGTGGCCACCGCCGGCGGAGCGGCCAGCAGGACCGCCGTCCCGGTGAAGCACAGACTGCCCACAATGGCGGGAAACACGCCCCCCTCCTCCCCCAGCACCGCGCCCCGGGGCGGCTGGGTCAAAAACTCCCAGCTGATGGCGTCAAAGCCCTGGATGAGGACGAAGAGGAAGAGAAAGGCGATGACCCCCAGCACCAGGACAATGGACAGACAGGCCCAGAGCTTCATCAGCCTCGGTATGATCTTCATATGGCCTCCCTCCTCAGCCGGTCAGCTTTTCCCGGATCAGCCCGATGGTCACGTTGATGGCGCACAGCAGCACCATCAGCACCAGGCCCGCCGCGTACAGGGCGTGGTAGTGGGGACTGCCCACCACCGCCGTGCCCATTTCCAGGGCAATCACGGCGGCGATGCTCTCCCCCTTGCCCAGCAGCCGGGGGAAGAGGTTGGCGTTGCCCATGACCATCATCACCGCCATGGTCTCCCCCATGGCCCGGCCGATGGCCAGCACCATAGCCAGAAGGATATTTTTCCAGGAGGCGGGCAAAATCACCGCCGCCGCTGCGTACCACTTGGAGACCCCCAGGGCCTGGGAGGCGGGCAGATAGTTCCGCCGGGCGGCCAGCATGGTCTCACTGCACGAGGAGACCAGAAAGGGCAGCAGCATCACCGCCAGCAGGACCCCCGCCGCCAGCACGCAGGAGCCGGTGGACACCCCCGCCCGCATGAACAGCCGCACCAGGGTCACCAGCCCAATAAAACCATAAATCACCGAGGGGATGCCCGCCAGCAGGTCAATGACGGGGTACAGGTAACCCCGCACCCGGTCGGAGGCCTGGCAGGACAGGTAGAGGGCGGCCCCCAGCCCCACCAGCAGGGCCAGCGCCATCCCCACCACCGACACGTAGATGGTGGCCGCCAGGAAGTTGAAGATCCCGAAGGAGGTCACCCCGGTGAAGTCGATGGGCATCCACTGGCGGCCCAGCACCAGCTCCCCCAGCCCCACCTCCTCAAAGATGGGCAGGGCCTCCCGGACAATAAAATAGATGACAAAGGCCAGCACCGCCATGGCCGCCGCGGTGAGGGCGGCGATCAAAAGGCTGACCAGCAGACAGCGCCTGGTCCGCAGCATTCTCAGCACCTCCAGAGCGTTTGGTCTCAATCCCCGCCTTTGCCAGAGGGTGTCACCCCCTCCCAAAAGCGCCCATACCGCTGCCACAGAGCGGCAGCGGTATGGGGGAGCAAAATCAGGCCGCGGGCGTGAAGGCGGGGATGTAGCCGTTGGCCTCCACCACCTCATAGCCGGTCTGGGAGAAGACGTAGTCCACAAACGCCTGCTCGCTCTGGGTGAGCACGTCGCCGGTGACGAACATGACAGGACGCTGGATGGTGTACGCGCCGCTGATGATGTTCTCCGCGGTGGCCTCCACCCCGTCCACCTTCATGGCGGTGAGAACCTGCCCGTTGGCGTTGGTCTTATTGTAGGCGCCAAAGCCCGCGTAGCCGATCCCCCAGGGGTCCCCGGCGATGTTGGTGGCCAGCTCGGTCATAGAGGCGGACTGGGTGGCGGAGGGAGTGACCTGGCTGTCCCCCATGACGGATTTCTGGAAAACCTCATAGGCTCCGCCGGACAGGTCGCGGATGTAGACGTTGATGGTCTCAGCGGGGAGGGAGGGGTCCACCTGGTCCCAGGTGGTCAGCTCGCCGGCGAAGATCTGGCGGATGGTGTCGGTGTCCATGTCATCGGTGAGGGCGCAGATGGGGTTTTGGGCGTTGACCGACACGGTGAGGGCGTCCTTGGCCACCACAAACTCGCTGTAATTCTCCCCCAGGGCTTCGACCTCGGAGTCCTTGATGTCCCGGGCCAGCATCCCGAAGTCGGCGGTCTTGTCAATGGCGGCGCTGACTCCCACGCCCGAGCCGCCAGGGGCCACATAGATGGAGATGTTGGCGTCGGGGAAGGAGAGGTCCAGCTTGTCCCAGGTCACATTGTCCTCGGTGAAGGAGGAGGCCAGGGAGGAGATGATGGGGTACAGGGAGGTGGAGCCGCAGAACAGGATGGACGCCTGGAACTGGTCCCCGGTGTTCGCGGGCTCGCCGCTCTGGTCTGTTTGAGAGGTCTGGCCGCTCTGGGCGGGGTTCTGGCTGCCAGCCGCGGGCGTGTTTCCGCAGGCGGCCAGAGAGACCGCCATGGACAGCGCAAGGAGCAGAGATAACAGCTTTTTCATGGTATTCCTCCAAAATTCTTTTTCCGCGCCCCAAACAGGATATTGGGGACATCATCCGTCATTATAAGTGTTTTTACCAAAAATGGAAGCCCTTTTGGTATTGATTTTTTCATGCCTCGGCCTTTCTATCGAAATTTTCTATAAAACCTCTCCTTCTTCCGCGCTCCTCTGGGGACAGGCGCAAAATCCTGCTCAAATTCTCTGTATCCCTCTTGCAATCATGACGGAAATAGGGTAAAATAAATCAGCTAACCGGAATCAAATCGTTTTATAATGGAGGATGATCCCTATGCCAATGATTTCTGCCAGCGATTTTCGCAACGGCGTGACCTTTGAAATGGACGGAAAGGTCATGCAGGTGGTCGAATTCCAGCACGTCAAGCCCGGCAAGGGCGCGGCATTTGTCCGCACCAAGATGAAGAACGTCATCACCGGCGGCGTGACTGAGACCTCCTTCAACCCCACCGCCAAGTTCGAGCAGGCCTTTGTGGAGCGCAAGGATATGGAGTACCTCTACGTCGACGGCGACCTGTACTATTTCATGGACCCGGAGTCCTATGAGCAGATCCCCATCAGCAAGGACCTGCTGGGGGAGAGCTTCAAGTTTATCAAGGAGAACATGACCTGCAAGATCATGTCCTACAAGGGCAGCATCTTCGGCGTGGAGCCCCCCAACTTTGTGGACCTGGAGGTCACCGAGACCGACCCCGGCTTCAAGGGCGACACCGCCACCAACGTGACCAAGCCCGCCATCCTGGAGACCGGCGCCGAGATCAAGGTCCCCCTGTTCATCAACCCCGGCGACAAGATCAAAATTGACACCCGTACCGGCGAGTATCTGGAGCGCTGCAAGGCTTAACCGCGCTCCATCCGCCACACTCCGGGGCAGGCCCCGCGCCGCCCCGCCATTGAAAGAGAGGAAGCATATGACTATTTCCGAAAAGGTCGCGTATCTCAAGGGTCTGGCCGAGGGGCTGAACCTGGACACCGAGAAATCCAAGGAGGGCAAGCTCATCTCCGTGATGATCGGCATCCTGGAGGAGGTCGCAATGTCGGTGGAGGATCTGGAGGAGAACTCCCTGGCTCTGGGGGAGGAGATCGATGTGCTGTCTGACGACCTGGCCGATGTGGAGTCGGTGGTCTTTGACGAGGAGGAGGACTCCGGGGACTATGACGACGACTGGTTCGAGGTGGAGTGCCCCTCCTGCGGCGGCCCCCTGCTCATTGACGAGGACGACCTGACCGAGGGAGAGGTGGAGTGCCCCTCCTGCGGGTCCCGGTTCGCCATGGACCTGGTGGAGGACGAGGAGGAGGACCCAGAGGAGGAATAACCCTCCCTTATCTTGAAAAAAGACCGCCACGCGGTCTTTTTTCATGGACGGGAAAAGGAGCACACATGAGCATGAGAAAACACGTGCTGGCCGCGCTGCTGAGTTTGACCCTCCTCCTCCCCGGCTGCGCCCCGGCGGAGGGGGAGAGGGACAGGCTCATTGTGGTCTGCACCACCTACCCCATCTACCTCTTCGCCTCCTCCATCGCGGAGGGGGCGGCGGGGGTGGCGGTGGAGCGGCTGGATACGGGGAGCGCCTCCTGCCTCCACGACTACACCCTGACCATGGAGGACATGAAAAAGCTGGACCAGGCGGATGTCATCGCCCTCAACGGCGCGGGGCTGGAGGAGTTTTTGGAGGACGCCCTGAAAACCTCCGCGGCCCAAATCATCGACTGCTCGGAGGGGATTGAGCTGTTGGAGAGTCTGTCGCACCACCACGAGGACGGGGAGGAGGACCACGATGGCCACGACCACGGCCACTGGGACCCCCACTACTGGATGGACCCGGAAAATGCCCGGATCATGGCGGCCAACCTGGGGGCCGGATTGGAGCATATCGACCCAGACAACGGGGAGCGGTACAGCGCAAACACATCAGGTCTGGATTGGGCGCTGCACCGCTGTGGAGAGGACGCCAAGGCTGAGCTGGAGGGTTACAGCTGCCTGCTGGACCCCAATCTGATTACCTTTCACGATGGCTTCCAGTATTTTGCCAAAGCGTTTGGACTGAATCTCCTGGCCAGCATTGAGGAGGAGGCGGGGAGCGAGGCCAGCGCCCGGGAGATTGTGGAGATCACGGAGCTGGTGCGGGAACATGAGGTCCCGGTCATCTTCACCGAGGTCAACGGCTCCGACGCTACCGCCAAGGCCGTCGCCCGGGAGACCGGCTGTCAGGTGTCCACGCTGACGATGATTATGGGCGGCGGGCCGGACGAACCGGGCGATTATCTGGACGGAATCATGTTCAACATCCGGGCGATTGTGGATGCCAGCCACCTTTCATATCTGACAAAGCAGGAGGGAGCGGCGTGAGAAAATTCAAACACGGCAAGCTCTCCGCCGGCTGCGCGGACAGCTGCTGCCTCAAGCTGGAGGGCCTGTCCGTCCGGCTGGAGGGGGACAGCATTCTGGAGGATGTGTCCTTCCACCTCCACTGCGGGGAGATTGTGGCCCTCATCGGCCCCAACGGCGCGGGGAAGTCCACCCTCTTCCGCAGTATTTTGGGACAAATGAGCTACAAGGGCTCCATCACCTTCTCCCCCGCCTACGGCCCGGCCATCCGGCTGGCGGACGGGGAGATCACCGGCGGGACCCGGCCCCTGGTGGGGTACGTCCCCCAGGCCCCCAGCTTCGACCGGGGGGACCCGGTGTCGGTGCTGGACTTCTTCACCGCCGCCACCTCCAAGTGGCCGGTGTGGCTCCCCATCCCCCAAAAATACCGGGAGCGGGCCGCCGCCTGCTTGGCCCGGGTCCACGGGGAGGAGCTGCTGGACCGGCCCATGGGGGTCCTGTCCGGGGGCCAGCTCCAGCGGGTGCTGCTGGCCCTGGCCCTGGAACCCGTCCCCCACATCCTCATCCTGGACGAGCCCCTGTCCGGGGTGGACATCGAGGGGGAGCACCAGCTGCTGGATATGCTGGACGAGCTGCGCACCCAGTACGACCTGTCCATCTTCCTGTCCACCCACGACTTTGCCGCCCTGGGGCAGTTCGCGGACAAGGTTATCCTCCTCAACCGCCGGGTGCTCCGGGCGGGACCGCCGGCCGAGGTGCTCTCCTCGCCGGAATTTTACGACACCTTCCACCTGCGGATGGGAAAGGGGGACGCGTGATGGAGCTCTGGTACGCGCTGGTGGACCTGCTCCCCTTCCAGTGGGCCCAGCCGGGGCAGATGTACTTTATGAAGCACGCCCTGCTGGCGGTGCTGGTCATCACCCCTCTCTTCGGCCTGCTGTCCACCATGGTGGTTCACAGCCGGATGTCCTTTTTCTCCGACGCTTTGGGGCACTCCGCCTTTACGGGCATGGCCATCGGGGCCCTGTGCGGCTTCCACGAGCCCACCTGGGCGGCGGTGCTCTTCGCCCTGGTCTTCGCCCTCCTCTTCAACCTGGTCAAGCGCCGCTCCGCCCTGGCCAGCGACACGGTAATCGGGGTGTTCTCCTCCACCGCCGTGGCCCTGGGCATCTTCCTGTCCACCCTGGGGGGGCGGTCCTTTACCCGGTTCAACAGCCTGCTCATTGGGGATATTTTGTCGGTGGAGCCGGGAAAAATCGGGGTGCTGGCCCTGATTTTGCTGCTGGTCCTCCTGCTGTGGGTCCTCTCCTTCAATCAGCTGATGCTCTCCGCCGTCCACCCCGCCCTGGCCGACAGCCGGGGGGTCCGGGTCTTCTGGCAGGAGACCGTCTTCTCCATGGCGATTGCGGTGGTGGTCACCCTGTCCATGACCTGGGTGGGCCTGCTGGTCATCAACTCCCTGCTGGTCCTCCCCGGAGCCGCCGCCCGGAACGCCGCCCGAAACCTCTGGCAGTACCACCTGCTCTCCCTGGCGGGGGCGGTGCTGGCGGGAGTGGCGGGGCTGATGACCTCCTACTACGCGGGGGGCTCCTCCGGGGCGGCCATCACCCTGTATCTGTCGGTGTGGTTCGCCCTCACCTTCCTCTTCCGGAAAAAACAGCCCCGCTGACCCGCACATACCAAAACCGGCCCTCTCCTCTGGGAAAAGGCCGGTTTTTTCACCGTTTGGCGGGTTTCAGCAGCTCTGCCGCCAGGAGAAAAAACCCCCCGTGGGTCAGGTTTCCGGGCAGAGTACCTGACGGCTCCCGGCCCAGGCGCTTGGCCAGCACCGCCGCCGCGTCCTCCCCGGAGGCGGGAGCGTCACAGCGGATTGTGCCGCCCTCCCCAAACAGAGCCCCCAGCCGGACCCCGTACAGCAGCGGGGCGGCGTAGGGGTGGCCGGGCTTCAGGTCGGACCAGGGCAGCTTCTCCTCCCCTTGGAGCAGTTTTCTCCGCAGCTCCCCGCTCTCCCACCCGAAGGCCATCATCGCCAGCTCCCCCCGGGTGAGGGGGCTGTCCGGGCGGAGGCTGTTGTCCCGAAAAGCCGGACAAAATCCCGCCTCCAGCAGCTTTTTGGCCGCCGCCCCCCGGGGGTCGCTCTGGGGCAGGTCCAGGAAGGGGGAGCGCTCCAGCAACTGGGACACGGTGACCACCTGGTAGCCCGCCCCGGCGAGCCGCTTCAGCTGTTCCTCCAGGCCGTGGGCGACAGGGGAGCGGCGGGCCATATTGTACCCGTCCTTCTGGAAGATGATCTGTCCGCAAAAATAGTCCGGGTCCTCCGCCAGCTTTTGTGCGACGGGCTTCCAGGTGGCCTCCACCTCCGCCTCGTAGGTGGACAGAGGGAGCCAGCCCGCCCCGTCGAAGCTGGCCGCCATGTACTGATACCCCATCGCCGCGTAGGCGTCGTAGCTGGAAAAGTTTTGCCCGATGCGGTCCACGTAGTGGGGGGGGCGGGAGAGCTTCATCTCATAGCCGTGGCGCTCCCGGACCAGGGCGTGGAGCTTTTGCAGGTCCTCCACCGCCGCCTCCAGGCCGGAGAGGGTGTGCCGCCTGCCGTAGACCAGGTTTTTCTTCCCGAAGAGCACGTGGGAATAGGTGTGGCTGGTGAGCTCGTGCCCCCCCTGGAGCAGCCGGTCCACCAGCTCGGGACAGTGGAGCACCCCGCCCTCCCCGTCCTGGCCGAAGTCGGGGTAGTGGTCGAAGGCGATCCCGCCCCAGGAGGCGGAGCCGTGCTTTCCGGGGCGGTCGGGGTAATTTTGCGAGGTGTCCCCCACCACGTCGAAGGTCCCCAGCGCCCCGTACCGCTCCAAGGTCTCCGCCAGCACCAGGGTGAGGGGTTTTCCGGCAAACCCGTCGGGATTGGCGGGCAGGCGGCAGGGCCCGTCGTCGAAGGTCATGGCGCACACCCGCTCGTCCAGGGCCACCCGCTCCACCCGCCGGACGGGGGAGAGGTACACCGGGGTACGGGCCCGAAGCTGGTCCTGGTAGCGGTGCTTGAGCTTTTTCGCGGCGCCGATGGCGTGGGTCATCAGGGACATGAGACATCCTCCTTTTTCTATCTGCCCAAAAGGTCCAACACTCCGCAGTAGGCCACGTAGGCGCAGCCCACCGCCAGATTTTTCACTCCGCCCCGGCGGCGGGCCTGGGCGAGCTGGGAAAACCCCTTCCGGAGATGCGGGGTATTTTTTTGCAGCACCGGCCCGCACCGCCCCGCCAGGAGCGCCTCCCGGAGGGCGGGGAGGGTGAGGGCCTCCGCCTGGACCCAGGTGCGGGCGTTCCCCACCTCGCAGCGGGAGTGGGCGTCGCTCCCCCCCACGGCGGGCAGGCCCCAGCGCCGGGCCAGGGCGGCGGCCCGCTCGTTGGCGTCCTTCACCTTGAGGGCGGCCCGGGCGTTGGCCCCCTCCACGCAGTCGGGGCGGAAGGGGAAGTCCTCCGGACGGGCGCCGGGGGACTGGTAGGGGTGGGCCAGGACGGCGATCCCCCCTTTTTGATGAATCTCCTCCACCGCCGCCCCCCCGGAGGGCAGGCCGTCTCTCCGCAGAGCGTCCAGGTCCAGGGGGGCCTGGAGAAAGAGCCCGGTAATATGTCCGTGGAGGGTGGACAGCTCGCAGCCGGGGATGAGGAGCACTCCCTCCAGGGACTGGGGGAGGGGGGTGCAGAGGTTGTGGTCTGTAACGGCGATGGCGTCCAGGCCCGCCGTTTTGGCCGCCGCCGCCTGTCCGTTCAGGGAGGACAGCCCGTCCAGGGAGGCGCTGGTGTGGACATGGAGGTCCAGCAGGTAGTTCATGATCTCTCCTTTTTCAGCAGGGAGCGGTAATACATCAGTCCCGGGCCGGGGTCGCCCCACTCCCACAGGCCGTCCCGGACTCTGGGGTCGAGCCAGCAGGCCAGGGCGTTCAGGAGGGGACCAGGGCGGCCCCGCTTGAGCCAGGACAGGCCGGCGGCCAGGTCGGAGGGCATAAACTGCATCCGGCAGGGCCTGGGGGAGGGGGTGGGGAGGGGGGGCGGGGGTTTGCCGTTTCCTCTGGCCCAGCTCCGGGCGCACCACAGCAGGGGGATGCCGCTGCGGGAGGCCCGGGTCAGGGGAAAGGTCCCCCACACCCGGGGGTTGACCTCCAGCAGGCGGGGCGCGCCGGTTTGGTCCTCCTTAAACTCGAACATGGCCAGGCCGGAGAAGCCCGTCTCCCGGACCAGGCGGGCAGAGAAGTCCTCCAGGTCGGGCCGGTCCACCCGGAGGCAGCAGGAGGAGGGCCCGCCGGAGACGGGGTACTCCCGGAGGCGGCGGTGGCACAGGCTGGCCAAAACCTCGCCCTCCTCGGCCAGCAGGGAGCAGCCCAGCCCGCCGCCGGGGAGGTACGCCTGGACCAGGGGGGGCGTGCCGGTGAGGTCCTGGAAGCGGGCGGCGGCGGACTCGGCCTGGGCGCGGGAGCGGGCGATGACATAGCGCTGGCTGGCGGACAGGCCGAATTTCTCTCCGCACAGGGGTTTTACGACGCAGGGGAGGGGGAGCTCGCCCGGCTGGGACAGGTCAAGGGGTTCCGGCACGGGGACCCCCAGCCGCGCACCCAGGCGGGAGACCTCCTCCTTGCTGTTGAGGGCGTCCAGCTGGTCCGGGGAGGGGATGAGCAGGCCGGCGACTTTGGAAAACTCCCGCCGCGCCCCGGCCAGAGCGGAGAGGGTGGCCGCCCCCACCGGAAGCAGGGCGGGACGCTCCCCCTCCTCCCGGGTCAGGCGGCCGCACAGCCGGTACAGCCCGTCCAGCTCCCCCGACCGGGGCAGGGTGACACGCTCCGCCGGGTACTTGGAGGCAAACCCCAGCGGGGCGGGCTGATCCTCCCCCTCGCAGCACACCACCCGCACCCCCGCCTGGGCCAGGTCCCGGACCAGCGCCAGCGACATCCGGTAGTGTACATCCGTCACCACTGCGGTCATCCCGCCGCCCCCCTTCCGCGCTTTTCCGCTAGTATAGCATGTCTCCGCCAAAATTGCAACGCATCAAAAAACCGGCCCGCAGAGAGCAGAACTCTGGCGGAGTCCTGTCCCACACGGGCCGGGAAAATTCCTTTTTTAGCTGATGCTTCCAGAGGGAGAACAGGTCAGGGAGATGTTGACACTAACGCCTTGGCTCAGCGGAGCATTGAGAGCAGCGCTAAGTCTGGCAGTGCCGCCAGATTTTGTAATGCGCTCATTATTATAAGACCAAACGCCATAAGTGGTGTGTGAGCCGCTTGCACTTACCACCCAGGAAGTTTTACCATCATAACCGAAGGTAGCATTCAAAGTCACCTCAGCAATGACCGAACCACCTTGGCGGTATGTGCTGGTTTTGTCAACACTTTTGGTATTGCTGCGGAGGTTGGTATAAATAACCAGAGTCTCTTCAACCTCGATATCACCGTATACAGTTGTAACCGTTGTAGTCTCGCAAACAACCTGGGAAGCAGCTCCAACAGGGAGAGCCATCGTAAAAATCAAACAAAACAGGACCGCCATCAAAGTTATGTTCTTTTTCATACAATAATACCTCCTCAATCGTGGATTACAATTGTTTCAACCACTTCTATTGGTGCAGAAACGCGGGAAAGATATACAATCCCTGTACCCATCACGACCAGCGTCACCGCCAAAATTCCAATAGTAAGCATAACACCCAGCTTTTTCCGCTTCTGGTAGCGCTCTATCTCTGCCGGGTCAATGGATTCCATCAGCGCCTGCGCAACCTCTGCCGGGTCGCCCAGATACATCTCGACTTCCTCCGGCGTGGCGTCCGGGTTCTCCTGGGCGTACTCCTCTGCCGCACGGAAAATCTTCTGCATCTGTTCATCCTGGTATCTTCTGGAACAGCTCAACCGGCCTCTGACATGCTGAAAATAGGATGCCATTTCTATTTTAACATCACTCATGGTCTGTTATCCTCCCTGACGGCGGGGCAAAAAATCTCCCGCACTTTTCGTTATGAATCGCTGTTCTCCTCGGGCGCACCTCCCCACGGGTATTCCAGAACACGCTCCAGGGCCAGGATATACTGCCGGTAGCCCTTCATAATTTCTTCCAGATAGGCCTCGCCTGTCTCGGTGATGGTGAAATAGATGCGGGTACGGTTGTCCTCACTCATAACCTTGCTGTGCTCCCGGATGTATTCGTGCTCCTGGAGCCGGTATATGGTCAGGTACATGGTGTTGAAGGTGATTTCGCCATCACTGCGCTGGCTGATTTCGTTCATCAGCTCGTAAGTGTACATGGGCTTTTTGCGCAGCATGAACAGGACCATCAGTTCAGATGTGGCCTTTTTCAGCGTGATCTGGATTCCCTCCGGACTGCCGCTGACCTTTGGACGTGTTCTCTTTTTTGCTCCATTTTTTTCCACGTAGAATACCTTGTTACCTTTCTTGATGATGCACATCACAGCGCTCTATAGAGTTGATACTAGTATAGCAAAACCTATCTAAATGTCAAGTACATTCTGCAATAGAGGAGTTCCCCATCCCCCTCTATGATGTGGACGGCAATGTTATCGGCTCCTTTATGCTGACCGGCGTTGACCTGGAGGCCTCTGAGGCTTTGGCAAACGTAATCCGGCAGAACCAGAAGTAAAAAGTATAGCCGCTATTTCTAAGCACGATCAATCCCGCCCCTAGCTTTTGCCAGGGGCGGGATTTTTTCAAAACTGCCAAAAGCAACAGATATCTTGTGTTGACAATTGTGGAATATTGTGTTAATATATAAATGAGTTGGGCCTACTCAAAAAAGATATTATAACATTGAAGGGAGCTTTGCATGAAAAAATTCAAAATTGGGAGCTTTGGCGCTGGTTTTCTGTGTGCGTTGGTTCTGACGACCGGTGTATTCACAGCCGCGGCGGTGGCCACCGGAACCATCGACATGAACCGCATCAACCTCTCCATGAACGGCCAGTCCGTATTCAGCGAGGAGCAGTTCCTGGAACTGGAGTCGGGGGTCAAAATTCCCTCCAGCCTGTCCTACGTGGACGAGACCGGCGGCGCGACCACCTATCTGCCCCTGTCCTACATCTCGAAGCTGCTGAATGTGGAGGTCACTTGGTACGGCGAGCATAACGCCGTGGTCCTTGGCGAAAACAAAACCGCTGTCCTTGACACGGATATCCTCATGAAGAAGCTGGCGCAAAAGTGGCTGATTGACGGGGAGTACCCCAAGAACAGCAAGGGCGAGACCTATGGCCCGGATGGTCTGAGCGATATTGTGGGACACGGCCCCGACCTGATTCTGGCCACTGGAACTGGAGAGGATGGCGGGGTGCTGGATGGCTATGTCCGCCCCGAGGAGCTTCATAAAACCTACGATATTCCCGAGGGGGGCGAAACCTTTATCCCCCTGTACGATTCCGAGGGGAACGTCATTGGACAATTCCGTCTGGCGAATGGATAGGCAATCAAATTAGCGCGAACTGAAAAATTCCCGTTTCTAAAGCAAAGCCCCCGCCTCTCAGCAAAAAGCTTGGGAGGCGGGGGTTTCCCCTCACAGGGAGAGGATTTGGGTTGCGATGGCGAAATAGACCAGCAAAGACAGGGCGTCCACGATGGTTGTGATGAAGGGGGAGGCCATAACAGCGGGGTCGAAGCCCAGCCGCTTTGCCAGCATGGGCAGGGTACAGCCGATGAGCTTTGCCATTACGATTGTGGCGAAGATGGTCAGCGCCACCACTCCGGCCACGGCGGTATCCTTCCGGTCCAGCGCGAGCACCTTTCCGAACACGACCACGCTCAGGGTCAGCGCGCAGAGCAGGGACACCCGCAGTTCCTTCCAGAGCACCCGCAGCCAGTCGGAGAACTCCACGTCTCCCAGGGACATGGCGCGGATGATGGTCACCGACGCCTGCCCTCCGGAGTTGCCGCCGGTGTCCATCAGCATGGGGATGAACAGGGTCAGCGCGGCGTTGGCGGCCAGGGCGTCCTCGAAGAAGCCCAGAATGGTCCCCGTGAAGGTGGCCGAGATCATCAGCAGCAGCAGCCAGGGGATGCGGTGCTTCCAGGTCTCGATGACCCCGGTCTGGAAGTAGGGCTTGTCGGTGGGCAGGATGGCGGCCATTTTTTCGATGTCCTCGGTGGCCTCCTCCTCCATAACGTCCATGGCGTCGTCCACCGTGATGATGCCCACCAGCCGGTCCTCCCCGTCCACCACCGGCAGCGCCGTCAGGTCGTACTTGGAGAACATCTGGGCCACGTCCTCCTTGTCCTCGTGGGTCCCCACCGACAGGACGTTGGTCTCCATAATGTCGCTGATTTTGGTCTCATAGGCGGACATGAGCAGCCGCTTCACCGTCACCACCCCCTGGAGCACCCGGTTCGCGGTGACGTAGCAGGTGTATACCGTCTCCTTGTCCAGGCCCACCTTCCGGATGCGGGCAAAGGACTCCTCCACCGTGCTGTTGGGGTGGAGGTAGACGAACTCCGTGGTCATCAGAGAGCCGGCGGAGTCCTTGGGGTAGTTGAGCAGCTTGTTGATCTGGCTCCGGGCGGAGGAGTTGGTGTTGCGCAGGATACGGGATACCAGGTTGGCGGGCATGTCCTCAATGAGGTCCACCGTGTCGTCCATGTAGAGCTCGTCCAGCACCTCCCGGAGCTCCTTGTCGCTCAGAACGCTGATCAGCTTCTCCTGGTCCTCCACGTTCTCCAGGTAGGCGAACACCTCCGCCGCCAGGTCCTTGGGCAGCAGGCGGAAGACCAGGATCTCCTGCTCCACCTCCAGCTCATCCAGGAATCCGGCGATGTCCACCTCGTTCATTTCAATCAGGATTTCCCGCAGGGCGCGGAATTTCCGCTCCCGGACCAGCTCCATCAGCCGGTCCAGCTCGCAGTTGTCGTGCATGGCGTTTCTCCCCTTTCAACTCGCGGTACACGCGGCGGCGGGGCACGAAAAACCACAGGCGATCCCTGCCGGGGCGCGCCTGTGGCTGCACATCTACAAGGGGAGGGAAAACTCCCTCCGGCGTTTACCGGCGGCTGAGCGGGAACCCGGTCCGGCCCGCCGCCCCCCGTTCGTGGCAGCTGTCCTTCGTGCCTCTGTGACGACTTCGGCCTTCCATTCGGTTCCCACATCCTTTCACCGGAAAATTGGCGGTTTCCATCTGCTATTGTAACACCTTTTGCCCCCGTTGGCAAGAGCGGAGCCGCTGTCTTTTTTGGAAAATCTGTCCCCTTAAAGCAGGAGAGCCGCCGCGCCCAGAGGATGTCTCAAGTTATAATAATGTAGTTATAGATATGATAGCCGTTCCCCCCGCCGGCATCGGCAGGTCTCCGTTCTTTTACAAAAAAATACTTTCTTTTTTCTCTTTTCTGTAGTATGATAGTCTCTCTGAAAATTTGACCGCAATAAAGGAGAAGCGCTATGATTACTGTCACAAACCTCAGCCTGAACTACAGTGGGACCCCGCTGTTTTCCCATGTGGACCTGCAATTTCTCCGGGGCAACTGTTACGGCATTATCGGCGCCAACGGGGCGGGGAAGTCCACCTTTCTGAAAATCCTGTCCGGGGAGCTGGACTCCACCTCGGGGGAGGTCTCCATCCTGCCCAACACCCGTATGTCCATTTTGAAGCAGAACCAGAACGCCTACGATGCCTACAACGTGATGGACACGGTCATTATGGGCAACCAGCGGCTGTACGACATCGGCATTCAGAAGGACGCCCTCTACGCCAAGGAGGAGATGACCGATGAGGACGGGCTCCTGGCCTGCCAGCTGGAGGAGGAGTACGCCGAGCTGGGGGGCTGGGAGGCGGAGAGCGACGCCAGCCGCATCCTCCAGGGGCTGGGCATCGGAACGGAGCTGCACCGGAGCGAGATGGCCACGCTGGACGCCCGGCTGAAGGTGAAGGTGCTGCTGGCCCAGGCTCTTTTCGGAAACCCCGACCTGCTGATGATGGACGAGCCCACCAACAACCTGGATATCGACGCCGTCAACTGGCTGGAGGATTTCCTGCTGGACTTTGAGGGGACGGTCATTGTGGTCTCCCACGACCGGCACTTCCTCAACACCGTGTGTACCCACATTGTGGACATCGACTACGGAAAGATTAAGATGTATGTGGGCAACTACGACTTCTGGTACGAGTCCTCCCAGCTGGTGCAGCAGCTCGTCAAGAACCAGAACAAGCGCAACGAGGAGAAGATTAAGGAGCTCCAGGATTTTATCTCCCGCTTCTCCGCCAACAAGTCCAAGTCCAAGCAGGCCACCGCCAGAAGAAAGCTGCTGGACAAGCTCACCGTGGAGGAGATGCCCGCCTCCTCCCGGCGCTACCCCTGGGTGGGCTTCTCTCCCGACCGGGAGGTGGGCAAGGACATCCTTTTCGTCACCGACGTGTCCAAAACCATCGACGGGGTGAAGGTGCTGGACAAGGTGTCCTTCATTGTGGGCCACGATGAGAAGATCGCCTTTGTGGGGGACAACGAGAACGCCCACACCGCCCTGTTCAAGATTCTCTCCGGCGAGCTGGAGCCCGATGAGGGTACGGTGAAGTGGGGACAGACCGCCACCTTCTCCTACTTCCCCAAGGACAACACCCCCTATTTTGAGGGCTGTGAGGACAATCTGGTCCAGTGGCTGCGGCAGTTCTCCCCCGACCCCCAGGAGCAGTATCTGCGGGGCTTTCTGGGGCGGATGCTCTTCTCCGGGGACGAGGTGTACAAGCCGGTGAAGGTCCTGTCCGGCGGGGAAAAGGTCCGGTGTATGCTCTCCCGGATGATGCTCTCCGGGGCCAATGTCCTCATGCTGGACCAGCCCACCAACCACCTGGATCTGGAGTCCATCGCCGCTTTGAACAAGGGGCTGGAGGCGGTGAAATGCAATGTCCTTCTGGCCTCCCACGACCACCAGCTCATTCAGACGGTGTGCAACCGGGTCTTTGACTTCACCGCCGATGGGAAACTCATTGACCGGAAGATGACCTATGACGAGTACCTGGAGAGCCAGAAAGCGCAGTAACCATCCTCCTGCATGAAAAGTCCTTTTATTTTAACCATATTATGTTTGGGAAATCTGTTTTATTTAATGCTCAATTTTCGGCTAGTTACTCATCGTTGAATAACAAAAATAAATGACTAAATGAATGAATGGGGGAACCACTCAATGAGCAATTTAAAACCAGATAATCAAAAAACTGTTTTTTCTAATCTGTGGTCTAAATTAACAATTTTCGGTCGAATAGCAGCAATTTCCGTTGTTTTATTCGCCATTTTATGTCTGTTTGCTTTTTTATTAGGAAACATTGCCGCTGGACTCATCGCTTTGCTTCAAATTGTAGCTGTAGTAATTTCGCTTCTTATTAAAACGCAAATGATCAAATGCTCAAGAAGATGGTTTTATGTCTTAGCAATTGGCATTTCTTTTTTGATGTTGATACCTTATATGTATCTGCTGGGTCTTACTTTTAATTCTGCGCAAGGCAAAGATAATGAAAAGATCAATTGGAGCGAAATTGTGATGGATAACATATTGCCCGCCCCAAAATCTCACTTAGGAGAGGTAATATATAATTCAGCAGACAGTTTGATGCTACATATAAACAAGATGACTCCAAAGCAGTACAATGCGTATGTTGAAAAATGCAAAGAGAAAGGATTTTTGGTTGAGGTAGAGCAATTAGGAAACAGTTTTGAGGCTTATAATCAAGATGGTTATAAATTGCTGTTAAGTTATTATGAAGCCCATGAACAGCTAGATATTTCACTACATGCGCCTAAGCAGTATGACAAATTGCTCTGGCCCACTACAGATTTGGCCCAATTGATTCCAATTCCAAATTCTACTACAGGAGAAATTCTTACAAATTCCAATGCTGAATTTACTGTTTTAGTTTGTGGTATAGCTTTAGATCATTACCGAACGTACATTGAGCAGTGTATTCAACAAGGTTTTACTTTTGAACGAGATGAAACAGATAAGCACTTTTTTGCCAAAAATTACGAGGGATATAGACTTGCAGTTGATTATGAAGGAAATAGTGTAATCTGCATTTCAATTGAAGAGCCGGAATACACTTTTGAGGTTGAGGTTGACTGTGTAGAGAATTGGTTTTTCAGCAAATATGATGTTAAAGTGTATGTCGATGGTTCATTTAAAGGCACAATAGAGCATGGAACAACAAAATATTTTACTCTTACTTTGACCCAAGGAAACCATTCTATTGAGTTCGTGAACGAAGATGATGATGATATCAAAGGTCAAACAAAAATTGATATAACTCAGAACGATTCAGCTAAATTAAGGATAACCTGTAATAGTTCCAAGATTGAGGTCAAAAACTTATCTCTTGATGATATTTCAACCTCAGTTACTTCATCAACTTCAGAAGATTCTTCAACGTCAGCACCTAAAAATTCAGATTCAAATGGTACAAATGTGGTTGATACATCTGTTTCTCAGAAAGATGAACAAGTCTCTAATAAGATTGCCTTTGTCAGAAAACTAACTGGATATGAGATTTATTATCTATTTGATTTGGATACCAATACTATAAAACAATTTAGCACTGCTGATACAGGTGTTCTTGTCGGGACCTTCACAGGTACTTTTAACACTATTGTTACAATTACATATGACTATGACAATAGCCCTTGGTCGGAAACCTTTCAGAATAATGGCTCAGAAAATCTTGCCATATTGATTGATACGAATGGTTTTAAATGGGACTATGAAAAAACAGATGTTGCAGCAGTCGAAAAGATATTAAGTCAAGATATCTATATTGAGATGAATCCAAAACCCACCGAATAAATAAATGTCCGCTCCTGTCCCTACCCTCAAAAGGGCGAGGACAGGAGCTTTGTTGCGGGATGGGCAATCAGTCCCCTGTCCTACGGCCCGTTGAAATATCCGTTCTGCACTATTGAGCCATCTGACACTAGGGAGTGCATAATAGGAAAAATTTCTTATTTCAAAATTACCAGCAGTATTTACAATATGCGGATTTTATTCCCCAACAAATTTTAGAAGTGCGGATTCAGGCCGATTGCCTGAACCCGCACTTTGATTTTCAGTGCATCAACTAATTCTCTCCAACAGCCTGTTTCAGCATATTTTCCGCCAAAATGCCATAACCCTTGGCGGCGTCATTCACCAGGACATGGGTTACCGCACCCACCAGCCGCCCGTTCTGCAAAATGGGCGAGCCGCTCATCCCCTGAACGATGCCGCCGGTGAGCTCCAGCAGCTCCGGGTCGGTCACCTGGAGCATCAGGCTCCGGGTCCCGTCCCCCTCGGGGTACAGGTGGGTAATCTGGATGTCAAATTCCTCCACCTGGTCCCCCCGGACATTGGACAGTATGGTGGCCGGACCGGTCTGCACCTGGTCCCGGCTGGCCACAGGGACAGGCTGACGGACATCGGCCACATTGCTCTGGGGCATCTGACCAAAAATCCCCAGGTTGGTGTTGGCGTACAGGGTCCCCAGGTCCTGGGTCAGGTCAAACTGGCCGTGGAGCTCCCCCGGCTCTCCGCTGGCCCCCCGCTTCACATCGGAGACGCTGGCCGGCATGATGCTGCCCGTCTCCAGGGGCATGAGCATGGAGGTATCCACGTCATTGATCCCGTGTCCCAGGGCCGCGAAGATGCCGCTGTCCGGGTCGTAGAAGGTCATGGTCCCGATGCCCGCCATGGAGTCCCGGAGCCACACCCCCAGCTGATAGATCCCCTGGCTGTTCTCCACCGCCGCCGCTGTCAGCTGGAGCTGGCGCTGTCCCCGCACCGCCTGAATGGTAAGGGGCTCTCCCTCCTGCCGGGCCACAACGGACTGGACCTGTTCAATGGTGTCCACCTCGCTGCCGTTGATGTGGGTGATGACATCCCCCGTCTTCAGGCCGCAGTCCCGGCCCGGGCTGTGGGGCCCGGACTGGGTCTCCACCTGGGACAGGCCCACCACCAGCACCCCGTCAGAGAAGAGCTTAATACCCACCGCCTTCCCCATGGGGATGACGCTGCGGACCGCCGCGCTCCCCACCGACGGAGCGGCGGCACAGGGCGTCTCCAGGGCCGCGGGAGCCATCGCCGCCGCCGCCCGGGCCTGTGTCCCCCGCAGGCACAGGACCACTGCCAGGCACAGCGCCGCTCCCCCGGCCAGCAGGAGCACTCCCGGCCCTGATCTCTGCTTTTTTTCCAAAATTCCACCCCCTCGCATCGCAAGAAGCGGACGGCACGCTCGCCGCCCGCACTCTCATTATGGCCGGAGACCGGCCGGCTCAACCGTGGGGAGGAATTCCACCATTTCCAGCGCCGCCGGACCGGGTGCGGCAGCCGTCCGTTTTGGAAAATTTTGGATGGCAGACGCCGTCAGTTCCGCCGCTTTTTTCCGCTTTCTGCCGGGGGAAGGCTTGGGGAGCTGGAAAAGTTTTCCGGATGCCGTTTTTTTGCTGAACCTCTGCTATTGTTTCCCCATCTGCAAAAAACATGACTTTCTTTTTTTGCATCAAATAAAAAAGCCCGCCTGGCTGGCGGGCTTTTCCGGGGCTGACTTACTCCAGAGGGGTGTCCTCAGAGTCGGCGGGCGCTTCCACAGATTCCACGGGCTCGGAGCTCTCCTCCTCTGTCCCGGCGGTCTCTGTCTCCTCCGGGTCGCCGGACTGTTTAAGCTCGGCGATCCGCTCGTTGTTGGTCTCGATGGCGGCCTTGGAGGCGGTGATCCGCTCACAGGCGGCGGCATAGGCTCCGTCGGGGGCAGCGCCCTGCTCCGCGTAGTAGAGCTTTCCAATCTCCAGATAGGCCTTTTTGATGGCGTCCTCCTCAGACATGTTGGCCATTTTCAGCTTTGCGATCTCGGCCAGCCGCCTGGACTGCGCCACGCCCGCCTGAGCCAGGTCGGTTGCTCTGTCCTTCAAGCTGTCAAAGGTGTCCTTGAAATCCATATGCAGGTTCCTCCTTAAACGCGGTCTCCCGCTTGCTGTCTCCATTTTATCCTATTTCCCTCCGGGGCGCAAGGGAGTTTATTGTTATTTAATCCATTTTTCATAAATTTTTCTCTTCCCACCGGGTCATCGCCTGGCGGATCGCTCTGGCCTCCGCGGCGGGGTCGGGGGCGGAGGCAATCGCGCCCCCTACGATCAGCACGTCCGGCCTCTGAGCGCAGTACTCCGGCAGCGTGCTCAGGCCGATGCCTCCGGCGGCGGAGACCTCCGCACGCTCCACCGCCCGGCGGAGCACCGACAGGTCGCTCAGCGGGGTGCGCCCCTGGAGCTGCTGGTCCACCCCTGTGTGTACCGCGATGCCGTGGACCCCGGCCTCCTCCAGCCTGCGGGCCCGCCCCTCCAAATCGGCCACACAGATCATATCCGCCACCACCCGGCGGCCCCAGGCTTCCGCCGCCTCCACACAGGCCCAGACGGTGGACAGGTCGGTGACGGCCAGCACCGTGACCAGGTCCGCCCCCGCCTGGAAGGCGCTCTCCGCCTCCAGCCGGCCCGCGTCCATAATCTTCGTATCCGCCAAAAGCTCCTTGTACGGGAACGCGGCCCGGAACCGGCGCACCGCCTCCATACCGTACTCCAGCAGGAAGGGGGTCCCCAGCTCCACCCGGTCCACCCACTCCTCCGCCGCCCGGGTCAGAGCCAGGGCGTCCTCCAGAGAGAGCACATCTAATGCCAGCTGCAGCTTCATTCCGGCGTCCTCCTATTCCAGGTTGGCATGGCGGGCGAACATGGTGTCCTCCCGCTCTCCCATCCGCTCCATCAGCTCCAGCACCAGGGCGTCCAGAACCAGAAGGCCGGACTGCTCAAAAAGGGAGCCCATGGGCTGGAGCGAGCGGAATTCGCTGTCCGCCTTCGGGGTGGGCGCGGGGAGCTGAAGCACGGTCTGCGCCATACGGCCCACCGTGCTGTCCGGCCGGACGGTGACCAGCGCCACCCGCGCCCCCTGGTCCCGGGCCTTCCGCGCCATGGCGGCCAGGCTGGCGGTCTCCCCTGAGCCGGAAACCACCACCAGAAGGTCCTTTGCTCGGATGGCGGGGGCTGTGGTCTCCCCGCAGACATAGGCGGTCAGGCCCAGGTGCATCAGCCGCATGGCAAACCCCCTTGCCGCCATGCCGGAGCGCCCCGCCCCCGCCAGAAAGATCCGCTCCGCGGCCAGCAGCTCGTCCGCCAAACCGCTGGCCGCGCCCGGGTCCACCCGGTCCAGCACCTGTTTCAGCTCCTCCAGGATGCGCAGGCTGAACTGTCTTGTATCCATTCGATCCATCTCCTAATCTGTGCCCCGAACCGGCCCGCTATGCGCGCCCGTCCCTGGGACTCTGAACTCCGGCGGCGGCGAGGAGGGTCCCGGCGGCGGAGAGGATGCAGATACACCCCAGCAGGGCGTCCACCCCCGCCGCGTCCAGCATCCGGCCTCCCACCAGCGCCCCCAGCACGCTGCCCAGGGTGAAGGTCATGGTGAAGTAAGCCTGTCCCTTGATGGCGTCCCCCTCCTCCATCACCCCGTTGATATAGTGGACCGAGGCCACCGAGATCAGCCCCCAGCCCAGCAGCTGGGCGGTCTGGGCGGCGCAAAAGGCCGAAACGCTGGGAGCCAGCCACACCAGCGCCGCCTTGACGGTGAAAAAGAGGGCGGACAGGCGCATCCACATCTCACAGCGCACCCGCCGGAGCATCAGGCCGAAACAAAACATAACGGGCAGCTCCCAGAAGGCGGCCAGGGCGGTGGCGAGCCCCATCTCCGCACTGCCGCCCCCCTTGCTCTGCATGATCTGGAAGGTGAAGCTGTTCTGTCCCATGTGGCCCATATACAGCAGAGTGGTCCCCGCCAGAAGCAGGCCGAACCGTGGGTATTTGCGGAAAAAAGCCAGGGGAGAGGCATTCCCTGTCCCCTCTTCCCCTCCGCCCGCCTGCCGGGGCCGGAGGGGGAAGGAGGGCACGCAGGCGGCGGTGAGGAGAAAGCTGGCCAGGACGAGCAGGGGGACGGCCACCGCTCCCGCCCGCTTGGTGAGGAGCCCCAGACCGGCGGAGGCCGCCGCGTAGGCCACCGAGCCCAGTCCCCGGGCCGCCCCCCAGTTCAGCCGCCTGCCCTGGTTGATGGCCTCGGTCCCCAGGGCGTTGATGAGGGGGAAGTTGATTTGCAGCAGGAGCAGACAGCCCCCGTACAGCAGCGCCGTGCCCAGGGCGGGGCCCCGGGTCAGACAGAGGGCGGTCAGTCCCAGGGCTGCCGCCGCGATGAGGAGGCAGACCCCGCAGATCAGGCTTTTCAGTCCAACCCTCCCCGGCCCCTCCGCCAGGGAGGCCGCCGCGGGCTGGAGCAGGGCGGAGATCCCGCCGGACAGGGCGATAATCAGGCCGATTTCGGTATTGCGGAACCCGGCGTCCAGCAAAAACAGGCTGGCAAAGCCCATCAGCGCGGCAAAGCCCATCCAGTAAAAGCTCTGGACCCACCCGTAGCGGGCGGTGAGGGAGCCCGCACAGTCACCCATGGTTCAAACACCTCCACAGTCAGAGAGCGGCCCCCTTTTCAGGGGGCCGCCGGAATGGGTTTTAACTTAGTCCTCGAACTGGTCCACGTTGTCCTTGGTGACCACAGAGACGCCGGTATCCACCTGGGTCTCCGCCAGGGACTCGCCCTGCATCAGGGCCACGGCGGCCTCGATGGACTTCTCGCCCATGATATTGGGGTTCTGGGCCATGAACGCCAGCATCTCGCCGTCACGGATGTGGGCGCGGTTGGAGGAGGAGTTGTCGAAGCCTACGCACAGGATGTTGGCACCGTTGGAGTTGGCCTCCTTCACCGCATTGGCCGCACCGTTGGTGGCGCCGTCATTGGCCCCGTACACGGCGATGATGCCGTCCTGAACCAGGGCGTTGGTCAGCTCCTGCGCCTTCACCGCGTCGCCGTCAGAGTACTGGACCTCGCCCATGGTGAAGCCGGTGCCTTCAAAGGCGGAGATGAAGCCGTCCACACGGTCAATGCAGGACTGCACGCCGGCCTGGGCGGAGACGATGCCCACCGTGCCCTCGGTCAGGCCCGCGTCGGCCAGGTAGCCCTTCATGGCCTCACCGGCCTGAGCGCCGGCGGCGTAGTTGTCGGTGGCGAAGGTGGCGGAGGCCTCCAGGGAGGCGGTGGCGTCCACATAGATCAGCTTGATGCCCTTGTTCAGCGCGGCCTGGAGGGCGTCGTTGCAGGCGGTGGAGTCGTTGACCGAGATGATGATGACATCGGAGCCGTCGTTGGTGGCGGTCTCAATCATCTGGATCTGCTGGGCGTTGTCCTTCTTCTCAGGAGCCAGCCAGTTGTAGTCGATGTTCACGCCGGAGGCCTTGAGCTCCTCCACCTTGGCGCGGGCGGCCTTCTCCAGCTTGACCCAGTGTACGTCCATCTGGTCCATGGTAATCAGGGTGATTTTGATGCTCTCGCCAGAGGCAGGAGTGCTTCCGGCAGGGGTGCTCCCGGCGGGGGTGCTTCCGGCGGGGGTGCTCCCGGCAGGGGTGCTCTTGTCTCCGCCGCCGCAGGCAACGAGGGACAGGGACATGGCCGCAGCCAGGGCCAGCGCAAGTAGCTTTTTCATGTTGAAATCCTCCAAAATTTAATTTTTATTGTCAGGGCACAGGCCCGAACAACCGGTTTGACAGGCAGGCGCTCAGCCTTTGCTCTTGGGGCGCTTGGAGCCGTTGCGGCGGATAACGTCGAAGAGGACGCAGGCCACCACCAGGATGCCGATGACGATATTGCGGTAGGCCACAGGGACCTTGGCGAAGGTCAGGCCGGACTGAAGGATGGCCCACACCGCCGCGCCGGCGATGACGCCCACCAGCAGGCCGCTGCCGCCCAGGGTGGACACGCCGCCGATGACCGCCGCGGCTACAGCGTACATCTCATAGCTCATGCCGGCGCTCATGTCGCCCATACCCGACTGGGCCAGAGTCACCAGGCCGGTGAGGAAGGCGCAGAAGGAGGAGACCATGTACGCCTTGGTGGTGGCGGCGAAGACGTTCACGCCGGACAGCCGGGCGGCGTCCACATTGGAGCCGATGGCGTAGATGTGCCGGCCGGAGCGGGTGTAGGACAGGATGTAGAAGAATATGGCCCAGATGATGAGGGCGATCCACACGCCGTTGAACACCCCCATGGTTTTTCCATAGTACAGCAGGTCCTTAAAGGCCTGGGCCGCGCCCTCGGAGCCGATGTTGTCCGTGTTGTAGTTGTTGTTGGCCAGCTGGGCCACCCCCCGGGCGATGGTCATGGTGCCCAGGGTGGCGATGAAGGGGGGCAGCTTGAACTTGCCCACCAGCACGCCGTTGACAAAGCCCACCGCCATACAGCACACAAACGCGACCAGAATGGCCACCAGGGGGTTGAAGCCCTTGCACATCATGGTGGCGGAGATCATGGCGCTCATGCCCAGCACCGAGCCGATGGACAGGTCGATGTTGCCGGTGATACACACATAGGCCTGGCCGATACCCACCAGCAGGTAGGGGACGATGGAGCGCAGCAGGGCCATGATGCTGTCCGGCTTGATGAAGTTGGGGTTCATAAAGGAGAACACGACCATCAGGATGACCACCCCCACGAAGGCGGTGATGACAGAGGCGGCGCTCTGGCTTATGGTAATTTTTTTCTTATTTTCCATTGCTCTGACACTCCTTCTTTCTTGACTGCCGCTCAGTCCTCATTCGAGCCGAACTGGGTGGCGTAGGTCATGATCTCCTGCTCACTGGTGGTCCGGGGGTCCACCTCTCCGGTGATGCGCCCGTTGCACATGACCAGGATGCGGTCAGAGATGCCCATGACCTCGGGCAGCTCGCTGGACACGATGATGACCACCACGCCGTCCTTCTTCAGCTGGTTGATGATCTGATAGATCTCCACCTTGGCGGCCACGTCGATGCCTCGGGTGGGCTCGTCAAAGATGACCACCCGGGAGTTCCGGGCCAGCCATTTGGCCACCACCACCTTCTGCTGGTTGCCGCCGGACAGGCTCCCCGCCGCCACATCGGCGCTGGCCATTTTGATGGTCAGGGAGGACTTGCCCTTTTCAATCATGGCGTTTTCTCTGCCTCGAATGACGTTGCCGATGGCCCCGCAGATCAGGTCCAGGTTGGGCAGGGCGATGTTGTCCCGAATGGTCAATTTGGTACACAGGCCGTCCTTCTTCCGGTCCTCGGGGGCCAGCACCACCCCTTGGCGGATGGCGTCGGCGGGGGAGTGGATGGTCAGGGGCCTGCCGTCCAGCAGCACCTCGCCGCTGTCCTTGGGGTCGGCGCCGAAGATG
The DNA here is from genome assembly GCA_022801435.1 of Lawsonibacter sp. Taxonomy (GTDB): domain Bacteria; phylum Bacillota; class Clostridia; order Oscillospirales; family Oscillospiraceae; genus Lawsonibacter. The sequence goes on from JAAWSG010000009.1 coordinate 49,247, forward strand.
GCCCGCATGGCCTCGGTCCGGCCCGCGCCCACCAGACCGGAGAAGCCCAGCACCTCCCCCTCGTAGGCGTCAAAGCTGATGCCCTTCACCGCCCGGCCCGCCCGCAGGTCCTTGACCTCCAGCACCTTTTTCCCTCTGGGGACCGTGTCCCGGGGGAACTGCTCGGTGATCTCCCGCCCCACCATGTGGGCGATGATCTCCTCCATGGTGAAGTCGGCGAATTTCCCCTCGGTGATGTAGCGGCCGTCCCGCATGATGGTGACGCTGTCCACAATGTGGTGCAGCTCCTGGAGGCGGTGGCTGATGTACACAATGGCGCAGCCCTGACTGCGCAGCTCCTTGACGATGCGGAACATCTCCTCGATCTCCGCGTTGGACAGGGCGGAGGAGGGCTCATCCATCACCAGTACCTTGGCGTTGATGAGCAGGGCCTTGGCGATCTCCACCATCTGCTGCCGGCCCACCGGGAGGTCCCCCACGATGGTGTTGGGGTCCAGGTCCCGGATGCCCAGCTTAGCCAGCTGCTCCACCGCCTGGCGGTTCATCTCGGCGGTGTCCAGGCGGCCCCCCTTGACAATCTCCCGCCCCAGGAACATGTTGTTGGCCACTGTCAGGTGCTGGCACATATTCAGCTCCTGGTGGATAATGGCCACCCCCAGCTCCTGGGCCTGCTTGGTGTTCAGGTCCCCCTCCACCTTGTGGCCGAAGATGGTCAGATCTCCGGAATCCCGGGTATACACGCCGGAGAGGATTTTCATTAAGGTGGACTTGCCCGCGCCGTTCTCTCCCAGCAGCGCCATCACCTCACCTGTCTTCAGGTGGAGCTGCACGTTATCCAGGGCCTTGACGCCGGGGAAGGTTTTTGAGATATGCTCCATAGAAACCGCGTACTCGCTCATTGCTTAACTCCTTTCTTGGGAAGCTGTCCCCGGGGCGGGCCCTTGCGCTCCGCCCCGAGACGTGCTTCCCTTCACCTGTGAAGGGAAGCAAATTCCCCGGGGAATTTGTGGCCTCAGTCCTTTGCGGGGGGATACTCGTTGCACAGCAGGCGGTAGGGGGGCTCATCCTCCTCAATGGTGGGGAAGCGGCCCAGAGGCTGATAGAAGCGGTTGTCGCTGTTGTCGTCATTGCACATGGACACCTCGCCGATGATGGCGTAGCCTGTCCCGGGCTGGACGTAGAACTCGTGGTAGTAGTAGGGGTAGAGGGAGAGGGACTCGCCGGGGGCCAGGATGATCTCGCTGCCGGCGGGGACCATATACCGCCGTCCGTCCCGGCAGATCTCCACATCAGTGTCGTCCAGTCCCTCGTCCTTGGTGGCGTTCCACAGGCGGAAGACCAGGTTGCCGCCGCCCCGGTTGATGATGTCCTCCATCTTGTTCCAGTGGAAGTGGTTGGGGGAGACCTGTCCCTCCCGGAGCATCATAATCTTCTCGGCATAGGTCTTGGTGTACTTGCTGTTGTGGACGTTTCCGTTGCGGATGGTGATGAGGGACAGGCCCAGGGTGTCGAAGTGGCCCTCCCCGTAGTCGGTGACGTCCCAGCCCAGGGCGTTGTCCCGGATCTCGTCATACTCGTGGCCCTTCTCCGCCCACTCCTCGGGGGTGAAGCCGAGGAAGGGGGGCAGGGCAAATTTGAACTCGCGGAGCTTGGACTCGAAGTCCTTGATGATGGCGTTGATCTCAGAACGCTTCATAGTTGACATCTTCCTTTCTTATTGTCTCTCCCGGAGGGGGAACAGGGCACAGATTTTATATGGCCTCGATCTCCGCCTGCGCGGCGCGCAGCTCCTCCTCCCCCTCCAGCACGGTGAAGGTGAGGACGTTCCGCTCCTTTGCGAAGGGGGGGAGGCGGTGGAGGCTCCCCTCCGCCTCGTGATAGGGCCGTCCGTAGACGCTGGAGTTGGCGGGCTCCAGGCCCAGCACATAGTCCCCGGAGGCGGTGGACTTCCACTCCATAAAATAGGGCAGGTGCTCCCCGGTGAACTGGATTTTCAGGCCCAGCTTCAGTCGGTCGCTGACCACGCACACCACCCCGTTTCCCTTGGAGTCCCAGGCCAGGTCGTGGATAAAGACGTACTCGGGCTCATTGTCCCTGGGCGGGTCCATCAGGTTCCAGCGGTCCTCGTGTCCGGAGGCCGCCTGGTCCCGTGGGGTGACCGACCGGGTGGGGGCCAGCAGGCGGGTCCCCTCGTCCAGCAGGGGGTAGCCGATGTTGATGTGGTAGAGGAGCATCAGCGGCTCGTCCCGGAAGCCCTGGTTCTCGATCTCATCGGTGAGGGTGAGGCTTTTCTGGCCCAGCACGGTCTCCAGGCTCCGGCGGAGGACCAGGTTCTCCCCAAAAAGCTCCCCCTCCCGCATCTCCCCAGAGATCCGCAGGACGTAGTCCTCCCCCTCCCAGGCGGCGCCGGCGCTCAGGTGCTCCGCCGGGGTGGTGCGGATACGGCCGTGCATGGGGTACTCGGTCCCGTCCACCGTGCAGGGGGCGCAGATATTCTCCAGCCCGGCGGTGAAGAACATCCCGCCCATGATGCTGCGCAGGGCCTCCTGTCCGCGGGTGTCGTAGTGGTTCCGCCCCTGGAGGCCGGGCTTGGAGAGGAAGCTGAAGTTGATCCCCCGGTAGGAGAGCTCCCCCACATCCAGACACTTGTCCGCCAGCACCTTATACTCCAGGGGGCCGTTTTTCACCTCATAGGCCCGCAGTCCGGCACAGCGGCCCTCGGTGTAGGTCATAGGGCGGATGCAGGCCAGCTGCTGTACGCTGCCCACCCGCCGGAGCAATTCCTGTCTGTCCATGCCGCTCACTCCAGGTTGGCGTGGTACTGCCACAGGGACTTCATGTCCAGCTGCCGCCGCTCCACGATCATTTTGGCCAAAACGTCCCCCACCAGCAGCACCGCCTGCTCAAAGAGGGAGGTCATAATCTGGCAGGAGTCGATCTCGTCCTCCAGGTAGAACTTGGTGCGCACCGGGATGCGGACCATAAAGTCGGCGATGTCCTTCATCTCGCTGTTGGGGTTGGAGCCGATGTGGACGATGGTGCAGTCCGCCGCCGCCCGGGCCTTTTTGGCGATGCCCAGGGGGAACAGGGAGGCTCCGGAGCCCGAGCCCACGATGAGCAGGTCGTTTTTGGTGATGGCGGGCTCGGTGATCTCCCCTACGTAATGGGCTCTGATTCCCAGGTGGGCCAGCCGCTTGCACACGCTCTGGAGGCTGAGCAGCACCCGGCCCACCCCGACGAAAAACACCTGGTCCGCCTCCAGAATGGCCTGGGTCAGCCGCTCCAGGCTGTCTGGGTCGATGCTGTCCAGGGTGCGGCGCAGCTCGTCCAGCACACCGGCACAGGATTCCTGATACTGTTTGGCAAACTCGCTCATCCGGCATTCCCTCCCAATATGGTCTGGCGCAAATCGTTCAGCGCCCGGATATCCTGCGTCAGCCGGTCCCGCTTGACGCAGGTGCTCCCCACCACGTACAGGTCCACGTCTGTCCCGAAGGTGCGGATGTTGTCCGGGGAGATGCGCCCGTCGATTTCAATTTTGGTGTCCAGCCCCCGGCGGTCGATCATCTCCCGCAGCTCCCGGACCTTCCGCTGGGCGTAGGGGACCTGGCTCTCCCCCTTGGCGGAGGCGTAGCCCGGGTTGATGAGCATGAGGAGCACCGTGTCGCACTTGTCCAGCACGTACTCCAGGGCGGACAGGGGGGTGGCGGGCTTGAGGGCCACCCCGGCCTTCACACCGGCGGCGTGGATGCGGTTCAGCATCCCGTCGATGTGGGGCTGGGTCTCGGCGTGGAAGACAATCTGGTCCGCTCCCAGGTCCAGCAGCTCCTCCACAAAGTAGTCCTGCTCGGTCACCATCAGGTGGCAGTCAAAAAACAGCTTGGTGCGGCTGCGCAGCTGCCGCACGGTATCCAGTCCAAGGGGCATACTGGGGCTGAAATGGCCGTCCAGGATGTCCACGTGGAGCATGGAGACTCCCGCGTTCTCCAGCTCCCGCACCGACCCCTCCACGCTGCACAGGTCGCAGCAGGAGATCAGGGAGGGGGAGTAGAGCATGGGCGCACTCCAAACGCTGGTCCGGTCCATCATTCCGCCTCCTGTGCCAGAAAGGCCTCGATCTCCGCCCGGGTGGGGAGGGCGGGGATTGCACCCTTCTTCTGCACGGTGAGTCCGCCGGCAGCGTTGCCGTACTCCATGGCCCGGCGGAGGATGTTTGGGGTGATCTGCTCCACCCGGTCCACACCCTGGATGCGCAGGCTGGACAGGAACGCGCCCCAGAAGGCGTCCCCCGCGCCGTTGGTGTCCACACATGGGACCTTGCGGCCCGCCGCGTCCCAGCGCTCCCCCTGGAAGAAGCACCGCGCCCCCGCGCCGCCCAGGGTCTCCACGGCGGCGGTGATGCCGAACTCCTCCATCAGCCGGGGGATGGCCGCCTCGCCGCCCAGCATGTCCACCTCCTCGTCCGACACCTTCAGCAGGTCCACATAGGGCAGGATCTCCCGGACCTTTTGGGCGCAGGCCGCCTGATCCCCGTTCCACATCAGGCCCCGGTAGTTCACGTCAAAGCTGACCATCCGCCCCAGCTCGTGTCCCAGCCGCAGGGCCTTTCCGGTGGCCTCCGCCGCGGGGGAGGCGGACAGGGAGCAGGACCCGGCGTGGATGATGGCGCTGTTCCGGATGTCCTCCTCCTTCACCGCGTCCTCCTCCAGAAACATATCCGCCCCCGGCTTCCGGGCGAAGGTGAAGCTCCGGTTCCCGTCCGGGGCGAGGCTGACAAAGGCCAAGGTGGTGATGGCCTGGGCGCACAGCTTGGGGTTGAGCACCCGGACCCCGTTCTCCTCCATAGTCCGGACCAGGAAGCGGCCAAAATCGTCCTCTCCCACACTGCTGCACATCCCCGCCTCCAGCCCGCAGCGGGCTGCGGTGATGGCCGCGTTGCCCGGGGCCCCGCCGGGATTTCGGATATAGCTGGCCGGCTCGCTGCCGGGGGTAAAGTCAATGACAAGTTCTCCGATGCTGTAGAGGTCCATCCCAGTTTCCTCCGTCCTCTGAATTTCCGCGGCCTGTGTACTCGTATTTGTAAATTCGCTGTACGCCAGGCCGTAACATTTTTGTAACATTATGCTACCACTTGCGCCCCGCCTTGTCAATCGGAGATTTTCGAAGTTTTTCACAGAACCTGTCGGCTCCCGCCCTATTTTTGGCGGCTGGAGCTGTCTGTATTCGGATTTTTTCTCTCCGCTTTTTGAAAAATCCGCCCAAAAAATTCAATTCTTCAAAATCCGGTTTTTCGGGCTGTGCATTTCATAGAATTTATACGTTCGCTTTACAAACAGGAATAGAATCTTACTTCCCGCAAAAACCGGGCCGTCTCCCGTGAAAACGACCCGGTTCCTGTCAGGCTCCGCCGGCCCTTCTACCCCTCAAAGAGCAGCTCTCCCTCAAAAACAGGGCTGACCGCGTTGCAGGCCGCCCCCATCAGAGCGGCGTCCCGCATAAAGTACGCCCGCTTTACTAATATGCGGTCATCCCAGTCCACAAACCGCCTGCGGCCCACCTCCTCCTCCAGCAGAGCCAGGTAGCGGTCGGGCCAGAAGACGCTGTCGTTGCCCAGCAGGATCAGCTCGCTGTTGAGGATGTTGATGATGCTGACAATGCCGGTGGCCAGCCGCATCACCGCGTCGGTCAGCACGTTGTCCACCCGCTCGTCCTGCTCCGCCAGGGCGCAGAAGCCCTCATAGGTGAAATATTTCCCGGTAAAATACCGCATTTTCTGCAGCAGCTCGGGGGTGCGCAGGTAGGTCTCCACACAGCCCCGGTTGCCGCAGCCGCAGGGGCGTCCCTTGATATCGATGCTCACATGGCCCAGCTCAGGCGGCAGGCCCCGGCGGTTGCAGTAGAGCTGTCCATCGCTGAGGATGCCGCAGCCCACCCCCTCCCCGATGCCCACAAAGAGCACATCATGAAACCCCCGCCCGTTTCCAAATAAGCTCTCCGCCAGAATGGCGCTCTGGTTGTCGTGGTCAAAAAATACCGGCAGATGGTAGCGCTCGGTGATAATGCGCACAATCTCCAGGTCGTGTATCCCATAAAAAAAGAAGGGTTTCAGGATCATACCCGTCTGGGCGCTGACCGGGCCGATGGAGGCCACCCCGATGGCCGCCACATCCTCCCGTCCAAAGAGCACCGTGTCCAGCAGCTGATAGATCAGCCGGACCAGCTGGACCTGGGTCATGTTCTCCATGGTGACCGTCTCCCGCCGGAGCACCTTCAGGTCCAGGCTGCACAGCACCGCCTCACACCGGTCCCGGTCGATGAGCAGGCCCACCACCTTGGGCGCCTTGGAGGACAGTCCCAGCCGGACCGGCGTGCGGCCCAGCTCCTCCACCCGGGTCCCTCTGGTCTCCACCAGCAGGTCCCGCTGTATCAGCTCGGTCACAATGTTGGAGATGGCCATCTTGCTCAGTCCGGTGCTGCGCGTCAGGTCGGCCCGGGTGCTGCACTGACCGGTGGCCACCATCTTCATGACCAGACCCCGGTTCACCTTTTTGTAGTCGCTTCTGTTCTTGCCCGCCTTCTCCATGGGACTCCCTCCTCTCTGATTCCGACTTTTTACAGCCACTGTACAACCCCATTATAGCGGGTCGCCGCCCCAATTGCAAGAGCTCCGTCTCCCCCGGCGCAAAGGGAACCGGAGGAAGCCGCAAACAGAGCGCGTGGGATACAAAACGCGTGCCGCCTCTGCTGCCGAAAAGGCGACACAGCGGCTGTCTTTTATTTCCGGGCCCGCTGTGGTATACTGCCATCAGAACGCCATGGAAGGGGGCCCATTTTATGTGTACGGAGGGGATCAGGATGGACAGCGGCGCGGCGATCTCCAAGGCTGGCACGGAAATACTGCCGTTCCGGCGCGCTGGCCATAATAAAGAGCTGGAGCTGATTTCATTCCAACCAGCTCCAGCTTTTTGCAAATTTTACAGCTTCAGCGCTCCAGCATCTCCAGGGTGTACGGGGTCAGGCCGCTGGTGCCGCCGGTCACAGGTTCTCCTTGAAAAACTGCTCCATGGCGGCGATGGCGGCCTCCTCAGAGGGCCCCTCGGCGGTCACGGTGACAGCGTCCCCCTGCTTGACCCCCA
>JAAWSG010000010.1 GCA_022801435.1 Lawsonibacter sp.
GAAGACCACCGACTGGTTCGCTCAGCCTGTGGTGTGGGCTTTGGAGAAAGGCATCACCTCCGGGACAGGGGAGGGAAAATTCTCCCCCAACAGCACCTGTACCCAGGGACAAATCCTGACCTTCCTGTGGCGGGCGTATGGTTCCCCGAAGCCCAGCGGAGCGGTAACAGGCAGCGAGTACTACGCTGTCCCCCTCCAGTGGGCGAAGGAGCAGGGGCTGGTGGACAGGACCCTCTCCGCCAAAGACCCTTGTGCCCGAGCCGACGTGGTGACCTACCTGTGGAAGCTGGCGGGGAGCCCCTCCGCCAAGGCCGCAAGCTTCTCTGATGTGCCCGCCTCCGCCAGCTATGCCGGAGCGGTCAACTGGGCGGTGGAGAAAAAAATCACCAGCGGGACCAGTGAGACCACCTTCTCTCCGGGAAAAGCCTGCACTCGGGGGCAGATCGTGACCTTCCTCCGCCTCGCGCTGGGCCAGTAAAACAACCACCCACTCCGTTCCAAGCGGGGTGGGTGTTGTTTATGCGCGGAAGAGGTTCGGGCGGTTCAGGATGCCGGTTCCCCGCCGAAGCGGGCTACCAGCAGGTCCACGCAGGCCCCGTAGGAGCGGATGCCCAGCTGCTGGTCGTTGCTCTTGAGGAAGGAGTCGTACACCTCCCCCGCCGCGTCCTCCACCGGGGAGGAGAGGGCGGCCCAGTACTCGTTGTTGTCCCGCCAGTCCGCGGCCAGCTCAGGGGTAAAAAATTCCTCCGCGATGGCGTACCAGCGGTCGGGGGCGGCGGAGTACAGGGCGTTGCACAGCTGAATCAGCCCCATCAGATAGCCGGAGTACTGAAACACCGGGTCCTCGCAGGAGGCGCAGGCGGCGATGCCCACAAAGTTGGCCTCCAGCTCGGAGGCGACCATCCGCTGGTGGGCCATCTCGTGGGCGATGGTGGCGGGGACCAGGCAGGCGGGGGCGTCGATGTTCACATTGGCCTCCCCGGTGAAGGGGAAGTACATACCTGTAAAACCCAAAATGCTCTGGAGGCGGGAGAAGAGGTACATGGGCTTGGCGCTCACCGGCTCCATAGACAGGCAAGGAAATTCCCTTGTCAGCTCCTGATACACCTTGGAATTTTGCGCAAAGCAGCGGGGGAGATTTTCTGCAAAGTGCAGCTCCTCATCCCGCCTGACCTGGGGAGCCAGCCGGGCGGCCTGGAGGGCAAAGTGCTCAGTGACAGCGGCCAGCTCCTCCACGGAATAGGGCCGGACCTCCAGGCCGCTGCGCTGAGTGAAGGAGGAGGCGTAGTAGGCGGCGTTCCACAGCCAGCACAGCCCCGCCCAGAGCCACAGCCACACCGCTCCCAGGGCCAGCAGGCGGCGCATGAGATCTCCCAAGCTCCGCCGCCGGACCAGGAGCACCCCCGCCCGAACCAGCCAGAGCAGGTTCCCGCCCAGGAAGAGGAGGATGAGGACCTCCATCACGGAGAAGGGGAAGAGGGACCAAATCCGCCCCCATAGCTGTTCCATAGGAGCCATCCAGCCAAAAACCCAGCCGTCCATCAGGGCCCGGTTTCCCTTCAGAAGCCCGAACAGACCCGCCAGAGCCAGGGGCAGGATCAGGGCGGCGGTGAGGGCGAGATTTTTTTTCTGAATTTTCATATATTCTCCTTTATAACGGGCCGCTAGGGGAGAAGAACCGGATTGGTGGTCCACTCCAGGCCGCTGGGGTGGGGGGTGGGGAAGCAGAGGGCATACAGATCGGTACACCGCTCCTCCAGCTGGAAGAGGGCGCGGGCGGCGGGGGAGAAGCGGCGGGCATTATGGATGTGGGCGGCCTTCACAAAGAAGGGGAGGGCCGCTTTTGTATTCATCTCCCGGAGCAGGGCCTGTCCCCGGCGGTTGAAGCCAAGCACCCGGATATAGGGCGGGGCGGCGGGGCGGTCCTGTTCCCGCAGGCCCAGCAGGGCGCAGAGGACCAGCCGGCGCACCCGGGAATGGGTATAGCTCCTGGTTTTGGTCAGGGCGTACAGCTCCTCCAGGCCGGTGGTCTCTCGGGCGGCGCTGAGCAGGCGTGCGGCCAGACCTCCGCCGCTGTCGGGCAGGGCCTGGACCTCCTCCAGGCTCATGCCCCGCAGGCGGGCGATGACGGCCCGCTCCAGCCACCGCATATCCGCCGGCTCCCTGTGCGGTACGGACTGTAAAGCGCTTTCTCCTGTCATATATTCCTCCCTGGCCCGGCGGCGCAGCAGGGAGGCGGAAGGGAAGCCGTCCCGCTCCGCTCCGCTGTCGTGGCCCGCGCCCCGGCGGGGAACGGTGACCGCCTCCATGCCGGCGGGCAGAAAGCGCAAATACTCCACACCCAAACTGTTGTTGGGAAGATCCAGCAGGCGGGCGCGTTCCTCCCCCAGCAGACGGGCCGCGGCCTGACGGCGGCTCAGGGCAAAGGACCGTTTGGGGTCCAGCTCCTGGCGCAGGGCTCGGGAGAAGGCGGGGCTGTTGAGGCACTGGGCCAGCTCCCGCAAGGGGGAGAGGACGCCGCACTCACTGCCGAAGGAGAGCGCCTCTACCACCCCGGAGGCGGCTAAAATCTCCACCGCTCCCCTAGCAAACCCCTCGGCGGAGGACACAGCCCAGACTGACGGCAGCTCCAGCACCAGGTCGGCCCCGCCCTCCAGCGCCATGCCGGCCCTGGTCCACTTGTCGAAGAGGGCGCACTCCCCCCGCTGGACCCAGTTCCCGCTCATGACGGCCACCACGGCGGTCTCGGGTCCCAGCAGCTCCCGGGTCCGGGCGATGTGGAAGGCGTGGCCGGGGTGAAAGGGGTTGTATTCCGCGACAATTCCGGCGGTTTTGATGGCAATCCCTCCTCTGCATTTGGGAGCAAAAAATTATTGTGGTAAATTTCCAAAAAAGTGGTTGTCCTGGCGGGAAAAATGCGCTATTATAGAGACAGAAGCCCGCTGACCCTATTTTAATACATTCCGCCCTCCGTGGCAAGCCCGCGAGAGACGGAAAAATTCTGTGAAGGAGACGATTCCCATGAACATTTTAGTGATCAACGCCGGCAGCTCCTCTTTGAAGTACCAGCTGCTCAACCCCGAGACCCAGCAGGTACTGGCCAAGGGCCTGTGCGAGCGCATCGGCATCGACGGCAAGTTCACCTACAAGCCCGAGGGCAAGCAGGCGGTCAAGGAGGCCGACGTGGCCATGCCCACCCACAGCGAGGCCATCAAGGCCGTGCTGGACGCTCTGGTGGACAAGGACAACGGCGTCATTGGCTCCATGAAGGAGATTGACGCGGTGGGCCACCGGGTGGTCCACGGGGGGGAGAAGTTCGCCAAATCCGTCCTCATCACGGAGGAGGTCATGGCCGCCATTGAGGAGTGCAACCCCCTGGCCCCCCTCCACAATCCCGCCAACATCATCGGCATCAAGGCCTGCCAGGCGCTCATGCCCGGGACCCCCATGGTGGCCGTGTTCGACACTGCCTTCCACCAGACCATGCCCCCCGTGGCCTATACCTACGCCCTGCCCTATGAGTACTATGAGAAGGACAAGGTCCGCCGCTACGGCTTCCACGGGACCAGCCACAAGTATGTGGCACAGCGGGCCGCCGCCATGCTGGGCAAGCCTATTGAGGAGCTGAAGCTTATCTCCTGCCACCTGGGCAACGGCTCCTCGGTCACCGCCGTGGACGGGGGCAAGAGCGTGGATACCTCCATGGGCTTCACCCCTCTGGCCGGCCTGCCCATGGGGACCCGCACTGGCGACATCGACGCGGGCATCCTGGAGTACCTGATGGGCAAGTACGGCATGGACATCAAAGAGATGCTCAACGTCATGAACAAGAAGTCCGGCGTGCTGGGTATCTCCGGGGTCTCCTCCGACTTCCGCGACCTGGAGTCCGCCGGCAAGGAGGGCAACACCCGGGCCGCTCTGGCGGTGGAGGTCTTTGAGTACGGCGTGAAGAAGCTCATCGGCGCCTATGCCGCGGCCATGGGCGGGGTGGACGCGGTCATCTTCACCGCCGGCGTGGGGGAGAACGGCGGCGGCAACCGGGCCAGCATTGTCTCCGGCCTGGAGTTCATGGGCATCAAAATCGACCCCGAGAAGAACAAGCTCCGGGGGGAGGAGATCGACATCTCTGCCGAGGGGGCCACGGTCCGCACCCTGGTCATCCCCACCAACGAGGAGCTGATGATCGCCATCGACACCGCCGCCCTGGCCAAGTAAAAAGCACTTTTGAGCCGGACGCTTTACGGCGTCCGGCACTCTTTTTTCAGGAGGCCTGCACATGGAGCTGCGCAAACAGTGGACCATTGCCATGAAGCAAAACATCGGCGGCGGGGGAATCATGCCGCCGGTGCTGGACCCCTTCGACCCCTCCGTGTTCTATGTCTCGGACGGCTGGGGCTCCTATTACAGTTCCATGCACCTGCGCAAGCTGTCCGTGGAGACAGGGGAGGAGCTGGACAGCGTCCTGACCCGGGACGGCGTGCGGTGTCTCCATATTGAGGAGGACCGGCTCTTCGCGGTGCTGAACAAGCGCATCCTGGAGGTGGACCGGGTCAGTCTCCAGGTGATACGCACCTATAAAAAGGGCGTGCCCCTGTCTATGGACTGCGTCGCCTCTGACGGCAAAAACCAGCTGCTGATGATGAACCGGAACGGCTGCTTTCTGAACCTGCTCGACCTGACCGCAGGGTCTGTGCGGAAAAAGAAGGTGGAAACCTGCTGCGGCATCCTGCGGGAGGGGGCGGACTCGTTTTTGATCTGCACCCGGGATGGGCTGCTGCGGTACACAACGGGGCAAAACAGGCTGATCCGGCTGGCGGAGCTGGAGGGGTGCGTGGACTGCGCCTGGGGAGACCGGCTGTACCTGCTGTGCCACGGGCCGGCGGGGGCGGACAGCGCCAGACTGCTGGAGTACGACCCCCGGTCCGGCGGCGAGCCTCGGGAGCTGCTCTCCGGGGTCCGGGCCCAGCAGCTCGCTCTCTGCCGGGACGGGGAGCATATCGCCCTCCTTTGGAACAACTGCCTGACGCTGTACCCGGCAGCAGGGGGTACAGTCATATTTCAGCACTCCTTTGAGAAGGAGTTCGTCTTTGAGGATGGCTTCCGTATGTTTGATGAGACCGCCATCCTCACCTACCGGTGGAGCAACCAGCTGCTGACCCGCTGGACGCTGGAGGGCGGAACGCTGACAAGGAAAATTGATTGACAGGCCGCCTGGACCGGGCGGCGCGGGAGAGGGGGAGGCAATATAATATACTTTACAGCAGACCTGCATTTTTACCACGAAAAAATCATTCTCCACACCGGAAGGCCCTTCCACAGCGCGGAGGAGATGAACTTGGCCTTGATTCAGCGGTGGAACAGCAGGGTATCCTATGACGATGAGGTCTATATCCTCGGAGATGTTACCATGAAGGGCGCCGAGCTGGCAGCGGAGTGTCTGAGCTCCCTTCAGGGGAAAAAGCACCTCGTCAAGGGGAACCACGACCGCTTTGTGGACAGCCCTCACTTTGATCCCTCCCTGTTCGCGTCCATCCAGCATTATAAAGAGATCACCTGCCTGAATACGCGGTTTGTCCTGTTTCACTACCCCGTTGCGGAGTGGAACGGCTTTTACCGGGGGGCGGTCCACCTCCACGGACACCAGCACAACCACAGAGACTACAATCTGGAGCAGCGCGAGGCGGGCCTTCTACGGTACGATGTGGGGGTGGACGCGAATGAGATGGGCCCGGTCAGCGCGGAGGAGATCATCCGCTTCTTCAGCGGCAGTCCGGAGTTTTAAGAACACAGAGGGAGGGAGCATATGGACATCCACGTCAGTGATATTTTAAGGATGAAGAAGCCCCACCCCTGCGGCAGCGGGGAGTGGCTTGTGCTGCGTGTGGGGATGGACTTCAAGCTGCGCTGCCAGGGCTGCGGGCGGGAGGTCATGCTGCCCAGGAGCAAGGCGGAAAAGAACATCAAAAAGGTTTTCCGGGACGGCCAGCCTGTGGAAAGCCTGTAAAGGAAAGGAGCTTTGCAATATGCGCTATGACAGCGATTTGCTCTACCGGCCGCCGGGGGAGTGGAAGAGCTACCTGCTGCAATGTACCATCGGCTGCTCCAACAACCAGTGTACCTTCTGCGGGATGTACAAGGAGAAAAAATTCCGCATCCGGCCCGTACCGGAGATTTTGGAGGACATCGACATGGCCCGGGATTACTACGGTCCGGGGCTGCAGAGGGTCTTTCTGATGGACGGGGACGCCATCATCATGAAGACGGAGGAGCTGCTGCAAATTCTGGGCAAGCTGTACAAAACCTTCCCCAAGCTGGAGAAGGTCACCCTCTACGCCGGGCCCAAGAGCACCCTGTCCAAGACGCCGGAGGAGCTGCGGACCCTCCGCGAGGCGGGTCTGTCCCGGGCCTATCTGGGGGTGGAGAGCGGCAGCGACCAGGTGCTGCAATTCATCCGCAAGGGCTGCTCCGCCGATCAGATGCTGCTGGCGGGCCAGCGGCTGGTGGAGGCGGGGATCGACCTGTGGGTCACCATCATCCTGGGCATGACCGGGGCCAACGGGGAGGGGGGAGACTGGCGGGAGCATATCCTGTCCACCGCCAGCATGATTAACGCCATGCGGCCCCGCCACCTGTCCGCTATGACCTTCGCCCCCGCCAAGGGGACCCCCCTGGGGGAGGACGTGCTGGCCGGGCGGTTTGAGGTGTGCTCCGCCAGCCATGTGCTGGAGGAGTGCCGCCTGCTTCTGGAGCACCTGGATGTGGACCCCCTCCACTTCACCAGCAATCACGCCTCCAACTACCTGCCTCTCAAGGGGGGACTGCCCGAGGACAAACAAAAGTTCCTGGATATGATCGACCAGGCTCTGGCGGGCAGAATCCAGCTGCGCAAGACTTTGAACCGGGGCATCTGAGCCTCCGAATCCCGCCGCCGCCCGCCCTGTCTCCGCCGGACAGGAAGGGCGGCGTTTCAATTGTCAGGGAGGCTCGGAAATTGGCTGCTCCAGGAAAATTTGGGAAAATATACAGTTATACCTTGCTGATTCAGATAAAATACACAACTTGGCCCCCTGAAATATGGGCACTTTTGCCCTTGCGCCGCCTTTTGAATTTGGTTACAATGTGGTTACAAAAGTAACAGCCAGTTGCTTTTCGCTGTCATCAATTTGACAGGATTTGTATCCATGGGAGTGAAGACAATGACACGCAAGCTTTTCTCCATCGTGCTCAGCGCCTTTGCCTTACTCCTCCTGATGGGTGCCGCCGCGGTCCCCGAGGAGCCGTCCGCCGCCCTGCTGCCAGAGGAGGAGAGCGCCGTCTCTCAGGAGGGGACGCTTGAGACTGACGCAGATGTCTCAGAGGAGGCCGGCCCATCGGAGGAACAGACCGGCGATTCTCCCGCCCAGGAGGGAGACACCATCCTGGAGGGGGAGACTGCCCAGGAGGGGGAACCGCCCGCTCCAGAGTCTGAGGAGTCCGGGGAAGCTGGAGAACCTGCGGAGCCCGAGGAGACTGGAGACAGCGCGCTGCTGATTGACGGCATACCCGCTCCGCCGGATATCGGGCAGTTCCGGAAGGACGGTGTGACCTATGTGGCCCTGGTCCCCATGGCCCAGCTGCTGGACAGCACCGTTCAGACGGGCTGGGACGGCTCCACCCTCACCCTGGGCAATGACCAGTTCTGGCTGACCGCCACAGTGGGGAACCTCTATATGGTGGCCAATGAGCGGCACATCTACATCCCAGGCGGGGTGCAGATTGTGGAAAACCGCCTGACCGTCCCCCTGAGCGCGGTGGCCAAGGCCCTGAACGCCACGGTGGGCTGGGACCAGGCGAGCAAGACGGTGCTGGTGACCCGGGGGACCGAGCCCCTCCAGTCCGGAGAGACCTTCTATGACCAGGAGGCGCTGTTCTGGCTGTCCCGGATCATCTACGCCGAGAGCGGCAATCAGCCTCTGGAGGGAAAGATCGCGGTGGGCAACGTGGTGATGAACCGGGTGAACCACCCCGCCTACCCCGACACGGTGCAGGGGGTGCTGGCCCAGAAGAACCAGTTCAGCCCCTACCGCTCGGGCGCGCTGGCGGACCGCACCCCCAACTCCTCCAGCATCCTGGCCGCAAAGCTGGTGCTGGACGGCGGCGAGGTGGAGCTGACCAAGGGAGCGCTGTACTTCGATTCCACCAACTACAGCTGGGCCGCCAAAAACAAGGAGTACGTGGCAACCCTGGGAGGCCACAACTTCTACCGCTGAGTCCCCAAACGGACCGCCGTACATGGCGGTCCGTTTTGCTGTTCGCATGGCGGGAGGGAGGGAACACCCGGGACAGCGAACAAATTTTCCAGCCCGTTTTGCAAATTGGGACTTCCTTTTTTGTATATTCATGTATATAATAGAGGGGATAAGTGGAAAAAAGAAATAGGAGGATATACCATATGACAAGAGGCGTTGCCCGAGAGATTGCAGTGCATATGATTTTTTCCCTGAGCTTTGGAGCGCTGAGCGGACAGGAGGTGCTGGACAGCCAGCTGACCCAGGAGCGCTTCCAGGAGCTGGCGGAGGAGCTTCCCCTCTACGCCCAGTACCCCAACGAGAAGCAGGAGGCCTATATCCGGGCGCTGGTGCTGGGGGTCCATGACCACGGGGCGGAGCTGGACGACTATATCAGCCGGTACGCTGTGGGCTGGTCCTTCGCCCGGATTCCCCGCATGGCCTCCGCCATTATGCGCACCGCCATGTATGAGGTCCTGTACATGCCCGAGGTCCCCAACGCCGCCGCCATTAACGCTGCGGTGGAGATTGCCAAGGGCTACGAGCCGGTGGAGGTGGTCTCCTTCCTCAATGGCATCCTGGGCTCCTTTGTCCGGGCGGAATTTCCCGACACCCCGCCCAGACCGGACCGGCCAGAGGAGGAAGGGTGATGACGGTTCTGGGTCTGGATACCAGCAACTACACCACCTCCGCCGCCCTCTTTGACGGGCAGGAGGGGGTGAACCGGAGCCGCCTTTTAGAGGTGCGCCCCGGAGAACTGGGACTGCGGCAGAGCGATGCCCTGTTTCAGCACATCAAGCGCCTCCCGGAGCTGCTCCGCGGCCTGAGCGAGGAGGGGAGACCGAACGGCCCCCTCCGCGCCGTGGGAGCCAGCACCCGTCCCCGGAATGTGGAGGGCTCCTATATGCCCTGCTTTCTGGCGGGGGCCTCCCAGGGGCGGGGACTGGCCGCCGTCTTAGGCGTGCCCTTCTTTTCCTGGTCCCACCAGGAGGGGCATCTGGCCGCCGCCGCCTGGTCCGCCGGACGGATGGAGCTGCTGGATAGACCTTTTCTGGCCTGGCATCTGTCCGGCGGAACCACCGAGCTGCTGTGGGTCTGGCCGGAGGGAACCGGGCTGCGCACCGAGATCATCGGGGGGAGCAGCGACCTCTCCGCCGGTCAGCTCATCGACCGCACCGGGGTCCTGCTGGAGCTGCCCTTCCCGGCGGGCAAGGCGCTGGACGAGCTGTCCCGGCAGGGGAGCGCGGAGGGGTTCGCGGTGAAGCTGGACGGCCTCACCTTCTCTCTGTCCGGGATGGAAAACAAGGTGAAGTCCATGGTGCAGAGGGGAGAGCCCCCGGCGGATATCGCCCGCTTCGCCATTGAGACGGTGGTCCGGACGGTGCGGCTGGTCACGGTGGAGGCCCAGAACCGCTGGCCCGGGCTGCCGGTGCTGTGCTCCGGCGGGGTGGCCTCCAACCAGCGGCTGCGCTATGTGCTTACGGAATTCTGCCAGGCCATCTTCGCCCAGCCCCAGTATTCCACCGACAACGCCATAGGGACCGCGGTCCTCACGCACCGGGCGCTGGCGGCAGAAAGGAGGGAAACACCTTGGGTATCTCCATCCTGACCCCCGCCCAGGTGGGACAGTATATCAAAGGGTTTATGGACCGGGACCGGCTGCTGTCCAACCTGCTGGTCCGGGGAGAGCTGTCCAACTGCCGGCTCTACCCCTCGGGACATCACTACTTCACCCTCAAGGACGGGGAGGGCGCCCTGCGCTGCGTCATGTTCCGGGGGGACGCGGCCTCGCTGCGCTTCCAGCCGGAGAACGGGATGCAGGTCATCGCGGCGGGCCGGGTGACCGTCTTTCCCCGGGACGGCCAGTACCAGCTCTACTGTACCCGCCTGGTTCCGGAGGGGGCGGGGGACCTGCACACCGCCTTTGAGCAGCTGAAGCGCCGGCTCCTGGAGGAGGGGCTCTTCGACCAAAGCCGAAAAAAGCCCCTGCCGCCCTTCCCCGGGACCATCGCCCTGGTGACCTCCCCGGCGGGGGCGGCGGTGCGGGACATGCTGCGCATTTTGAAGTCCCGCTGGCCCATGACCCGGGTGCGGGTGCTCCCCGTTCGGGTCCAGGGGGAGGGGGCGGCCCAGGAGATCGCCTCCGCCATCCGATGGGCCAACAGGTACAGGGTGGCCGATTTGATTATCACCGGCCGGGGGGGCGGCTCCATGGAGGACCTGTGGGCCTTTAATGAGGAGGTCGTGGCCCGGGCCATTGCCGCCTCGGAGCTCCCCGTCATCTCCGCCGTAGGCCACGAGCCCGATGTGACCATTGCGGACTTCGCGGCGGACCTGCGGGCGGCCACCCCCTCCAACGCCGCAGAGCTGGCCGTGCCCGACCAGCGGGAGGTACGCGCCGGGCTGGAGCAGATCCAGGCCCGCCTGGAGCACGCCATGGGGCGGCGGCTGGCCGGATACCGCCAAGCCCTGGACCGGCTGTCCAGAAGCCGCAGTATGACTGAGCCGGCGGCCTATTTTCAAAACAAGCGCCTGCTGCTGGATTACCACAGCCGCCGCCTGTCCCACGGTGGGGAGCGCTGCCTGTCGGGACAGCGGGAGAGATTGGGCCGTCTGGCCTCCGCCTTGGACGCCATGAGCCCCCTGAAGGTGCTGGGCCGAGGCTACGCCATTCCCCGGCGGGAGGACGGCCGGGTGCTCACCTCGGCAGGGGACGCCGCGGCGGGGGACCGGCTTCTGCTGCGGCTGTCCGATGGAACGCTGCGCTGCCGGGTAGAGGCGCGGGAAATTTAGAAGATGGAAGGAGTTTGCCCTATGGCGGAGCAAGAAGGATTGAATTTTGAGGCATCCATGACCAGACTGGAGGAGATCGTCTCCCTCCTGGAGCGGGGGGACGCCCCTCTGGAGCAGGCTATGACCCTGTTTGAGGAGGGGGCGGGTCTGCTGCGGGAGTGTACCCGCCAGCTGGACGAGGCGGAGCAGAAGGTCACACTGCTGACCGCGTCGGAGGAGCTGCCCTTCCCGGAGGAAGGCTGACATGGAATTTGACTTTACACAGCAGATGGCCCAGGACGCCGCCCTGGTTCAGGAGGCGCTGGGCGGACTGTTTCGCGGGGACGCCCGGTACGCCGCCCTCCAGGAGGCCATGGAGTATTCTCTGCTGGCCGGCGGGAAGCGGGTGCGCCCGGTGCTGACCCTGGAGACCTGCCGGATGTGCGGCGGGGAGCCCGAGGCCGCTCTGCCCTTCGCCTGCGCGGTAGAGATGGTACACACCTACTCCCTGATCCACGACGACCTGCCCGCCATGGACAACGACAGCCTGCGCCGGGGACGGCCCACCAACCACATCGTTTACGGGGAGGCCACCGCCATCCTGGCCGGGGACGGCCTGCTCACCGCCGCCTTTGGCTGTCTGGCGGAGGCGGCGCTGCCCGGGGAGCGGATTGCGGCGGCGGTGCGCTGTCTGTCTCAAGCCGCCGGACCCGCCGGAATGGTGGGAGGACAGGCCCTGGATATCGCAGGGGAGGGGCGCTCCATGGACCTGGGAGAGCTGGAGCTGCTGCAGCGTCTGAAAACCGGGGCGCTGATTGCGGCGGCGGCGGAGCTGGGCTGCATTGCCGCCGGCGGGACCCAAGAGCAGCGGGAGCGGGTCCGCCAGTACGCCCAGGCCCTGGGCCGCGCCTTCCAGGTCCGGGATGACATGCTGGATGTCACAGGAAGCGACCAGGAGCTGGGCAAGTCCGCAGGCTCCGACCGGACCAATGAAAAAAACACCTTTGTCACCGCTCTGGGCCTGGAGGGCTGCGCCGCCCTGGTGGAGCGCCTGACCCAGGAGGCAGTGGATGCTCTGGCGGAATTTTCCGCCCCCGAGTTCCACATCTGGCTGGCCCGGCGGCTGGCGGAGCGGAACGCTTGAACCGCGCCGGAGAGAGAATTTTTTGCTGAAGAGGGGAAGCATATTGGCGGCTTTGGAGAAAAAGGGATACCACCCCCTGCTGGAGTCCATAACAGACCAGGAGGGAGAGGCCCTATGCGCGCAGCTGCGCCGGGAGCTGGTGGACAGCGTGTCCCAGACCGGGGGGCATTTGGCCTCCAACCTGGGGGCGGTGGAGCTGACAGTGGCGGTTCACCGGGTATTCGATACGGCGGTGGACCGGCTGGTCTTTGACGTGGGCCACCAGTGCTACCCCCATAAAATGCTCACCGGGCGGCGGGAGGCCATGTCCACTCTGCGCCAGTACGGGGGCATCGCCGGCTTCCCCAAGCCGGGAGAGAGTGTCCACGACGCCTTTATCGCCGGCCACGCCTCCAACTCGGTGGCGGTGGCCCTGGGGATGGCCCGGGCCCGGACCGTGCTGGGGGAGGACTACCGGGTGCTGGCCCTCATCGGGGACGGGGCCCTCACCGGAGGTCTGGCCTATGAGGGGCTGTCCAACGCGGGCAAGTGCGGCCAGCAGATTCTGGTCATTCTCAACGACAACGGCATGTCCATCGCCCCCAACGTGGGCGGGGTGGCCGACCACCTGGCCAGACAGCGGCTGCGGCCCCAGTACCTCACCTTCAAAAAGTACTACCGCCGGATCATGCAGGCCACCACCCCAGGCCGTGCGGTCTACCGGGTGACCCACCGCATGAAGCAGGCCCTGAAACAGAGTATGCTCCCATGCAGCATGTTTGAGGACATGGGCTTTACCTATCTGGGGCCGGTGGACGGGCACAATCTGTCCTACCTGACCCGAATTCTGCGGTACACCAAGGAGCTGGACGGCCCGGTGCTGCTCCACATCAAGACCGTAAAGGGAAAGGGCTTTCTGCCTGCGGAGGAGAACCCGGACGCTTTTCACGGGGTCTCTCCCTTCTCGCCAGTGACGGGACAGCCCAAGGCCCGCGCCCAAGAAAATTTCTCCGCTGTCTTTGGCCAGACCCTGACCCGGCTGGCGGAGCGGGACAAACGGGTGTGCGCCATCACCGCCGCCATGATGGGGGGAACCGGGCTGGAGGAGTTCGCCCAAAAATTTCCCGGGCGGTTTTTTGACGTGGGTATCGCCGAGGGCTGCGCGGTCACCATGGCAGCTGGAATGGCCAAGCAGGGGGCAGTCCCGGTCTTCGGGGTGTACTCCACCTTCCTCCAGCGGTCCTACGACATGCTGCTCCACGATGCGGCGCTGGACAACCTCCACATCGTGCTGGGAGTGGACCGGGCCGGGCTGGTGGGGGAGGACGGAGAGACCCACCACGGCCTCTTCGACCTGGCCTATCTGAACACCGTCCCCCACATGACCTTGCTCGCGCCGGCCAGCTTCGCGGAGCTGAAGTCCATGCTGGAGCGGGCGGTTCTCCACCTGGAGGGTCCGGTGGCGGTGCGCTACCCCAGAGGGGGGGAGGGACCCTACACCGGGGACTCCGGACCCAAACCGGCCTGCGTCCTCCGGTCCGGGGAGGATGTCACGCTGGTGGGCTATGGCGTCCAGATCAACGAGCTCCTCACCGCCGCCGGCCTGCTGGAGGCCCAGGGGGTCCGGGCGGAGGTAGTCAAGCTCAGCCAGCTGACCCCCCTGGTTCCCGGTGTGGTGGAGCGGTCCGTCCAAAAAACCGGAGTCATGGTGGCGGCGGAGGAGTGCGCCGGCCAGGGCTGCGTGGGGGAGCGGCTGGCCGCCCGGCTGGAGGAGGCCGGGATTTCGGCAAAAATTCTGCTCCTCAACTGCGGCGCGGGCTTTGTGACCCATGGAAAAACCGCTCTGCTGAAGGAAAAACTGGACCTGGATGGGGCGGGGATCGCCCGCAGGACGCTGGAGGTGCTCAAAAATGGCAAAGCGCCGTCTTGATGTAGCGCTCACCGAGCTGGGCCTGGCGGAGAGCCGTCAGAAGGCCCAGGCTGTCATCATGGCGGGGGAGGTCTATGTGGACGGCCAGAAGGCGGTGAAGGCGGGGACCCCGGTGGGGGAGGACGCCCAAATCGAGGTGCGGGGCAGGGCCCTGCGCTATGTCAGCCGGGGGGGGCTGAAGCTGGAAAAGGCCATGCAGCTCTGGCCCATCCGGCTGGAGGGGAGGACCTGCGCCGATATTGGGGCCTCCACCGGCGGCTTCACCGACTGTATGCTTCAGAACGGGGCGGCCCGGGTGTACGCCGTGGATGTGGGCCGCAACCAGCTGGACTGGCGGCTGCGCACCCACCCCCAGGTGGTGTGTATGGAGCGCACCAATGCCCGCTATCTGACGGCGGAGCAGATCCCGGAGGCGCTGGACTTCTTCTCGGTGGACGTGTCCTTCATCTCCCTGCGTCTGATCCTGCCCGCCCTCCGGCCCTTGATGGCGGCGGAGGGGCAAGGGGTTTGCCTTGTCAAGCCTCAGTTCGAGGCCGGGAAGGAGAAGGTGGGGAAGAACGGGGTGGTCCGGGACCCGGAGGTCCACCTGGAGGTGCTGTCCAGCTTCCTGGAGCACGCCGCCCAGTCGGATTTCACTGTAAAGGATATTACCTTTTCCCCTATTAAGGGTCCGGAGGGCAACATCGAATATCTGGGACTTCTCTCCGCCGGGGCAGGCATCCCCTACCGCAGCGATCTGAGGGCCTTGGTGGAGGCGTCACACAGCGTCTGGAAGGAGAAACAGCCATGAATATCATCCTCAGCTCCAACCCCTACCGGGACCGGGGACTTCGGGCGGCGATGGAGGCGCGGAAGATTTTGGAGCGGGCCGGGGCCCACACGGTACTCTGTTTGCCCTTCCAGCCCCGGAAGGGGGACCGGCTGGAGCTGCCCCGGCACGTGGAGCTGTCCGATCTCCACAGCCAGCTGTCCGGCGCGGACCTGCTCATCTGCTTCGGAGGGGACGGGACCATCCTCCACGCCGCCCGGGACGCCGCCCTCCACGAGGTCCCGGTGCTGGGAGTCAACATGGGCAGCGTGGGCTTTATGGCGGAGCTGGAGCGCAGCGAGCTGCCCCTGCTGGCCTCCCTGGCCCACGGGGGGTACGCCACTGAGGAGCGAATGATGCTGGATGTCAGGCTCCTCCGGGGGAACCGGCTCATCAGCCAGGACATCGCCCTGAACGACGCGGTCCTCTCCAAGGGCTCAGTGGCCCGGGTGGCGGAGCTGGAGGTGCTGGCCGACCAGACCCAGGTGGCCTCAGTCACGGGGGACGGGGTCATTGTGGCCACCCCCACCGGCTCCACCGCCTACTCCATGGCGGCGGGCGGTCCCATCGTGGAGCCCACCTCCCAGGGCATCATCATCACCCCGGTGTGCGCCCATCAGCTGTCCGCCCGCTCCATGGTCTTCGGACCGGAGCGGATCGTGACCGTCCAGCTCCCCAGAGGGAACCGCAAGTATTTATACTTGTCAGTGGATGGGGGCAAGGCGGTGCGCCTGAACGGGGGGGACCGGGTGGAGATCAGCCGCTCCTCCCGGTACACCCGCCTGGTCCGGCTGTCCAACCGGAATTTTTATCAAGTCATCAACCAAAAGCTGAGGGGGACCGCTCTATGAAAAACGCGCGTCAAGGGGAAATCCTGAACATCATACGCACCAGGGACGTGGACACCCAGGAGCAGCTGCTCGCCGAGCTGCGGCAGCGGGGTTTTTCTGCCACCCAGGCCACCATCTCCCGGGACATCAAGGAACTGCGGCTGGTGAAGGAGCTGATGAGCGGCGGCGGATACCGCTACACCGTCTCGGAGCGCAAGGCCGCCGCCGAGGACACCCGTCTGAGGAACATCTTCAAGGAGGGGGTGCTCTCCGTGGACCTGGCGCAAAATATCGTGGTGGTGCGGACCATGCCCGGCCTGGCCTCCGCCGCCTGCTCCGCCTTGGACAACATGGACATTCTGGGCATGGTGGGCAGCCTGGCGGGGGATGACACCGGTATTTTAATCATGCGGGACAGCCAGTCCGCCCAGCAGTTCAGCAGCGAGGTTCACAAGCTCCTCAAGTAGGGGCAGAGAAGGAGACAGAAACAACCATGCTCTCATTGCTTCATATCGAAAATATTGCCATCATCGAGGCGGTGGACATTGAATTTGGCGGCGGTTTCAATGTGCTCACCGGCGAGACGGGCGCGGGCAAGTCCATCGTAATTGACGCCATCAGCGCCGTTCTGGGGGAGCGCACCAGCCGGGAGCTGATCCGCACCGGGGCAAAGTCCGCCCTGGTCACCGCGGTGTTCACCGGCCTGCCCGCCCTGCCCTGGCTGGAGGAGAACGGCCTGGGGTCCCAGGAGGAGGAGCTGCTCCTTCAGCGGGAGATCCGGGTGGACGGCAAAAACCTGTGCCGGGTCAACGGCCGGCCGGTGACGGTGGCCCAGCTCCGGGAGCTGGGGCGGCAGCTGCTGAACATCCACGGCCAGCACGATGGACAGCAGCTGCTGGACCCCGCCTCCCACCTGGGGTATCTGGACAGCTTTGGCAAGACCGCGCCTCTGCTGGAGGACTACCGCGCCGCCTACCGGGACATGGCCAGGCTCCGCCGGGAGATTGCCGCCCTGGAGATGGACGAGGCGGAGCGCTCCCGGCGGGTGGATACCCTGGAGTACCAGATCAGGGAGCTGGAGCGGGCGGAGCTGCGCCCCGGAGAGGATGAGGAGCTCGACGCCCGGAGGGACCTGCTCCGGGGGGCAGGCAAGCTGATGGAGGCGGTGCAGGAGGCCCAGTTCGCCCTGTTCGGCGGGGAGGACAGCCGGGGGGCCTGCGACCTCATCGGGGAGGCGGAGGGGGCGGTGCGCTCGGTAGCCCGGCTGGGCCCCCAGCTGGAGGAGCTGGCCGAAAAGCTCACCAGCCTCCGCTGCTCCGCGGAGGACGCGGCGGAGCATGTGCGGGATTTCGCGGAGGGGTTTGACTTCTCCCCGGAGGAGCTGGACCGCTTGGAGAGCCGTCTGGACGTGATCTACCGGCTGAAAAAGAAGTACGGCCCCACGGTGGACGATATGCTGGCGTTTCTGGAAAAAAGCCGGCAGGAGCTGGAGCAGATCCAGGACGCGGACGACACGGTCCAGCGGCTGGGCGGAGAGCTGGAAAGGGCCCGGAAGCGGACGGTCCAGCGGGGACAGGCCCTCACCCAGGCCCGGCTTCAGGCGGCGGACCGGCTGCAGAAGCGGGTGCAGGAGGAGCTGCGCCAGCTGGATATGCCCAAGGTGCAGTTTGTCACCGATTTCGCCCCCCTCCCCGGGGAGGACGGCATGGACGACACCGGCATGGATCAGGTGCAGTTCCTCATGTCCGCCAACCTGGGGGAGAGTTTGCGCCCCATTCAGAAGGTGGCCTCGGGCGGCGAGCTGGCCCGCATCATGCTGGCGCTGAAAAACGTGCTGGCGGAGGACGACGGCATCGGGAGCCTGGTCTTTGATGAGGTGGACACTGGGGTCTCTGGCCGGGCGGCCCAGAAGGTGGCCGAGAAGATGGCGGACGTGGCGGGCTGCAAGCAGGTGCTGTGCGTCACCCACCTGCCCCAGATCGCCGCTATGGCGGATATCCACTTCATGGTGCAGAAGGGAGAGGAGGAGGGCCGCACCTACACCAGGGTGGCTCTGCTGGAGCGGCAGGGGCGGGAGGAGGAGCTGGCCCGTCTCATTGGCGGCGCGGCGGTCACTGACGCCCTGCGGAAGAGCGCGGCGGAGCTGTTGGACCAGGCGGAGAGCTATCGAAAAAAAGGGGGCCGGAAGCGCTCCGGCTCCAAAAAATAGTCCCTTCACTCGATCAGCTGCTCTTGCCTATAAGGGACGGCAGCTTCCGATCTCAACCGGGAAAAGGGTTAAAAAATAGGAGGTAACAGATATGTTTCCTGCAATGCGCAGAAAAAAACAGCTGCTCTCCCAGGAGGAGACCGCGGCTGTGCTGTCCCGGGGGAGCTCGGGGGTGCTGGCTCTGGCGGGGGAGGACGGCTACCCCTACGCCGTCCCCCTGAGCTACGTATACGACGGGGGGAGCCTCTACTTTCACTGTGCCAGGAGCGGCCACAAGCTGGATGCCATCCGCCGCTGTGAGAAGGCCTCCTTCTGCGTCATCGACCAGGACCAGATCGTCCCGGAGGAGTACACCAGTTACTTCCGGAGCGTCATCGCTTTCGGGCGGGTCCGGATTTTGGAGGACGAGGGGGAGAAGCGGGCGGCCATTGAGAAGCTGGCCCTGAAATATGCCCCGGACAGCACAGTGGAGGACCGGAAGCAGGTCATCCAAAAGGAGTGGGAGCCCCTGTGTATGCTGGAGATGGAGCTGGACCACGTCACCGGCAAGGAGGCCATCGAGCTGGTCCAGGACCGCTGAGACAGACAGGCCGCGCAGCGTGATATGCTGCGCGGCCTGTGTGTTTGCCTACTTGGTAAAAAACTGGACAAGCTGTCCGAAGAGGATGAAGGCCATACAGATGGGGGCAACGATACCGATGCAGACCCAGAAGAAATTGTACAGCCTCTGGCTCATTTTGTGGCCGCTCTGCTCGATCTCCTCCCGGACCAGCTTAGGACCCGCGAACCAGCCAATCCAGAGGGACATGAGCAGCGCGCCCAGGGGCATCGCCACACCCTCCGAGATGGAGTCCATAAAGTCCAGCCAGGTTGCGGAGAAGGGCAGGCCGGTACTCTGGAAGGGAATCCACAGGCCGTTGGAGCCCAGACCATCGACAGCCACCAGGATGGCCTCGGCGAAGACGGCCAGGCAGGCGAGGGTCACCAGCCTCTTCCGGTTGGGGGTCTTGCCTTTCAGAACGGCCTGGTCGGACAGGAAGGTGACCAGCACCTCCAGCAGGGCGATGGCGGAGGTGATGGCGGCCAGCAGGACCAGCAGATAGAACAGCACGCCGAACAGGGGACCGGTGGGGCCCATGGCGTTGAATACGTCCTGGAGGGTAATGAACAGCAGCTTGGGCCCCGCCTTCTCCGCCCCAGACCCGCCCAGGGCAAAGGCGGCGGGGAGGACGGCCATGCCTGCCATAATGGCCACCAGGGTGTCTGAGATGATGATGATGAGGGAATTTTTGACTAAGCTCTCCTTTTTGCTCAGGTAGGAGCCGTAGGTGACGGTGATTCCCATGGCCAGGGAGAGGGAGAAGAACATTTGACCGCCGGCGGTGGAGAGCACGCCCAAAAAGTCCTCCTTCAGCGGGGTAAAGTTGGGGGCGAACATGAAGGCCAGACCCTCGCTGGCTCCGGGCAGTGTGACCGCCCGGAGGATGACAATGACCAGCATAAAGAACAGGGCGGGCATCCCCACCTTGTTGAACCGCTCAATACCGTCCTTGATGCCGCCCCGGATGATCAGGAAACAGACCGCGATAAAGAGAAAGGTGAAGGCCACCGAGCTGAACTGGTTGGTGAGCATGGCGCTAAAGGTGTCCTCTCCGCTCATGCCCGCCAGGTTCAGCGCCATAGACTCAACGTGTACGCCCGCCAGGGAGGCCGCCCCGAAGGCCAGATCGGTCAGGTTCAGGGCCATATATTCAATGCAGTAGGCGCCCAGCACAGTATAAAAGCTGAGGATGAGGAAGGGGGAGAGTATGGCCAGAAAGCCCAGCAGGGTCCCCATTTTGCCGCCCACCTGCTGATAGCTCACCAGCACGCTGCGGCCCGCTCTGCGTCCAATGGCCAGCTCACACAGCATAATGCTGAAGCCCACGGTGGCGGCCAGGATCAGATAAATTACCAAAAAGGCGAATCCGCCGCTGGCGCCCATCTTGTAGGGGAAGGCCCAGATGTTGCCCAGACCCACCGCGGAGCCCACAGCAGCCATCAGAAAGCCCAGGTTGCTGCCCCACTGTCCTCTGTGATGTTGTTCCATAGATCCAGCGTCCTCCTGTTTTTCCAATTTTATACAGCAAAATATTCCTAAAAAATGAAGTTAAGGACCACTTTAACAGAAAATATGCGGTCAGTCAAGTAAAACCGGGAATTTTCGTCTGAGAAACAAAGAAAAGGGGAGAAGAGCCAGCCCGTCTCTTGTATTTTCCTGCCATTTTTCGTATAATAGGTTTCAAACAGCCGTGCCTCGGAGAGCGGGGGCGGACAGAGGAGGAGCTGCATGAGCGTCTATTTTTATGGCTGCGTGACCCTGGACGGCTATCTGGCCGACAAGCGCCACGGGCTGGACTGGCTGCACCAGACGGGGAGCGCGGAGGAGACCGGATACGAGTGCTTTTACCGAAACATGGATGTTACCCTGATGGGCCGGCGGACCTTTGAGGAGATCGCGGGCCTTGAGGACGCCGCCAGCATCTACCCCACCACTGAAAACTACGTCTTTACCCACAGAGAGCGCCTGCCCCAGCCCGGTTTTATTCCGGTGAGCGGCAGCGTCCCGGAATTTGTAACGGCTTTGGGGGCGGACAAAAACATCTGGGTCATTGGAGGGAACACCATCCTGGCCCCTCTGCTGGAGCGGGACATGGTGGACCGCCTGATTATCCAGGTCGCCCCCGTCCTGCTGGGAGAGGGTATCCCGCTGTTTACCCAGAAGGAGGGGCTGCGGCGGTTCTGTCTGGATGAGGTGGGGCGGTATGGACAGTTTGCGGAGCTGGTTTACAGCAAAAAGAGCGAGGACCGATAGGATTTCACGGTTGACAAGGGAAGAAAAGTGTGGTACAGTGTGACCACTGCGAGGAAGAGGAAGAGTAGCGCGGCAGTCTCTGCACAGAGAGCCCCCGGGTGGGTGGAACGGGGGAGAGAGGTCCGCGTGAATACCCCTTGGAGCAGCCGCCTGAACCGCCGTCCGGCGCAGTAGGGGACAGGCCGGACCGCGCCCGTTACCGCGCCGGAGCCACGCGCTCCATGAGGTCCTCCCCGCGAGGGGCGGACAAACCAGAGGTGGTATCGCGTCATGACGCCCTCTGTCCGGATTCCGGGCAGGGGGCTTTTTGTAAGGAAGTGATTGTTTTGTCAGCGCGTCAAAAAGGGACCCTCTGCGTCTTCCTGGCCGCTGTACTGTACAGCATTGGGGGCCTGTGCATCAAGGTGATTCCCTGGGGCGGCATGGCCATCAACGGGGGACGCACCGCCATCGCCCTGGTGGTCATCGGCGTGTATATGAAGGCGGCCCGCCACAGGCTCCGGATGAACCGCTGGATACTTTTAGGGGCCCTGTCGGTCTGCGGGACCAACATTCTGTACGCCATGTCCAACAAATTGACCACCGCGGCCAACGCCATTATTTTACAGTTCACCGCCCCCATCTTCGTCATTCTGCTCTCGGTCCTCTTTTTGGGGAAGCGGCCCGGACGGCTGGACCTGATCACCAGCGTGTTTGTGCTGGGGGGTGTGGTGCTCTTCTTTGTGGACGGCCTGTCGGCGGGCGGGATGCTGGGGAATGTGCTGGCCCTGCTGTCCGGGCTGTCCTACGCCGGAGTGTTCATGGTCAACGAGATGCCCGACGGGGACGGCATCTGCTCGGTCTTCTGGGGGGCCGCGGTGAGTACCGTCGTGGGCCTGCCCTTTCTGATGCAGGAACCTCCGCTGGATACTCCGGCGCTGTTCAGCCTGGTGATCCTGGGGGTATTCCAAGTGGGGCTGGCCTATATCCTCATGGTGGAGGGCCTGCGGACCACCCCGCCTATCACGGCCAGCCTGGTCTCCGGCATTGAACCGGTGCTCAACCCCATTCTGGTGGCGGTATTTTACCACGAGCTCATCGGACCGCTGTCCCTGGTGGGAGCGGTCGTTGTGGTGGGCAGCGTGGTGCTCTACAACGTGATTCTTGCCCGCCAGACCCCGGCGGAGCAGTCCAGCTCCCGCTGATTTTTGAACTTGAATTGTGACGAATATGACGAAAAGGAGAAATTGCTATGACCTGTTATGAAGAACTGAAAGCCCGTGGACTCATCGCCCAGGTGACCAACGAGGAGGAGATCTCCAAAATGATCAACGAGGGGAGAGCCGTGTTCTATATCGGCTTCGACCCCACGGCGGACTCCCTCCATGTGGGGCACTTTATGGCGCTGTGCCTGATGAAGCGGCTCCAGATGGCGGGCAACCGGCCCATCGCCCTCATTGGCGGTGGGACGGGGATGATCGGGGACCCCTCCGGCCGCACCGACATGCGCTCCATGATGACGGAGGAGACCATCTGCCACAACTGCGACTGCTTCAAAAAGCAGATGGAGCGGTTCATTGAGTTCGGCGAGGGCAAGGCCATGATGATTAACAACGCCGACTGGCTGCTCAAGCTGAACTATGTGGAGGTCCTGCGGGAGGTAGGGGCCTGCTTCTCGGTGAACAACATGCTCCGGGCGGAGTGCTACAAGCAACGCATGGAGAAGGGGCTCAGCTTTTTGGAGTTCAACTATATGATTATGCAGTCCTACGACTTCTACTACCTCTTCCAGAACTACGGGTGCAACATGCAGTTTGGCGGGGACGACCAGTGGTCCAATATGCTGGGGGGGACCGAGCTCATTCGCCGGAAGCTGCAAAAGGACGCCCACGCCATGACCATCACCCTGCTGCTCAACTCCGAGGGGAAGAAGATGGGCAAGACGGCCAAGGGCGCGGTGTGGCTGGCCCCCAACAAGACCAGCCCCTACGAGTTCTACCAGTACTGGCGCAACGTAGGGGACGGCGATGTGCTGAAATGCCTGCGGATGCTCACCTTCCTGCCCCTGGAGCAGATTGACGAGATGGACAGGTGGGAGGGCAGCCAGCTGAACACCGCCAAGGAGATCCTGGCCTTTGAGCTGACCAAGCTGGTCCACGGGGAGGAGGAGGCCGACAAAGCGCAGCAGGCCGCCAAGGCTCTCTTTGTGGGGGACGGAGATATGAGCAATGTGCCCTCCACCACTCTGACCGAAGCGGATATGAACAATGGCTCCATCGGCATTCTGGACCTGATGGTCAAGTGCGGGCTGGCCCCCTCCAAGAAGGAAGCCCGGCGGCTGGTGGAGCAGGGCGGGGTTTCCGTCAACGAGGAGAAGGTGTCCGATGTGAACGCCAGCTACACCGCTGGGGACCTGTCCGGTGAGGGTCTAATGATTAAAAAAGGAAAAAAGGTATTCCACAGAGCGCAGATGTGAGATGCTTTACTGGCGGAGCGAAAACTGTCCCAGCTCCCGGACCACGGCGGAGGCCAGCAGCAGGCCGGCGGCGGCGGGGACGAAGGGGGTGGAGCCGGGGGTGTCCCGCCGGGCACTGGAGCCTGGCCGGGTATCGGCTCCCGCCGGGGCCTCGCTCTGGGCAGGGCGGAGAGGCGCGGCGGGCGGCTCGGTGGAGTAGACCACGTTCAGGTGGTGGATGCCCCGGCGGCGCAGTTCCTTCCGGATGGTGCGGGCCAGGGGACAGCCCTCCGTCTTGGAGATGTCGGTCAGGACAAGGGCGGAGGGGTCAAATTTGTTGCCCGTCCCCATGGCGGAGATGAGCTTTACATGTAAGGTGCTGCACCTTGTCACCAGCTCCAGCTTGGCGGTCACGGTGTCAATGCAGTCGATGACGTAGTCGTACTGGGACAAATCCACCTGGTCCGCGTTTTGAGGGAGGTAAAACATCCGAAAAACCTCTGTACAGCAGTCCGGGTTGATGTCCCGCACCCGCTGGGCCATCGCCTCCGCCTTGGGTTGGCCCAGGGTTGAGTGGAGGGCGATAAGCTGGCGGTTCAGGTTGCTCTCCGACACTGTGTCGTCGTCGTATAGGTGTAAAGTGCCAACGCCTGACCGCGCCAGCGCCTCAACGGCATAGCCTCCCACACCCCCCACGCCGAAGACGGCCACCCGGGCATTTCGGAGCCGCTCCAGGGGTTCGTCTCCAATGAGCATCCGGGTGCGGATAAATTGGTCTCCCATCCTCGTTCCTCCCTGTATCCAAACATTTCTCTCCACATAGAGAAGCGGTTTTCATATCATCTGCTGGAATAACCCGTGCCGGGTGCAGTACCACAGCAGGAGCCCGTGGCCGAAGCAGGGGATGCGGGTCTGCAGATCCCACTCGGGGTAGAGCCGCCGGAGGAACAGGGTGTCTCCGGTGAGGAGGGCCACGGAGGAGACATAGTGCTCCTTGGTCATGGGGTGGGGGGAGGAGATAAACCAGTGGCCGTCCAGCTGCTCCACCTCCAGCTTGTCCGCCTCTTCCGCTTTCTGCGCCTCCAGGGGGAGCAGCTTCCTGCCGCAGCAGGACACTCCAGCCTCGGCCGCGGCGGTGATGAGGTTGCCGCAGTCGGGACAGACGTAAAATCTTAACTTTTTCATGTTGCCTCTTTCCTGGTCGTTGGCGTCCAGCGTTCCAGAGAGAAGTGCCTCCAGCCCGACGCCCAAGACCCGTGATAATTCTGGAAGGAGGGACACATCGGGACAGCCCTGGCCCCGCTCCCACTTGCTCACCGCCTTGTCGCCCACACCCACGGCTTCAGCCAGCGCCTTTTGGGTCAAGCTCTTCTGGGTGCGCAGGGTTCGGATGAGGGCTCCGGTCTTTTCCTGGTCCATGTGTCCTCGCCTCCTGAACAAAGAGTAACAGATTTTTTGGGAAACCGCAATCCACGATGCGTAGAGTTTACCGGATGTGCCTGCACTGTGTGGCGAGCTGGTCCAGCCGCTCCGTTGTCCACCTTCTCTGGTGGCCCGATTATAGCATACCCCGTTCAAAAGTACAAGAAAAAGGTCTCCGCCTTGGCAGGCAGAGACCTTTTTTCTAGTCCGGTGTACAGCCGCCCATGGCCTCCACCCAATCTGCAATATGGTCAATCTTGTTTTTCAGCCGTTCCAGAGTTTTTTGCAAAGCGGCCCGGTCCACAGTCAAATCGGCGGCGGACAGGCGGGCCAGGGTCAGCATCTGGTCCAGGGTGCGCTCAATCTCCGCCAGGGCGGCGTCCACGCTCCGGATTGCCTCCAAATCCTCAGAGTTCTGCATATTCCTCTCTCCATCCTTATGGCTCATTTGACCAGAGCGCTCATGTCGTAAAGCCCCGGCTGGGTCACGCCCGCGATAAATTTGGCGGCCTCCAGGGCCCCCTGGGCGAAGATTTCCCGGGAATAGGCGGTGTGCTTGATTTCGATCACCTCATCGTGGCCGGCGAAGATGATCTCGTGCTCTCCCACAATGGTCCCGCCCCGGACGGCGGAGAGGCCGATCTCCTTCTGATCCCGGGGGCGGCGGACGCTGTGGCGGTCAAAAATCAGCTCGCTCTCATGTCCGCAGGCCCGGGCGGCAGCGTTGGCGATCATCAACGCGGTCCCGGAGGGCGCGTCCACCTTCCGCCGGTGGTGGCGCTCCACGATCTCGATATCATAGCCGTTCCCCAGGACGGCGGCGGCCTTGTTCACCAGCTCCAGCAGGACGTTGATCCCCAGAGACATGTTGGCGGAGCGGAAGATGGGGACCGATTGGGCGGCGGCTCCCACCTGGGCCTCCTGCTCCGGGGAGTAGCCGGTGGTGGCCAGCACCAGTGGAATTTTTTTGCTCCGGGCGAACTCCAGCAGACCGTCCAGGGCGGCGGGGGATGAGAAATCAATGACCGCGTCCGCCTGGCCCTGGAACTGGGCGGGGGAGGGGAAGACAGGAAACTCCCGGTCCCCGCTCCCCAGCACGTCGAAGCCAGCGCACACCTCAATCTCCGGGTCGGACTGGCACAGGGACTCCACCACCCGTCCCATGTGGCCGTTACAGCCCGAAATGATTATCTTCAGCATGGCGGGCTCCCTACTTCAGCAGGCCCATGCGCTCCATGGCGGTACGGAGCATGGCGCGGTTTTGGTCCGAAATGTCGCACAGGGGCAGGCGGAGGGGGCCGGCCTCCATACCCATCAGGTTCATGGCGGCCTTGATGGGGATGGGGTTGACCTCACAGAAGAGGGCGTCAATGAGCTCCATATACTGGATCTGGAGCTTGGCCGCCGCCGCGAAGTCGTTGGCCAGGCACAGGTGGGTCATTTTCAGCATGACCTGGGGGATGATGTTGGAGGCCACCGAGATGACCCCCTTGGCGCCCATAGACATCATGGGGACCACCTGGTCATCGTTGCCCGACCAGATATAGAAGTCGTCCGGACAGATGCAGCGGGTGTGGGCCAGGAGGGAGAAGTTTCCGCTGGCTTCCTTGACGCCGTTGATTTTGGGGTTCTGGGCCAGGTGCTGATAGGTCTCGGCGGTGAAGGACACCCCGGTACGGCCAGGCACGTTGTACAGG
Source organism: Lawsonibacter sp. (assembly GCA_022801435.1). Lineage (GTDB taxonomy): Bacteria > Bacillota > Clostridia > Oscillospirales > Oscillospiraceae > Lawsonibacter. The sequence continues at coordinate 26,347 of JAAWSG010000010.1, forward strand.
ATGATGGGCAGCTCGGTGCGCTCCGCAATGTACTCATAGTGCTTGATGAGACCGGCCTGGCTGGTCTTGTTGTAGTAGGGGGTGACATGGAGCAGGGCGTCCGCTCCCGCGTCCTGGGCGTGCTGGGAGAGGTAGACGGCGGCGGAGGTGTCGTTGCTCCCCGCGCCGGCGATGACCTTCACCCGCCGGTTCACCCGCTTGACGCAGTACTCCATGGCGGAGATGTGCTCCCGGATGGAGATGGTGGAGCATTCGCCTGTGGTGCCGCAGACGCACACTGCGTCCACGCCGGCCTCGATCTGAGCGTCGATCTGACGGCCGAAAGCCTCATAGTGAATATTGCCGTGCTCGTCCAGCGGGGTCACCAGCGCGGGACAGGAGCCAGTAAAGACAGGAGTTCTCATAGCGCAAAATCCTTTCCAAATAATCAATCATGTATAGGGACCGGAGTCCGGTTACGTTCTGTCCAGATATCCCTCGGCGCACAGCAGCTCGGCCAGCAGGACCCCGCCGCCGGCGGCGCCCCGGAGGGTGTTGTGGCTCAGGCCCACGAATTTGTAGTCGTACTGGCTGTCGGGGCGGAGGCGGCCGGCGGAGATGGCCATTCCCCCCTCCAGGTCCCGGTCCAGCCGTACCTGGGGACGGTCGGGCTCCTCAAAGTAGTGGATGAACTGCTTGGGGGCGGAGGGCAGCTCCAGCTCCTGGGCCCGGCCCTTGAAATTCCTCCAAATTTCCTTGATCTGCTCCTCCGTTGGCTTTTTCCCGGAAACGAAACGGACAAAGACCGCGGCGGTGTGTCCGTCTGCTACCGCCACCCGGAAGCACTGGGAGGTGATGGAGGGAGAGGAGGCCTTTATGATCTTATCCCCCTCAATGCGGCCCCAGACTTTCAGGGGCTCCTGCTCGCTCTTCTCCTCCTCGCCGCCGATGTAGGGGATCAGGTTATCCACCATCTCAGGCCAGCGTTCAAAGGTCTTGCCTGCCCCGGAGATGGCCTGGTAGGTGCAGGCCAGCACCTGGTCGATCTCGTAGCCCGCCCGCATCAGAGGGGTGAGAAGGGGGGCGTAGCTCTGGATGGAGCAGTTGGACTTCACCGCAATAAAGCCCCGTTTGGTCCCCAGCCGCTTTCGCTGGGCGGGGATGATCTGAATGTGCTCCGGGTTGAGCTCGGGGACCACCATGGGCACGTCGTCAGTCCAGCGGTGGGCGGAGTTGTTGGAGACCACTGGGCACTCGGCTCGGGCGTACCGCTCCTCCAGGGCGCGGATGTCCTCCTTTTTCATGTCCACCGCGCAGAAAACAAAGTCCACCATGCCCGCCAGCTTCTCCACATCCGCCTGAGCGTCCAGCACGGTCAGCGCTCTGGCCTGCTCGGGGAGGGGAGTCTTCATAACCCAGCGGTTCCCCACCGCCTCCCCGTAGGGTTTTCCGGCGGAGCGGGGGCTGGCCGCCAGGGCGGTGAGCTGAAACCAGGGGTGGTGCTCCAACAGGGAGACAAAGCGCTGCCCCACCATCCCTGTGGCGCCGATGACTCCGACCTTATACTTTTCCATTGCATACGCCTCCATATACCAATCTCAATCTATGTTCCGGATTTTGGGAAATGTGCGGCTCCCGCAGAAAAAAATAAATCAGCGGCTTTTCAAGCGGCTGATTTTGTACTATAATGTCGGAGGAGCGCACAACTCCCCCGGCAAAATATTTACAAAAGCAGACAGCGCTCCACCAGCTCCCGCCGATGACAGCCGCATGGCTCTTGACCAGACGGCCAGGGACCCGCCCGCCGGAGACGGTCCCTTCGGCGGCCAGCCCTTTCGGTCCGGGTGAAGCGGGAGCCGGCTCCCTGCCTGGACGTACTGATGCAGGCCGCACCTCTATCCTGCGAATGATGTTCTATCCTACCATGTCCGGCGGATGGTGTCAAGAGAGCAGAATGAAAGAAATGGAGAAAACAGATCGGTTATGAAGAAATTTTTACTGCGATTTGCCGTCGCCGCCCTGGCGCTCTGCCTGGGGGTTCCCGGTGCGCGGGCCGTGGACACGGATCAGAACGGCCATGTGATCATCCGGGTGGGGCTGGCGTCCTCCAGTTCCCATGTGGAGACCGGGGAGCTGGAGGCGGCCAACCTGGAAAACAACACCGGATACGGCTCGGGCTACCGCTTCGGCTATTATGACAACGGGAGGAACTTTGTGGAGCTGGCCCGTACGGACGCCTCCGTGACCCGGGTGTCGGTGCTCAAGACCCAAAATCTGTACTACATGTCGTCCAGAAACACCTACGCCTCCAGCGGCGGCAGCGTCCTGGTGGGCTGCTACCACGTCCGCATTGCGGGGGAGTACCCGGACTACGGGTCGGCCCAGGCCGGAGCGGCGGCGGTCAGCGGAGGGTTCCCCGCCTGGATTGACGGGAGCTACCAGGTCCGCGCAGGGGCCTACGCCTCCAAAGAGGACGCGGAGGCGGCGATGGACGGGCTTCCTGGGGCGGTGGGCGTGGTGGGAACCAGCGCCTACGGCATGAGCGTGGTGGTCACCGGGACCAGTCAGGTCCTCTTCCAGTACGACTGCGGCGAGTCGGGGGCGCTGGGGATTCAGCCCGATGTGACCGGGGCGGGGGAGACCCGCACCTGGTTTTCCGGCTACAAGTACCGTGGGGGCTTCCTGTACCACCGGAGAAACGGCGGGAACCTCACAGTGGTCAACATGGTGGAGCTGGAGGACTATGTCAACGGAGTGGTCTGCTACGAGATGGGCCGGGAGTGGCCCCTGGAGGCGCTGAAGGCTCAGGCTTTATGCGCCCGCACCTATGTCATGAAAAACCTGGGCAAGCACAACAGCTTCGGCTTTGATATCTGCCCCACCGCCTACTGCCAGGCCTACCACGGCATGGGCAGCAATAAGGAGAACTACGGCCCCAGCGAGGTCAGTATGCAGGCCGTCCGGGAGACCGCCGGCATGGTCATCACCTACAACGGAAAACTTGCCGAGACATTTTATTCCTCCAGCTTCGGCGGGGCCAGTGAGGACGCCAAATACGTCTGGGGGACGGACACCGCTGTGGAGTACCCCTATCTCTGCGGGGTGGTGGACCCCTACGAGGCCGCCCTGAACGACAGCAACCCCCGGTCCCCCTGGTCGGTACACTATACCGCCGGGGAGCTGACCAAAAAGCTCCAGAGCAGCGGTCTGGGGACCAGCAGCTCGGTGCAGTCCCTGGAGCTGACCTATTCCGAGCGGGGAAACGTCATTCTGGCGGTCATCCACTGGGCCAACGGGCGGACCAACACCCTGACCCCCAGCAATATCCGCAGCAGCTTCGGGGTCAGCTCCATCCACTTTACCGTCAACGGCCAGACCCCCGCCGGTACGCAGCCCGCCGCCCCTGCTGAGCCCAGCGTGGGGTCAGGGGTCTCCATCAACGGGGTCCAGACCGGCGCGGGGACAAGCGGGCTGTACGCCGTGTCGGAGGACGGCACAGTCTCCGGCCTGGAGGAGCGCCCCTATGTCATCTCGGGGGAGGGCACAGTATCCCCTCTGGAGACCGGCGGAACCACTCAGGAGCCCATCCCCGTCCCGCCGGGGCAGGGGGGAACGGTCCTGGTGTCGGGGGACAGCTACCTCTTCGAGGGGGGAGGTCTGGGCCACCAGGTGGGGATGAGCCAGTTCGGCGCCAACGCCATGGCCCGGCAGGGTTTTGTTTGTGACAGCATCATTACCTTCTACTTCCCAGGCGTCCAGATCACCCACTATTAGACGCCCGCCATATGGTATCCTGTGTACTGCCAACCAGCTGCCCGCCCTCCGGGCGGAGAACGAATGAGGATGTTTTAGATTGAAAACTGCGGATTTTGATTTTCAGCTCCCCGAGGAGCTGATCGCCCAGACCCCTCTGGACCGGCGGGACGCCTCCCGTCTGCTCACCCTGGACAAGTCCACGGGGGAGCTGGGCCACTACCACTTCTATGACCTGCCCCGGTTCCTGCGGCCTGGGGACTGCTTAGTGCTCAACGACTCCCGGGTGCTCCCCGCCCGGCTCATCGGACGGCGGCCCACCGGGGGGAGCTGTGAAGTGCTTCTCCTTGTTGATAAAGGGGACAACCAATGGGAGTGTTTGGTCCGGCCTGGCAGAAAGCTGAAGCCCGGCGCTCAGGTCATCTTCGGAGAGGGGGAGCTCACCGCCCAGATTCTCTCCGAGCTGGAGGACGGCAAGCGGCTGGTCCGGTTTTGCTGCCAGGGAATTTTTCTGGAGGTGCTGGAGCGTCTGGGCCGTATGCCGCTTCCGCCTTACATCAAGGAGGAGCTGGAGGACGGCGAGCGGTATCAGACAGTCTACTCCCGGGTGACAGGCTCCGCCGCCGCCCCCACCGCCGGACTCCACTTTACACCCGCGCTGCTGGATCAGGCGCGGGAAATGGGTGTAAAGGTATGCTGCGTTACACTCCATGTTGGGCTGGGGACCTTCCGCCCGGTGAAGGCGGAGGATATCCAGGACCACGAGATGCACGCCGAGTTCTGCCAGATCAGCCAGGAGACGGCGGACACCATCAACGAGACCAGGCGGACCGGCGGACGGGTCATCTGTGTGGGGACCACCTCCTGCCGCACCATTGAGAGCTTCGCGGCGGAGGACGGAACCCTGACCGGGCGCTCCGGCTGGACCAATATCTTTATCTATCCCGGCTACCAATTCAAGGTACTGGACGCCCTCATTACCAATTTCCACCTGCCCCAGTCCACCCTTCTGATGCTGGTCTCCGCCTTGGCAGGGAGGGAGCACATCCTGGCCGCCTATGAGGAGGCGGTGCGGGAGAAGTACCGGTTTTTTTCCTTTGGGGACGCTATGCTGATTGCGGATCTCCGGGATGCCGGGCTTCCGCGGAGGAGGGCCTGAGAATGGAGATACGTCACGCCACCGAGGCGGATTTCCGGCAGATGATGCGCATTTACCAGCACGCCCGTGCCTTTATGGAAGCGCATGGCAATCCCAACCAGTGGGGGCCGACCAACTGGCCTCCGGAGGCGCTGATCCACGCGGATATCGAAGCCGGCAGCAGCTACGTGTGTACGGTGGACGGGCGGGTCATCGGGACCTTTTTCTTTCAGCAGGGGAGGGAGATTGAATCCACCTACCGCATCATCGAGAATGGGGCTTGGCTTTCCGACACCCCCTACGGCGTCATACACCGGCTGGCAGGGGACGGCACAGTACGGGGCGTGGGGAGCTTCTGCATCGACTGGGCCTTCCGGCGGAGCGGCCATTTACGCGTGGACACCCACGGGGACAATGTGGTAATGCAGAATCTGCTGGAACGGAAGGGGTTTGTTCGCTGCGGGACCATCTACGTGGAGGAGGACCCCTACCCGCGGATTGCTTACGAAAAATTAAAGTAAGTTGAAGCGCGAGGTATTTGGAAATGGAACTGCTCAAATGACCATTCAGAAAATTACTGGGGACAAAAAGCGGTATCTGCCCCTGCTGCTCCTGGGGGATGAGCAGGAAAGCATGATCGACCGCTATCTGAAGCGGGGGACCATGTTCGTTCTGTTTGACGGCGGGGCCAGAGGAGAGTGCGTAGTGACCGACGAGGGGCACGGCGTCCTGGAGCTCAAAAACCTGGCGGTCGCGCCGGAGTGTCAAAAAAGGGGCTTCGGGAGGGCGCTGATTGAGCATGTCGTCCAAACATACCGGGGGCAGTACTCCCTTTTGCAGGTGGGGACGGGAGACAGCCCGCTGACGGTCCCCTTTTATGAGAAATGTGGGTTTGTCCCCTCCCACAGGGTCAAAAACTTTTTTCTGGAGCACTATGACCACCCAATCTATGAGGGCGGGGTCCTGCTGGCGGACATGGTTTACCTGCGGAGGGAGCTGCCCTGTTGAGGAGGAGTAATATGGACGATTGGTTTACCATAGATGAAATTGACACAGACACCTATATCATCAGCGAGTACCGGCACTGGGAGGAGACCCACTGCTACCTGCTGAACGGGTCGGACCGGAGCCTGCTTCTGGACACCGGCCTGGGCATCTGCGACATCCGAGAGGCAGTGTGCCGGCTGACCTCTCTGCCGGTCACCGCCGTGGCCACCCACATCCACTGGGACCACGTGGGGGGACACCAGTATTTCCCGAATTTTTACGCCCACAGGGAGGAGCTGGACTGGCTCGGCGGAAAATTTCCCCTGTCCCCAAAAACCATTCAGGACATGGTTGTTGACCGCTGTGACCTGCCGGAGGGCTTTGATGTCAGCGGCTACACCGTGTTTCAGGGGACGCCGGCCCGGCTTCTGGAGGAGGGGGACACCATTGACCTGGGCGGACGGCGGGTGGAGGTCCTGCATACACCCGGCCACTCCCCGGGACACATGTGCTTCTGGGAGGCGGAGCGGGGGTATCTGTTCACCGGAGACCTGGTCTATCTGGATACCCTGTTTGCCTACTACCCCTCCACCGACCCAGAGGCGTACCTGACCTCCCTGGAGAAGGTCGCCGCCCTGCCTGTGAAGCGGGTATTCCCCGGACACCACTCCTTAGACATCAAACCGGAACTTCTCGTCCGTATGCGGGACGCCTTTCGGGACCTGAAGGCGAGGGGGCTGCTCCGCCACGGGAGCGGGACCTTTGACTATGGCGACTGGGCGGTGTGGCTGTAATCCGGCAGTTCTCATCTATTTTTTATCCTGTTTGGGAAACATCATATTTGACAAAAGGAGTTTTTGCGTGTTTGAGATATTGAAGCAAGAGGGGAGAGCCCGCCGGGGGGTATTTACCTGCGCCCACGGCCGGGTACAGACCCCCGTCTTTATGAATGTAGGCACTCAGGGAGCCATCAAGGGGGCGGTGTCCGCGCTGGATCTGAAGGAGATCGGCTGTCAGGTGGAGCTGTCCAACACCTACCACCTGCACCTGCGTCCTGGGGACAAGGTGGTGCGGGAGCTGGGAGGGCTCCACAAATTCATGGGCTGGGAGGGCCCCATGCTCACCGACAGCGGGGGCTTTCAGGTTTTCTCCCTGTCCGGCCTGCGGAAGATCACCGAGGAGGGGGTCACCTTCGCCTCCCACATCGACGGCCGGCGTATCTTCATGGGGCCGGAGGAGTCCATGGGCATCCAGTCCAACCTGGGCAGCGACATCGCCATGGCCTTTGACGAGTGCATCGAAAACCCCGCTCCTTACGACTACGTGGAAAAATCCTGCGCCCGCACCGCCCGCTGGCTGGAGCGGTGTGTGAGGGAGCACCGGCGGCTGAACGCGCTGCCTGGCTGCGTCAACCCGGAGCAGCTCCTTTTCGGCATCAACCAAGGGGGGACCTACCCGGAGCTTCGGGTGCGCCATATGGAGGAGATCGCCCGCCTGGACTGTGACGGCTATGCCATCGGCGGCCTGGCGGTGGGGGAGCCCACCCAGGTTATGTACGACATCATTGACGCGGTGGAGCCCCATATGCCGGAAGGAAAGCCCCGATACTTGATGGGGGTAGGGACCCCCTCCAACATCATCGAGGCGGTGGCCCGGGGGGTGGACTTCTTCGACTGCGTCATGCCCGCCCGAAACGCCCGCCACGGCAAGCTCTACACCTGGCAGGGGACCATCAACATCAAAAATGAGCGGTACAAGCTGGACCCCCGGCCCATCGACCCACAGTGCCAGTGCCCCGCCTGCCGGAATTTTTCTCGGGCCTACCTGCGCCACCTGGTGACAGCGGGGGAGATGCTGGCCATGCGGCTGGCGGTGCTCCACAACCTGTATTTCTATAACCGCCTGATGGCCCGCATCCGGGACAGTTTGGAAGAGGGGAGCTTTTCCTCCTTACGCCGGACCTGGTCAGGGCTTTTGGACCGGCCCTTGCAGGCGGAGTAAGAAATTTGGAAAAAGGGCTTGTCAATTGGGACAGGATACGATATAATACATGTCAATGCTCAGGAATGCACTGAAATTTTGGAGGGAACTGTAATATGGATATGATGCTCCTTGCCGTTGTGATGGTTGCAATGATGTACTTCTTTATGATCCGCCCGGAGAACAAGCGGAAGAAAGAGGCGCAAAATCTGCGGGATTCTCTGTCCGTGGGCGATAATGTAACCAGTATCGGCGGCATCACCGGTACGATCTGCAAGGTGGACGAGAACACCGTGGTGATTGAAACCGGCGCCGACCGGGTCCGCATTGAGCTGACCAAGTGGGCGATTAACACCAAAGGCGCAGCTGCCGGTGCGGAGCCTGCGAAATAAAACAGGTATGAACTTGTACCCTCCCCGCATAGGTTTTACTAAAACCGTGGGGGAGGGTATTATTATGAAAAAACGGGACCGGCGGCAGGAGGACCAGGGAGGCGTTCAGTGGCTCAACGCCATGTGCGAGGTGCTGAAGGGCGGCGTACTGGCCGGTGTGACGGCGATCTTGAGCCTGCTGGCCTGTGCGGTGCTGGTGTCTCTGGGGGTGCTGCCCGTGGGTGGTATGAAGGGGGCGGTGCTGGCCGTGTGCGTGCTGGGCTCCCTGGTGGGGGGCGCGTACGGCGTGAAAAAGGTGGGGACGCTCCCGCTGCTGGTGGGCCCCGGGGTGGGGCTGGTGCTCTTTCTGCTGCTGCTGACCGCGGGCCTGCTGGTGTATGACGGCGCTTCAGTAGAGCAGGGGGGAGCGGGTATCCTTCTGGCCTGCCTGTGCGGCGGCGCCATCCCCGGACTGCTGGGGCGGCGGCCTAAGAAAAAGCGGAGAAGATAGAGAGAAGGGGAGAGAGTGGGAAACACGATTGGGATCGCGCCCGGCGTCCACAGCCCGGCGGAGCTGCATATGAGCAACGGGGGGACCTGTGTCCTCCTGGATGTGCTCGCCCTCAGCGGTGTCCGCGCAGCACGGACACCGCAGGAGAAGCGCCTCATCGTCTGGCTGTCCGAGCACGATCAGAGCCGGTGGGGACTGGGGGCGGTGGGGTTCGACCTGTGCGAGCTGCCCTGGGACCCGGGCAGCTTCCAGGCGGACCGGGCGTTTCTTTTGCGGACCATCCAGGGCGCAAAGGAGCGGACCGGGTGGGAACGTCTGGACTACACGCCGGCGGAGGAGTTGCTGTTCCCCTGGCTGGATCAGCTTTCCGCCCTCCTGACCGGCCTGGACGAATCCCAAATCCAGCCGGGGTGTCTGGAGGAGTGGCTTGCGGAGTCGGACCCCGGTGATCCGGTGCTGTGCGGGTTTCCCATCTGCCCCATCCACCGCACGCTGCTTACGGTGTTCGGGTGTCACCTCTGCAACAACGGAGCGCACGGTCCCGGCTGAACACGGGAACTGTGCCGCAAGCTGGCATCGGAGGCAAGCCTATACAGAGCGTAATAATACAGATTGTAATCGAATAAGGCCGGCCATTCCCCGCCTGCCGCGCCAAAACTTGCCTGCCTTTTGTCGATTTTGAGAGAATCCCCTGTCGGTTCTGGACTTTTCTGGATGCAGAGCCCCGTAAATCCCGCGTTTTTTGGATACTGTTTTCGTTGTTAACATAAAATTGTTTACATAATTTATTGATAAATCTGACAAAAATTGAGAAAATCACAAAAAACCCTTGCGGAATGTTTCGACAGACGCTATAGTATGGATAGTTTCTTTTGCGGGACGATTTTCCCAGGAAAGCCGCGTCTATTGCCGCCCTCCTCCTCATAGGCTGTACTGAGGTGAGAGCTTTGGGAAAAAAGGGACGCGAATTGGACTGGCCCTGGGGCGCGGCGCTGGCGGTGCTGGGACTGTCCTTCCTGCTGGGAGGCTGCGCCGGCTGTCTGCTGGCCGGTCTGGCCGGAGGGGAGGGCGGGCGGGAACTGAGCGCCTACCTGACCGACTACCTAGCGGCGGTGGACACCATGCCCTCCCCGGGGCTGTGGACGGTCCTGTGGGAGCAAGGAAAAAGCCTTCTGGCCGCTCTGCTGCTGGGGATGACCGCCCTGGGGGTGTTGGGTCTGCCGCTGCTGTTCGGGGTGCGGGGCTTTTTCTTCACCTTCTCGGCGGCCTGCTTCTGCCGGGTGTTTGGGGCCGGAGGGGTGTTATCCGGTTTTATTCTCTTTGCCCTGCCCGCCCTGCTGTGGGCCCCCGCCCTGTTTCTGGCTGGGACCCAGAGCCTGCGCTCCTCCAGGCAGCTTTTGGGGCGGGCGCTGGGGGAGGAGCGCACAGGTCCGGTGTTCGGCAGGCCGGCCTACTGGTGTACCGCCGGGCTGTGCGCGGGACTGACCCTGGCCGGAGGACTGCTGGAGTACTGGGTGGTCCCCGTACTGCTCCGGGCGGCAGTACAACACGAATGAAATGGGAGAGCTGCGGTGTGGCTGAGCTTCTGAAAGACTACGAGTCCTATCTGATAACCGAAAAACGTGCCTCCGCCAACACGGTCAGCTCCTATCTGCGGGATGTGCAGCAGTTCGCCGCGGCGCTGGAGTGCAAAGGAGTGGAGCTGACCCAGGTGCTGACCCAGGACGTGGTGGAGTACACCGACGCCCTGATTCGCCGGGGAAAGTCCCCCGCTACCGTGACCCGGTCGGTGGCCTCCATCAAGTCCTTTTACACCTGCCTGGTCTCCTGGGGGGTGGTGGAGCAGAATCCCGCCAAGGGGGTGGCGACGGCCCGCGTGGAGCGCAAGCTGCCCCAGGTGCTCACGGGACAGGAGGTGGAGCTGTTCCTGGAGCAGCCCGATTGCTTGGAGCCGAAGGGCTGCCGGGACCGGGCTATGCTGGAGCTGCTGTACGCCACCGGAATCCGGGTCAGCGAGCTGATCGCCCTGGATGTGGACGACGTGAACCTGCCCAGCGGAATGCTCAAGTGCTTCGGCAAGGGGAAGGAGCGCCTGATCCCCCTGTACCCCGCGGCGGTCCGGGCGCTGAAGGAGTATCTGCGTACTGTACGTCCCCAGCTTGTGGACACAGCGGAGGAGACCGCACTCTTTGTCAACATGAACGGGGAGCGCATGAGCCGCCAGGGATTTTGGAAGATCATCAAGTTTTATCAGGAGAAGGCGGGCATTCAAAAGGAGATTACCCCACACACGCTGCGCCACTCCTTCGCGGCACACCTGCTGGAGAACGGGGCGGACCTGCGGGCGATCCAGGAGATGCTGGGCCACGCGGATATCTCCTCCACACAGATCTACTCCCGGCTCGTCAGCCAGAGGATCAAGGATGTCTATCAAAAGGCACACCCCAGGGCCTGACCGGATCGGCTCCAGGCGCTCCAGCGTACATAGACAGGTACATCCGGCGGTCTGAGCAGCAGTTTTTGCTGTGCAGGCCGCCCTTTTATTCTGTTATGGTTTCGATTGTATTTTCAGGGCAGATATGGTAAAATGGGAAAAGAATACAGTGGAAGGAGGACGTGTCATGTCCACCATTCAGGAATATTTGGAGAGCTTAACCGGCAAGTCCATCGCCGTCATCGGTATGGGGGTAAGCAATACCCCGCTGATCCGGATGCTTCTGCGTGCGGAGCTCAAGGTCACGGTGTGCGACAAATCCCCCCGGGAGCGGGTGGGAGAGCTGGCGGCCGAGCTGGAGAGTCTGGGGGCGCGGCTCCAGCTGGGAGAGGATTATTTAGAGAAGCTGTACCGCTTCGACGTGATCTTCCGCACCCCGGGCCTGAGTCCCAACCACCCGGAGCTGGTAAAGGCGGCAGAGCGGGGGAGGACGGTGACCTCAGAGATGGAGCTGTTTTTCCAGCTGTGCCCCTGTAAGATCATCGGAGTCACCGGCAGCGATGGCAAGACTACCACCACCACCCTCATCAGCGAGTTTCTGCGGGAGGCGGGCTTCAATGTCTACGTGGGAGGCAACATCGGAAAGCCCCTCCTGCCCGACATCGGCGGAATGGTTCCGGAGGACATCGTGGTGGTGGAGCTGTCCTCCTTCCAGCTGATGACCATGAGGCGCAGCCCCAATATCTCAGTCTTCACCAACCTGTCCCCCAACCATCTGGACTACCACCACACCATGGAGGAGTACACCGCCGCCAAGATGAACATCTTTCTCCACCAGAAGGAGGGGGACCGGACGGTGTTCAACTACGACAACGATATCACCCGGGCGCTGTCCCAAAAGGCTCCGGCGGGGATCTCCTATTTCAGCCGGAAATCCCACCTGGAGGAGCAGGGGGTATACCTTGGGCCCAACTACCCGGAAGGGGAGGCCATCTGGCTCTCCAACCAGCAGGGCCACCGGCTTGTTCTGCCCCTGTCCGACATCCGGCTCCCCGGGGTTCACAACATCGAAAACTATATGGCCGCCATCGCCGCGGTAGACGGGCTGGTCCCAGACAAGCACGTCCAGGCGGTGGCCCAGCGGTTTACCGGGGTGGAGCACCGCATCGAGCTGGTGCGGGAGCTGAACGGGGTCAAATACTACAACGACTCCATCGGGACCAGCCCCACCCGGACCATGGCCTGTCTGGACTCCTTTGACCAGAAGCTGATTCTCATCGCCGGCGGCTATGACAAAGGGGTCCCCTTTACCCAACTCGGGGTGGAGATGGTAAAGAAGGTCAAGACCCTGATCCTCTGCGGCGTCACCGCCCCCGCCATCCGGAACGCTGTGGAGGAGGCGGAGGGCTATAGGGAGAGCGGGCTGCACCTGGTGGAGACCGAGACCCTGGCCGCCGCCGTTGCCGCCGCTCAGGCCGCCGCCCTGCCGGGAGACGTGGTGGTGCTCTCCCCGGCCTGCGCCGCCTTCGACCAGTTCAAGAACTTCATGGAGCGGGGCCAGGTCTTCAAGCAGCTGGTCAACGCGCTGTAGACAGATCAGGAGGAGATCATTTGAACTACGAAAGAACATTGGGCACGCTGTGCGCCCTGTCCGGACCCAGCGGCTTTGAGGGAGCGGTGGTCCAGGCGGCGGCAGAGCTGATGAAGCCGCTGGTGGACGAGGTTTTCTTCACCAGACTGGGCAGCGTGGTGGGGGTGCGCCGGTGCGGCCGGGAAAACGCCCAAAGGCTGCTGCTGGACGCCCACCTGGACGAGATTGGCTTTCTGGTCACCGGCCACGAGGAGGGGTTTCTCCGCTTCGCCCCTCTGGGCGGGGTGGACCCCCGGATGCTCCCCGACCGGGAGGTGGTCCTGCTCACTGACCCGCCCATCCATGGGGTGACGGCCTGCCTGCCTCCCCACGTCCAGACGGCGGCGGACATGGACAAAGCTCTGCCCATCCGGGAGCTGTTTTTCGACGTGGGCCTGTCCCAGGAGGAGGCCCAGCGGCGCATCCCCATCGGGACTCCGGCCACCTACCGGGGAGGCTGCGGGCCGCTGGGGGCGGATCTTTTCTGTGGAAAGGCCCTGGACGACCGGGCGGGGTTCGCCGTACTGCTGGATGTGCTGGAGCGGCTGCGGGACAAGACGCTGAACCTGGACCTGTATGTCCTCGGTTCCACCCAGGAGGAGACCCACGCCTCGGGAGCCATCACCGCCGCCTATGCGCTGGCACCCCAGATGTGTGTGGCGGTGGACGTGACCCACGGGGACAGCCCGGACGCCTCCAAGCAGGAGACCTTTCCGCTGGGGGGCGGGCCGGTGATTGGGGTGGGGCCCAACTGCGCCAAGTCCATGTCCGGCTATCTCAAGGCGCTGGCCAAGCAGCTGGACATGCCCGTTCAGATTGAGGTCCTGGCCGGCCACAGCGGGACCAACGCCTGGCCCATCCAGATCAGCCGGGAGGGGGTGGCCACCGCCGTGCTGTCCATCCCCCAGCGGTATATGCACACCCCGGTGGAGGTGGTCAGCAGACAGGACCTGGAACAGACCGCCCTGCTGCTGGCGGGCTTTGTGGAACGTCTGGGGAGGGAGGGAACGCCATGCTGAATATGTTAAAGGAGCTGTGCCGGCTCAACGGCGTCTCGGGGGACGAGGACGAGGTGCTGTACGGCATCCTGGACCGGGTCCGCGCCATCCCTCAGCGGCAGGAGGGAGAGATTACCGCCCTGTACAAGGGGGACCCTCTGAGAAATCTGATTTTTTTGAAAAGAGGAAAAAAATCCACCGGAACCAAGCTGATGCTCTGCGCCCACATGGACGAGGTGGGGATCATTGTCACCCACATCACCGATGAGGGCTTTCTCAAGTTCGACTTTGTGGGCGGGGTGGACCGGCGGGTAGCCATCGGAAAGCCGGTGGTTATCGGAGAGAAGAAGGTCCCAGGGGTCATTGGGTTGAAGGCCATCCATCTGGTGGAGCGTGAGGAGGAAAAAAAGGTTCCCAAGACCCAGAGCCTGTATATCGACATCGGCGTCAAGGACAGAGCCGCCGCCGAAGCGCTGGTGGAGCTGGGGGACTGCGGCGCGTTCATCTGCGAGCCGGAGGAGTTTGGGGACGGCCTGTTCAAGGCCCGGGCCATTGACGACCGTATAGGCTGTGCCATCATGCTCAAGCTGATGGAGGAGGAGCTGCCTTTGGACGTGGTGTTTGCCTTCACCGCTCAGGAGGAGGTGGGGACCCGGGGGGCCTTTGGCGCGGCCTTCTCGGTCACGCCGGAGGTGGCCCTGGTACTGGAGACCACCACCGCCGCCGACCTGCCCGGGGTGGAGGAGCACCGCCGGGTGTGCGCCCCGGGCAGAGGTCCGGTCATCTCCTATATGGACGGCTCCACCATCTACGACCGGGAGCTGTTCGAGACCCTGCGCCGTCTGGCGGAGGAACACCGTATCCCCTGGCAGACCAAGGAGTATATCGCCGGAGGGAACGATGCCCGCACCGTTCAGCGTACCAAGGCCGGGGTCCGGGTGGCCGCCATGTCCGCCGCCGTGCGCTGCCTCCACGCCCCCGCCAGTGTGGGGAGCATCGCCGACTTTGAAAATATGCTCCAGCTCACCCGCCTGTTTTTGCGTGAAATGGCGGAACAGCTGGAGGAGGAGTAGTAGGGGAGCGCCCAGTGTACGCTGCCTGTTCCAAGCTAGCCCAAATAACATTGAAAGGAAGCGTGTGGTTCACATGAGAGGAGATTATACCACAGAGGAATTGACGGAACAGCTCAAGGAGCAGCTGGGCTGTCCCTGCACCTACTTTCCGCCCATGCAGGAGGACGCCCACATTCTGTACGCCTACCGTCAGGCCAGGCTCCGCGGGGAGCGGGAGGGATTTCTGCCTATGCTGGTGGTGGTGGACGAACTGCTGGTGGAGGATTTCGGATTCAGCTGCGAAAATAAAACGCCCGCCCAACTCTGCCAGGAGCTGCTGTCCGCTCCGCTGAGCTCCGGGAAGGATTTTTTGTGGGACAAGCTGGGGGAGGCCAGAGCGGAGCTGGAGGAAAACGAGCCCGGTTATTTGGACCAGCTGGTGGGCGAGATTGAAGGCGGGGAGGGAATCGACCGCTTTTTAAGCCTCTGGGACCTGCACGGAACACGGACCGTCCCGGTGGTCCTGGCGGAGATCCCCGTCAAAAACCCCTGGGAGGTCTTTGCGTTCCTGCCCTTCGGCGGCTGGAACGATTGTCCCAGCAGCGAGGAGCACATGGCAGTGGCCAAGTACTGGTTTGAGACGTACCAAGCCGTCCCCGCTTTGATGACCCACGATGTGCTGGAATACGACCTGCCCAAGCCCGTCACCCGAAAACAGCAGGTGGAGCTTGCGATGGAGCAGTATGCCTATTGCTTTGATATCGTGGAGCAGGGGGTGGGGACCATCGGCCGGCTGGCGGACGGTCTGTCTCAGTCTACCACATGGTATTTCTGGTGGGACTGACCAAAGAAACCACATCTCAACTCATGCACATAGAGCGCCCAAGGGAAGAAGAAGCGGCTGGAGGGAGGAGCTATGATAGAAGAACTCACCACAAAGGAGCAGGTGGAGCAGTTGGTGAAGGAGCATCTGGACTGCCCCTGCACCTGCTTCCCGCCTATGAAGGACAACGCTCCCATCCTGGACGTCTATTATCAGGCACGGGAACGCGGAAAGCGGGAGGGCTTTACACCACTGCTGATCGTGCTGGACCCGTGGGGCAATCCGGTCAATTTGTTCCACTGCCAGAAGGAGTTTTGGCAAAAGGCGGCCAGTGAACCGGTAGAGGATGGCAGGGCCCTGCTGCACCGCTTCGAGGCGGAGCTGCGGAAGGAGTGGGGGGAGGACCTCACCTCAAAGGAACTGGAGGAGCGGCTGTGCGAGGTCCTGGGCGGGGATAGGTCTGAGGGGGAGGAGATTACCGGCTTCCTCAGTCTGATGGACCGCCGCAGCGGGCAAACTCCGTTTGTCGTACTGGCGGAGATCCCAGTAAAACATCCCTGGGACATTTTTGCCTATCTGCCCTTTGGCGGGTGGAACGAGTGCCCCGGGATGGAGGAACAGCGGGCGGCGGCCAAATACTGGTTCGAGGCGTACGGGGCAGAGCTGGCTGTGATGTCCGCCGATGTGCTGGAGTATATCCTGCCCGCCCCCGTGCCCCAGGACCGGGCCATGGAGGCGGCACTGGAGCAGTTCTTTTTCTGTACAGATATCGTGGAGCAGGGGGTGGGAACAGTAGGGGTGCTGGCCGGGAGCCTGGCACAATCCAAATACTGGTACTTCTGGTGGGACTGATCCAACAGAAAAACGAAGTTTTTCAAAAAAGTTCTTTTTGCTTCTTTTTCTTACAAGAAAAAGAAGAATAAGGGAGGACAACATGGAACTATTTGATTTATTGCAGGAGCTTTGCCAGACCCACGGCCCATCGGGGGACGAGGGTCCTATCCGGGAGCGGATTGCCGCCCTGGCCCGGCCCTTCGCCGACGAGGTCACCACCGATGTTCTTGGGAATCTGATCGTCCGCAAAAAGGGGACAGGCCCCCGGGTGATGCTCGCCGCCCACATGGATTCCATCGGTTTCATCGTCACCCACATCGAGAAGGAGGGTTTCCTCCGGGTGGGCAGGCTGGGCGGGGTCAGTCCTCAGAAGGCCATCTTCACCCCAGTGCGCTTCAAAAACGGGGTGGAGGGGGTTTTTGTCCCCGAGGAGAAGGCCGACCTGAGCAAGCTGAAGTGGGACGACTGCTGTATCGACATCGGAGCCAGGGACGAGGCGGAGGCCCGCTCGCTGGTCCAGGTGGGGGATACCGCCGTCTACGCCTCACCCACCGTCCGCCGGGGCTGTAGCGTGATTTCCCCTTACACCGATGACCGGGTCTCCTGCGCTGTCCTTCTCGCCGCCCTGGAGCGGATCGAGCGGACAAGGAATGACCTTTACTGTGTCTTCACCGTTCAGGAGGAGGTCTCCGGACAGCGGGGCGGCAAGACGGCGGCCTGGTCAGTGGACCCAGACTACGGCATTGCGCTGGACGTGACCTATACGGACGACCTCCCTGGCGGGAAGCGGTCTGGAACCTGCAAGCTGGGTATGGGTCCGGGCATCAAGGTGATGGACTCCTCGGTGATCTGCCACCCGGAGGCGGTCCGGATTCTGGAGGAGCTGGCCCAAGGGCTGGATCTGCCGGTACAGCGGGACATCCTCACCGCCGGCGGGACAGACGGGGGACCCATCCACACCACACGGGCCGGCGTGCGGACCGGAGGCATCTCCATACCATGCCGCTACATGCACAGCCCCCAGGAGATGATCGACCTCCGGGACATGGAGGCCTGTGTCCGGCTGACCACCGCCTTCGCCCAGGCGGAACTGAACCCAACGGACAGATTTGACAGATAAGGATGACAAGCAATATGACCTTACAGATAAATGACCGGGTCAGGGCCCTGGGGGAGCAGGCCCAGCGGGAGCTTGCCCCCCAGTTCGCCCGCATTGACGGGGTAGCGGAGGAGAACACCGCCCGGGTACTCTCCGCCTTTCAGAAGCACCGGGTGGCGGAGGGCTACTTTGCCGGGACCACCGGCTACGGCTACGACGACCTGGGCCGGGACAAGCTGGACGAGATCTATGCGGAGCTCTTCGGCACAGAGTCGGCGCTGGTCCGCATCCAGTTTGTAAACGGAACCCATGCCATCGCCGCCGCCCTCTTCGGCGCGCTGAGGGCGGGGGACGTGCTGGTCTCGGCGGTGGGGGCCCCCTACGACACCCTTCTGGGGGTAATCGGCGCGGTGGACAAGGGGCACGGCTCCCTAAAGGATTACGGTGTAGAATACCGACAAGTGGAACTCCTTGACAATAAGCCCGACCTGGAGGGCATCGCCCGGACCGCCTCAGACCCCCGGGTGCGGGCGGTGCTCATCCAGCGCTCCCGGGGCTACTCCACTCGGGCCTCCCTCTCGGTGGAGGAGATTGGGGAGATGTGCCGCCGAATCAAGGCAGTCAATCCCAACACCGCGGTGATTGTGGACAACTGCTACGGGGAGTTTGTGGAGCCCCTGGAGCCCACCCACGTTGGGGCGGACCTGGCAGCGGGTTCGCTCATCAAGAACCCCGGGGGCGGGCTGGCTCCCACCGGCGGCTACATCGCCGGGCGGCGGGACCTGGTGGAGGGGGCCGCCATGCGGCTCACCGTTCCAGGCATCGGCGGGGAGTGCGGCTGTACTCTGGGCCAGAACCGGCTGCTCTACCAGGGGCTGTTCCTGGCCCCTCACACGGTGGCTCAGGCGCTGAAAACCGCCGTCTTTGCCGCAAAGGTCATGGATCTGCTGGGCTACAGGGCGGAGCCGGCCTCCGGGGAAGTCCGGCACGACATCATCCAGATGCTCCGTATGGGGGAGCCGGAGGCCCTGAAAAAATTCTGCAAGGGCATTCAGTTCGGCGCGCCAGTGGACTCCTACGTCACCCCTGAGCCCTGGGATATGCCGGGGTACGACTGTCAGGTCATCATGGCCGCTGGGGCCTTCATCCAGGGAGCGTCCATCGAGCTGTCCGCCGATGCCCCCATGCGGGAGCCCTACACCGTCTACCTCCAGGGAGGCTTGACCTTTGAGTCAGGGAAGCTGGGGGTCCTGCTGGCGGTGCAGGAGCTTTTGGGGGAATAGTCCAAGTTGTGCCAAGAATATCCTGACCCATAGGGGGTGAGGGTATGAGACCCTGGCGGCGGGAGCTGGTCCGGCGGATACGTCAGCCGGTGGGGACGGCTCTGTCCCCTGTGTGGGTTACGTTGGGGGTAGCGCTGGTGCTTGCAGCGTCGGTCATCGCCCTGCTGGAGGCCAAACTGCGCCCTGTAGTGGCGGAGATCGCCGCCGCCCAGGCTCAGAACACCATGACCGCGGTGGTGGAGCAGGCCATCACTGAGGGGCTGACCGCCCATCCAGTGGGCTACGGCGACCTGATCGACATTCAGCGGGACGAGGGAGGGACCATCAACGCCCTGACAGCCGACATGTCCCAGATGAACCTGCTCCGCGGGGAGCTGACTGGGGCCATTCTGGAGGCGCTGGAGGGGGTGGAGGTGTCTGATATCCGGGTCCCCCTGGGCAGTCTCTTTGACCTGGAACCTCTGTGGGCTAAGGGGCCCTCCCTGACGGCGAGGGCCATGACGGTGGGAGCGGTGCGGGCGGAGTTTGACAGCCAGCTTGTCTCCGCCGGTGTGAATCAGACCCTCCACCGCATATGGCTGGAGGTGGAGGTCCCCATGACTCTGCTGCTCCCCGGCGGCAGGGTGGAGACCGCCCTCCAAACCCGGCTTTGTGTGGCGGAGACGGTGATCGTGGGCCAGGTCCCGGACACGTTTTTGCAGCTGGGTGACAGCTTTCTTCGATCTTACAAAAAGGATTTGTACCAATGAGCTTGACAAAAATACTGTGGTGGTATTTGGGAAATATTTGGGAATATCTGCTCCAGATGCTGCCCTGTATGGGGACCGCGCTGGTCCTGTTTCTCCTGCTCCGGCCCAGGCGGCACAGGAGATTGGCCCGCCGTGGGCTGAGGAGCGGTCCCTGGCGGGAGGGGGGACTGCTCCTGTTCGCCATGTTCGCCGCCGGTCTGGCCGCCCTCACCGTGTTTCCCGCCTACTTCTGGACCCCGTGGTACTGGCGGGAGTACCTGGAGGGGATGCGCCCCCTGTTTCAGCCTGTAGATCTGGGCAGCCGTTTCCAGGAGATGCAGCTGGAGCCCTTTCGGGAGATTCGCCGGGCGGTCCGCGGCCCCTGGGTGATGTTCCTGGTGCTGGCCAACATCGGCATCTTCACCCCGGCGGGCTTTTTTCCCGCCCTGCTGTGGCGGAGGTGGCGGTGGTGGAAGTCCCTGCTGGCGGGACTGGCCGCCTCGGTCTCCATCGAGCTGTTCCAGCTGTTTGTGGACCGCAGTACCGATATCGATGATGTTATTTTGAATACGGCCGGGGCGCTGGCGGGCTTTTGGGTCTTCTGCCTGCTGCGGCTTACCGCCCCGGGATTGACCCAAAAATTTCAATGTCAGCCCAGAGGAGGGAACTAAAATGGATGATTTTTCCGAAATTGAGGCGCTTCGCCGGGAACTAACCCAGGCGGGCTATGAGTACTACGTGCTGGACCAGCCTACCATGCAGGACTGCGACTACGACCAAAAGCTGCGCCGTCTGGAGGAGCTGGAGACCGCCCATCCGGAGACCGTTACCCCGGATTCTCCCACCCAGCGGGTCGGGGGACAGGCCCTGGAGTCCTTCTCCCAGGTTCAGCACCGGGTCCCCTTGGAGTCTTTGCAGGACGTGTTCGATTTCGCGGAGCTGGAGGCCTTCGACCAGCGGGTGCGGGACGTGGTCCCGGACGCGGCCTATGTGGTGGAGCCCAAGGTGGACGGCCTGTCGGTGGCGCTGGAGTATGAGGACGGCCTCTTTGTCCGAGGCGCCACCCGGGGAGACGGCCAGGTGGGGGAGGACGTGACCGAAAACCTGCGCACCGTCCGCTCCATTCCGCTGAAAATTCCCGATGCTCCTCCGCGCCTCATTGTCCGTGGGGAGGTCTTTATGCCCAAAAAGGTGTTCCACTCCCTCAACGAGGAGCGGGAGCGCAGGGGGGAGGCTCTGTTTGCCAACCCCCGGAACGCCGCCGCCGGCTCCCTGCGTCAGCTGGACCCAAAGATTGCCGCCTCCCGCCGGCTGGATATCCTGGTGTTCAACGTCCAGTGGGCGGAGGGGGTACAGTTCGAGACCCACCTGGAGACCCTGGACTACTTGCAGGACAAGGGCTTTAAGGTGATTCCCCATTACAGCTGCGGCCAGGTGTCCCAGGTGACCGGCTTCATCACAAACATCGGGGAGGACCGGGCGCAGTACCAGTTTGACATCGATGGCGCTGTTGTAAAGGTAAACGACCTGTCACAGCGTGAACAGCTGGGGTCCACCGCCAAATTCCCCCGCTGGGCCGCCGCCTACAAGTATCCGCCGGAAGTAAAACCCTCCAAAGTGGTGGACATCACGGTTCAGGTGGGCCGGACCGGGGTGCTCACCCCCAAGGCGGTGCTGGAGCCGGTGCGTCTGGCTGGCACGACCGTCACCAACGCCACCCTACACAACCAGGATTTTATTTCCGAGAAGGACATCCGGATCGGAGATACCGTCCTGGTGCGCAAGGCGGGGGAGATCATCCCGGAGGTGCTCTCGGTGGTGATGGACAAGCGCCCCGAGGGGACCGTGCCCTACATGCTGCCCGATGTGTGCCCGGAGTGCGGAGCCCCTGTGGTGCGGGACGAGGACGGAGCCCACATCCGCTGTACCGGCGCGGAGTGTCCCGCCCAGCTCCTGCGCAGTCTGGCCCACTTTGCCAGCCGGGACGCGATGGACATTGACGGTCTGGGCATCGCGGTGGTGGAAAATCTGGTGGGGGCCGGCCTGGTGAAGACGCCGGGGGACCTGTACTTCCTGCAAGAAGAGGATGTGGCCAAGCTGGAGCGGATGGGGAAGCGCTCCGCCCGGAACCTGCTGGCCGCCATAGAAAAATCCAAGGGGCAGGACTTGTCCCGGCTGATCTTTGCCTTTGGTATCCGGCAGGTGGGGCAGAAGGCGGGAAAGGTGCTGGCCGCCCGCTTCCAAACCCTGGAGAAGCTGGAGCAGGCCACGCTGGAGGAGCTCACCGCGGTGGACGACGTAGGGGAGATCACCGCCAGGAGCGTTTTGGAGTGGATGGCCAGCCCCCAGAGCCGGCATCTCATCGCCCGGCTGCGAGAGGCGGGGGTCAACATGACGGCGGCGGAGCAGGGGAGTGACCAGCGCTTTGCGGGAAAGACCTTCGTTCTTACCGGCGGGCTGGAGCGCTTCACCCGGGACGAGGCCGCCGCCATGATTGAGGAGCGGGGCGGAAAGTCCGCTGGCTCGGTCTCCAAGAAGACAACCTACGTGGTGGCGGGAGAGGGGGCGGGCTCCAAGCTGCGCAAGGCTCAGGAGCTGGGCATCCCCGTCCTTACCGAGGAGGAATTTTTGGCGCTGCTCCAATAGGTGCAGCATACCAGAGGGTTTAAAATACAGCTTGGGAGCAAGAAAAGGGGAGAGGTCGTTTGAAACGGGGTTACGGTTATATTGCCATCGCAGTGGTGATGTTTACCTCCTTTGAGGTGGTTCTGAAATTCATTGCCGGACAGATTAACCCGGTACAGCTCACCCTATGCCGGTTTTCCATCGGGTTCCTGTTTCTCCTGCCGGTGGCACTGCACACCCTTCGCAAGCGGGAGCAGCGGCTGGACCGGGGCAGTATGGCCTATTTCGCGCTGCTTGGACTGATCGGGATCGCCCTGTGTATGCCCATCCTCCAGCTCGCCGTCCTCTACACCAGCTCCTCCATGGCGGCGGTGATTTTCAGCTGCAACCCGGTGTTTGTCACCGTTCTGGCCTTTTTGATTTTGCAGGAGCCCATCAAGCGCCGCCATATTGCCGCTCTGGTCCTGGAGGTGCTGGGCACAGTGGTCATCATCAGCCCCTGGAACACCCGGCTGAACATGACCGGTGTGGCCCTGGTCCTGCTGTCCACCCTGCTGTTCTCCCTGTACGGCGTGATGGGCAAGCGCAAGGTGGAGCAGTTCGGCAGCGCGGTGGTAACCTGTTTCAGCTTCCTCTTTGGGAGCCTGATCGTCCTGGTCTTCATTCTCCTGACCCATATCCCGGCGGCGGCGGAGGTTTTTCGCTCCGCTGGGCTGGAGAGCTTCGCTGAGATCCCCATTCTGGCCGGATACACCTTGGAAAACCTGCCCTATGTGCTCTATGTCTCGGTGGGCGTGGCGGGGATCGGATTTCTCACCTACTTTATGGCTATGGAGCACCAGCCCGCCAGCGTAGTCTCCCTGGTCTATTTCTTCAAGCCCGCGCTGGCCCCAGCGCTGGCCTGGGCGGTCCATCGGGAGGAGGTCTCCCTCAATATGCTGGCCGGTGTGGTGCTTATTGTGCTTGGCTCTCTGTGCGCGATTATCCCGGGTATTTTAGAGTCAAAAAGGGCTTGACTTGAAGTGTACTTTATATGATATAGTTCCAGGGAAGGAAATTAACAGGAGGAGATTACATGGAAGTGTCAAAGGTTTATTTCACTGATTTTCACACCGAGGCCTATGGGGACGGCCTGCCCACCAAGCTGAAAAAGCTGCTCAAACGGGCGGGCATTCAGGATCTGGAGCTGGAGGGCAAATTTGTAGCCATCAAGATGCACTTCGGCGAGCTGGGCAATTTGAGCTTTCTGCGTCCCAACTATGCCCGGGCGGTGGTGGACGTGGTGAAGGAGCTGGGCGGAAAGCCCTTCCTCACCGACTGCAACACCATGTATCCCGGCTTCCGGAAAAACGCCCTGGAGCATCTGGAGTGCGCATGGCAGAACGGCTTCACCCCGCTGACGGTGGGCTGTCCCATCCTCATTGCCGACGGTTTGAAGGGAACGGACGATGTGGAGGTCCCCGTGGTGGGGGGCGAGTACGTAGAGAAGGCCAAGATCGGCCGGGCGGTGATGGACGCCGATGTGTTTATCAGCCTGACCCACTTCAAGGGCCACGAGATGACCGGCTTCGGCGGGGCCATCAAGAACATCGGTATGGGCTGCGGCTCCCGGGCGGGGAAGAAGGAGCAGCACGCCAGCGGCAAGCCCAAAATCAACCCGGAGGCCTGCCGGGGCTGCAAGCGCTGTCAGAAGGAGTGCGCCAACAGCGGTCTGGTCTTTGATGCGGACACCAGGAAAATGACGGTGGACGACACCCACTGCGTTGGCTGCGGGCGCTGTCTAGGGGCCTGCAACTTTGACGCCATCTACTTCGAGAACGACAACGCCCAGGCGGCTCTCAACTGCCGGATGGCGGAGTATACTAAGGCGGTGGTGGACGGACGGCCCCAGTTCCACATCTCCCTGATTGTGGACGTGTCCCCCAACTGCGACTGCCACGCGGAGAATGACGTGCCTATCCTGCCCAATATCGGGATGTTCGTCTCCACCGACCCGCTGGCCCTGGACCAGGCCTGTGTGGACGCCTGCCTGGCCGCCGAGCCTATGCCGGGGGGACAGCTGGCCAAGCATCTGGCCGACCCGGAGTTCCACGACCACCATGACCATTTCACCAACTCCACCCCGGAATCCGAGTGGAGGAGCTGTCTGGCCCACGCGGAAAAAATTGGCCTGGGCTCCCGGAAGTACGAGCTGATTCAGATGTAAAGGAAAACGGCCTGCGTAGATGCGCAGGCCGTTTCTCATTTCCGGAGGTCGCTCAGGTCACAGGCCGTCCCGCTGAGTAAGAGCTGGACGCCCATCGTTGTGCATAAAAACCTCCGCTATGGTCAATAGCTCAATAATTTTTGCGCGTTGTTTTCCGACATGAGCGTATTGTTCTGATACTCAGCTCTCAATAATTTGAACATCTCCGGACGTGCATCCCGCGCCCGCTGCAAATCATGTTTCACAAGCTCCTCAATTTCCTGAAAGGGCAGTGTTTCCAAAACCCCGGCAATGGCCTCCAGCTGATCCAGCAGCAAGCGGACACCATAGAGATCCACATACTCACAGCCCTCAAAATCATCATAGTCCAACCGCCCGCCAGTGATCGCCACCAGCTGCATCAGAAGACCTGAAGCCCACTCCACAGCCATCCATTCATAGGCGCAGGGACAACCGCTGCCAAAATATTCCGAATAAAACGGTTGGGGCAATTCACCTGATACGCCTACGCTGTCGATATAGTAGCATTCGTATAGCGTATTAGAAAAGTCCACAAATTCCGGCGGAAGGGTATTTTCCTCCAAAACATCCCAAAGCAGCTCGACCGCACGGCGCAGCCCAAGGGAGAGCTCCGCTCCGTCTTTCGACAACCCTTGCTGTAATGTGTTTTGGTATCGTGTCAGCACCAACAAATTGCCTAACAGTCTCTGCCTGTTGTCACAGTCCGCAAAAGCATGTTCCACCATATTTCCAAATTCCATCACTATGATTCGCTCTCTTCCGGCTCTTTTTTGGGCTTCTTTCTGACCCTGCTCAGAGGATTGGCCCGGGCGGCGGTACGCAAATCGTCACTGTCCACGTGGGTATAGATCTGGGTGGTGTTCAGGTGGTCGTGGCCCAGAACCTCCTGGAGGGTACGCACATCCACGCCGTTTTGCAGCATGAGGGTAGCGGCGGTGTGGCGCAGCTTATGGGAGGAGTACTGGGTACTGTCCAGTCCGGCGGCGGACAGATGCTTTTTGACCAGCTTATGTACCGCGGCGGTGGAGATGCGGCGGCGGTTCTGGAGGGTGACAAATAGAGCGTTCTGATCCACCAGAGCCAGGGCGCTCCGCTCGGTGAGCCAATCGTTCAGGGCCCGCTGGCAGGCGTCGTTGAGGAAGAGCATCCGTTCCTTATTGCCCTTGCCCAGTACCCGGAGCTGATCGCCGTGTATGTCAGTTTTGTTCAGCCCCACCAGCTCGGAGATCCGCAGGCCGCAGTTCAGGAACAGGGTCAGGATGCAGTAGTCCCGCACGGAGTTTTTTCCGTCTATATGGTCCAAAAGATCCACACTTTCCTCTAAATTCAGGTATTTTGGCAACGATTTCTTCAATCTGGGGGAGTCCAGGTCTTGGACCGGGTTGGACTCCAGCAGCTTGGCCTTGTTGGTCAGGTACTTGTAAAAGGAACGGATGGTGGCCACCTTGCGGGACCGTGAGGCGTTGTTCAGCCCGCGGTCCCGGGACAGATAGTTCATGTAGGAATAGATATCGGTGAGCGTGATCTGCCGGACCAGCTGAAGGTCCACGTCGTCAATGGATATCTCGTCCAACGGCTGCTCCTTGGGAACCAAATCCTTATCCCGCTTGAGGAACCGGAAAAAGCTGCGCAGGTCTAAAAAGTATTCGTCTACCGTCCGCCGGGAGTGTCCCTGGATGGTCTCATGATAGACCAGAAAATCCCGCAGAATGGGCGGCGCTTCAGTGCGATAGTCCATAATTTTCTCCAGACCGGTCATTTCCCTCCACTCAAGTCAACAAAATTTTTATTTTGTTGACCTAAAGATGTGGGCCATTTTGGGTCTGGCTTCCTCCCTCCGATTGGAATTCAATCTTAATGTTCGCTAACTGGTATGTGTTATATCCATCCTGCTCGCTCCTCATGTATGCTTCTTTCATCTGTGGACATACTATCACAAAATCTGCTTGCTCTATGGAGGCGGTTTTGATGAGCCTGATTGCCTGTACCGACCCCTGCATCTATCAGAAGGACGGCTACTGCCAGTTGTCCCGGGCGGCCTCCGCCGGTGAGTCCGGGTGCTCTGGCTGTATCAACTTTGTCCCATCCGGCCCGCTACAGCAGCGCGGCCATAGCCTCCCGGATGTTGGACACCCGGATCAGTTCTAGCTCCTCCGGCACGGTCAGCTTGCCCTGGACGCGTTTTGGGATCAGGCACTTGTGGAAGCCCAGACGCTGGACCTCCGCCAGCCGCTGTCCCAGCGCGCTGACTGCGCGGAGCTCACCGGTAAGGCCCACCTCGCCGATGGCTGCCAGGTCGTTGGGGACGGGCCTGTCCCGGAAGCTGGACGCCAGCGCCAGCACCGCCGCCAGATCCGCCGCAGGCTCGTCCAGGTACAGCCCGCCGATGACGTTAAGGTAGGCGTCGCAGTTTCCCACCAGCAGCCCCCCCCGCTTCTCCAGCACCGCCAGCAGCAGCATCGCCCGGCTGGAGTCCAGGCCGTTGCTGACCCGCCTGGGGTTGCCCAAACTGGAGGGCACAACCAGGGCCTGGATCTCCGCCAGCACAGGCCGTATCCCCTCCATCACGCAGGTCACGCAGGTCCCCGGCGCGTCGGTGGGGCGGCCGGCAAGCATTGCCTCCGAGGGGTTGGGCACTTCGGACAGCCCCCCATCCTCCATCTCGAACACGCCGATCTCATTGGTGGCGCCGAACCGGTTTTTGGCCGCCCGCAAGATCCGGTAGGCCATGCTCCGCTCCCCCTCAAAATAGAGCACGCAGTCCACCATGTGCTCCAGCACCTTGGGGCCGGCGATGGAGCCCTCCTTGTTCACATGTCCAATGACAAAGACGGTAATGCCCTCCCCCTTCGCCAGCTGCATCAGTGTCATGGTGCATTCCTTCACCTGGCTTACGCTGCCTGGGCTGGAGGTCACATCCCCGTGGTACAGGGTCTGGATGGAGTCCACAATGAGCACATCGGGCTTGAGCTGATGAACGGCGTCCACCAGGTTCTCCAGATTGGTCTCGGCCAGCAGATACAGACCCTCTCCCCTCACCCGCAGGCGCTCCGCCCGCAGCTTGATCTGCCGCTCCGACTCCTCGCCGGATACATACAGTACCGTGGCAAATCGGCACAGACTGTCACAAATTTGCAGCATCAGGGTGGACTTCCCAATCCCAGGCGCGCCGCCCACCAGCACCAGAGAGCCCTTGACCGCTCCCCCGCCCAGCACCCGGTCCAGTTCCCCCATCCCGGTGGCAAAGCGCAGCTCATCGGTGGTCTCCACCTCCCCCATAGGCCGGGGACGGCTGGCCGGGACCCCTAACGCGGAGCCTGCGCCCTTGGCAGGCCCCGCCTTTTTTGCCGCCTTCTCAGCGGGCTGCTCCACAATGGTATTCCACGCCCGGCAGGCTGGGCACTGCCCCTGCCACTTGGGCAGCTCATTTCCGCACTCGGTACAATAAAACAGCGTTTTCGACTTCATATTCTCTCCCTCGTTCAGAACCGTCTTGTGTCTTTATTGTACCAGCATTGCGCAGAAATGTAAAGGCTCACTCCCCTGCTTCAGGCGCGGTCAGACAAGCTCCGGCGATGACCACCGCCAGCTGCTTCTGATAATCCTCGTCCCGCAGTTTGGCTTCCTCCTCCGGGTTGGTGAGGAAGCCGCACTCGATCAGAATAGCGGGACAGGTGATGTGATTCATCAGATAGACGGAATCGGGAATTTGCTTTACAGCCCGCTGGTTGTCTGGCTGGAGCCTCCCCTGCACCTTCTCCCGGACATACTCCGCCAGCGCCCGCGATCCCTCTGTGGGGGCGTAAAAAATCTGCGTACCATGATACCGGCTGCTGGTGTAGGTATTTTGGTGGATGCTGACCAGAATCGCGTTTTCCAGCTCCTCCACCGCCGCCACCCTGTTTTTTAAGTCGGAGCGCTTTTTCTCCCGCAGGGTGGCGGCGCTGCTGTCGTGGAGGGAGATGTCCTCCTCCCGCAGCAGCAGCGGCTCCACTCCGTACAGCCCCAGAATATCCCGCATATCCAGAACGATTGCCAAATTGATCTGGCTCTCGGGTACACCGGTGAGGGAAACCGCGCCGCCGTCCTCTCCCCCGTGCCCGGCGTCCAGCACCAGGGCGGGCTGCTGCGCTGTGACCCGGTTCATAGCGGGCTCCAGCATGTGGTTCAGCCTGCCCATCACCAGCGCAAGCAGCGCAACGACCATAATCAGCGCTCCGGTAAGACACATCCCTTTTTTCAAACAGACCACCTCCCCTCTATCCTATGGAGGCCAGAAGACCGGTATGCCTGGGTAGCAACCCAGAGTCTGGCACATAGAATGGTTTGAGGGCGTCCCTATGCGCCCCATGATTGATTCAAGGAGGGAATTTCCTTGCTGCGTGAAACGAACAGCACCCGGCCCGCCACCTCTTCGGCGGCCAGCTGTCCCGATAACAATGGCACACTCCCGTCATGTGCGGGACTTGCAGTGCCCTATGTACCCTTCCAGCAAAACGGCGTCCAGAGCTATACCCAGACTGAGGCGCTGAGCAATGGTACACTGTTCCCCGGCCTGAACCTGCCGTTCCATCTGAAGGTGGAGGGCTCCTCCCTGCCCAACACTCCCCTGGCGGAGCTACAGGCCCTGGAGTTTGTGGTGCTGGAGCTGCGTATTTATCTGGACACCCATTCGGATGACACGGAGGCCTTTGCTATGCTCAAGCAGTACTCCGCCATGGAGCGGGCGGCCCGCGCGGCCTACGAGTCCAAATATGGCCCCATCACCCATGAGGCCGCAGCCGCCGGGAGCACTTACCAGTGGCTGGCTGAGCCGTGGCCCTGGAACTACGCACAGAATGAGGTGAAATGAGATGTTTCATTATGAAAAGAAATTGCAGTTTCCGGTGAATATCTCCACCCCGAACCCCAAGCTGGCAGCCTTTATCATCAGTCAGTATGGAGGACCTTACTCCATTAGACTACGAAAAAGCCGGAGCGGTTTTGCTCCGGCTTTCGCTATTTTACACCACGGCGGCGCTCTTGGCAATCCCCTTCCCC
>JAAWSG010000073.1 GCA_022801435.1 Lawsonibacter sp.
CTCCCGGGTGACGTTGAACTCCTTGCCCACCTCCTCCAGGGTGCGGGTGCGGCCGTCCTCGATGCCGAAGCGCAGCTTGAGCACCTTCTCCTCCCGGGGGGTGAGGGTCCCCAGCACCTCGATGAGCTGCTCCTTGAGGAGGGTGAAGGAGGCGGCCTCAGCGGGCTCGGAGGCGTCCTCGTCCCGGATAAAGTCCCCCAAATGGCTGTCCTCCTCCTCGCCGATGGGGGTCTCCAGGGAGACGGGCTCCTGGGCGATCTTCAAAATCTCCCGCACCCGCTCCACCGGCATACTGATTTCGGCGGCGGTCTCCTCGGGGGTGGGGTCGTGGCCCAGCTCCTGGAGCAGCTGGCGCTGGACCCGGATGACCTTGTTGATGGTCTCCACCATGTGGACCGGGATGCGGATGGTGCGGGCCTGGTCGGCGATGGCCCGGGTGATGGCCTGGCGAATCCACCAGGTGGCGTAGGTGGAGAATTTGAAGCCCTTCACGTAGTCAAACTTCTCCACCGCCTTGATGAGGCCCAGGTTCCCCTCCTGAATCAGGTCCAGGAACTGCATCCCCCGGCCCACGTACCGCTTGGCGATGGACACCACCAGGCGCAGGTTGGCCTCGGCCAGGCGCTGGCGGGCCTTCTCCCCCTTTTTGATGGTCTTTTTCAGCTCGGCATAGACCTCGTCCGAAATCTCCTCCCCGGCCTGGAGCATATCGTCCAGCTGCTGCTGGGCCTGGGCCCCGGCGGTCATGGTCTGGGCCAGCTCCACCTCCTCCTCGGAGGTGAGCAGGTTCACCTTGCCGATCTCCTTCAGGTACATCCGCACCGGGTCATCCGTCCCGAAGGTGTCCATCATGGCGTTGGGGTCCACCAGCTCCTCCTCGGTGATCTCCTCGATCTCCTGGATCTCCTCGATGGGGGGCTCCACATCGTCGGGGAGTTCGGGGATATAGTCCTCCCCCACAGTCTCGATCTCCAGATTCTCCAGGGTGTCATAGATCTTGTCCATCTGCTCGGTGCCCAGCTCCATGTCCTCCAGCACGTCCAGCAGCTCGGAGGAGGAAAGGTTGCCCTTTTTCTTGCCCTTCTCGATGAGCTCGGCCAGCTTCTCCGCGCCCGGCACCCCCTCCACCACCTTCATGATCTCGATCTTGCCCAGCTCCATACGGGCCTGGATGTTCTCCTTTTTTTCCTTTTTGGCCTCCTGGACGGGCGCGGTCTCTGTCTTCTTGGTGCTCATGGCTTCTCCTCCATATATGCTTTTTTTTCTTGATATTTTTTCTGGGCGGCCAGCAGAAGGGCGTCCCCCTGCTCCCTGCGCTTCAGGGCCTCGCCTCGAATGACGGATATGTAATCTTGGATCGCCTGTCCGCTGCGGGCAAGGGACTCGGGCCGGGCGGCCACCTGGGCCAGGTGGTCCATCTCCTCGGCGGTACACTCCCCGGCCAGCACCGCAAGCTGGACGCTCCTCCCCTCCCGGGCCCGGCGGTACAGCTGGCCGAAGGTCCGCCCCAGCAGCGGGGAAGAAAACTCCTCCCCCGTCAGGCCGTCCATCTTCTCCCACAGGGCGGGGTCCAGCAGCAGCAGCCGGATCATCCCCTCCTCCGCCCGGGCGGAGCGGATGTTGTCATAGCGCAGCCCCCGCGCCCTGGGCTGGAGCTGGCTGACCGGGGCCAGGTCCTGGCGCTCCTGCTTTTTGCTCTCCCGGCGCAGGCGGGCGTTCATGGCGCGCTTGACCTCCAGGGCCATGGTCTCCGCCCCCACCCCCGCCGTCCGGGCCGCGTGGCCGCCGTATATCTCCCGCTCCGCCGCGCTGGGCAGGGCGGACACCAGCTGGGCGGCCTCCTGAACGAAGGACACCCGCTGCCCGTCGTCGGACAGGTCGTACTTTTTTTGAATCTGGGCCAGCCGGTAGTCCACCTGGTTCTCACTCTGGTCCAGCAGCTTGAGGAAGGCGTCCCGGCCGTGGGACTTGATCAACTCGTCCGGGTCCTTGGCCCCCTGCATCTGGAGCACCCGCACCTTCAGCCCCGCCTTCTCCAGCAGGGGGATGGCCCGCTGGGCGGCGGCCACGCCGGCCTTGTCCCCGTCGTAGGCGAGAATGGCCTGCTTGAAGTACCGGGCCAGCAGCTGTCCGTGCTCCTCGGTGAGGGAGGTCCCCAGAGAGGCCACCGCGCTGTCAAATCCCGCCTGGTGGAGGGAGATGGTGTCCATATACCCCTCGGTGAGGATGACCCGCCCCGCCTTGGAGTTTTTGGCGATGTTCAGGGCGAAGACGTTGCGGCTCTTGTTGTACACCGGGGTGTCCGGAGAGTTGAGGTATTTGGGGGTGGAGTCGTCCATCACCCGGCCCCCGAAGCCGATGACGTTCCCCCGGGTGTCGATGATGGGGAACATCACCCGGTTGCGGAAGCGGTCGTAGATGCGGCCCTCCTGACTGCTGACGGCCAGGCCCGCGTCCAGCAGGTCTCGCTTGTCATAGCCCTGGCCGGACAGCTCCCTGATGAGGGCGTCCCAGCTGTTGGGCGCAAAACCCAGGCCGAAGCGGGTGAGGGTTTTGCGGGATAACCCCCGGCCGGTCAGGTAGGCCAGCCCCTGGGCCCCCTCCGGTCCGTTGAGCCACCGGTGGTAGGCCCGGGCGGCCTGGCGGTTCATCTCCAGAATTTTTTCCCGCCGCTCCCGCATTCCGGCGGAGGGGCCCCGGCCTGTCTCGGGCATCGGCATCCCCGCCCGCTTGGCCAGCACCTCCACCGCCTCCCGGAAGGGCAGGTTCTCCAGCTCCATGACGAAGTTGATGGCCCCGCCCCCCTTCCCGCAGCCGAAACATTTATACATCTGCCGGTCGGGCACCACGTGGAAGGAGGGGGTCTTCTCCCCGTGGAAGGGACAGCAGCCCCAGTAGCTGTTCCCCTTCTTGGTCAGCCGCACCGATTCGGACACCAGGTCCAGCAGATCGGTTCGGGCCATCAGCTCGTCCAAAAATTGCTCCGGAATGGGCACCCCCGCCCCTCCTCTCTCTTTCCGCTGTAAATCCTACCTATTTGTAGCCAATTTTGGGGAAAATTATCCCGATCCCACTCCATTGTTGCAGAACACCTCCCCCTCACGCGCCTGCATCCCCAATCCGTTCCGCGGGCGGGGCCTATTTCACGGCCCAGCCATGGGGGATAAACAGCCGCTGGAACTGTTCGATGGCGAAGGGGTCGGTCATCCCCGCGATGTAGTCGCACACCGCCCGGTCAATTCCCTCCTCCGCCCGAATCACCTGAAAATCATCGGGGAGCTTGTCTGGATTTTTTTGAAAATACTCAAACAGGCGGAAGAGCATATCCTGGGCCTTGCCCTCCTCCCCCTTGGCGGCGGGGTTGGTATAGACGTTGGCGAACATGAACTCCTTCAAGGCCAGCATGGCCTCTTCCACCTGGGGGGACTGGCAGATCAGCTCCCCCTCCCGGCTGGCCTGGACGGCGTCCCGGACCAGGGTATCGATACGGGCCCGGTGGGTAAAGCCCAGCACCCGGGAGATCTCCAGAGGGATGTCCATGGGGTAGATAATGCCTCCCCGCAGGGCGTCCTCGATGTCGTGGTTGATATAGGCGATGTGGTCGGCCAGCCGGATGAGCTGCCCCTCCAGGGTGGCGGCGGACTGGCCCTTGGTGTGGCACAGGATGCCGTCCCGCACCTCCCAGGTGAGGTTGAGCCCCTCCCCGTTCTTCTCCAGCCGCTCCACCACCCGCACCGACTGCCTGTAGTGGGCAAACCCTCCGGGCATCAGCTGGTCCAGGGCCCGCTCCCCCGCGTGTCCGAAGGGGGTGTGGCCCAGGTCGTGGCCCAGCGCCGCCGCCTCGGTCAGGTCCTCGTTCAGGGCCAGGGCGCGGGCGATGGTCCGGGCGATGCGGCTCACCTCCAGGGTGTGGGTCATGCGGGTGCGGTAGTGGTCCCCCTCGGGCTGGAGGAACACCTGGGTCTTGTGCTTCAGCCGCCGGAAGGCCTTGGAGTAGACAATCCGGTCCACATCCCGCTGGAAGGGGGTGCGCACGCTGCACTCCTCCTCCGCCCGCTCCCTGCCCCTGCTCCGGGCGGAGCGGCAGGCCCGGGGGGAGAGCAGCGCCTCTTCCCGCAGCTGGAGCTCCTCTCTCAGTGTCATCCTCATCTGCCTCCTCTCGCCTCGCCGGAGATACCGTATAATACTTATACGAAATATCTTCCCGATTTCCTTTTTGCAGACGAAAGTTTTTCGGATTTTTCTCCCCTTTGGCGCTTCCGCACGCCCGCCCCCCTCAGTCCGGGCAAATATTAGGGAGAATCCACAAAATGGGATTGAAGCGCGCCGGCAAACCTGCTATAATAGAGTCCAGTGCGGGGGGCCAGGCGCGGCCCCCTGCCGGACTGATTTTTAGAAAGAGGGTCGAAGCCTATGTCCATGAAAAAGATCATCAACGCTCCCGAGACCTATACCGACGATATGCTCCGCGGGATCTACGCCGCCCACAGCCAGGTGAAGTACGCCGCCGGCGATCTGCGCTGCTACTGCGCGGCGGAGAAAAAGCCCGGCAAGGTGGCCATCATCACCGGAGGCGGGACGGGACACCTGCCCCTGTTCCTGGGCTACGTGGGGGAGGGCCTGCTGGACGGCTGCGGCGTGGGCAGCGTGTTCCAGTCCCCCTCCGCCGAGCAGATCTACAACATCTCCAAGGAGGTGGAGGCCGGAGCGGGCATTTTGTACCTCTACGGCAACTACACCGGAGACATCATGAACTTCGACATGGCCGCCGAGATGTGTGACATGGACGACATCCCCACCCGGTCCATCGTGGGTGCGGACGACGTGATCTCCAACGCCGACCCCGATACCCGCCGGGGGGTGGCCGGGATCTTCTTTATGTACAAGTGCGCCGGGGCCAAGGCCGCTCAGATGGGCACGCTGGACGAGGTTCTGGCCGCCGCCCAGCTGGCCAAGGACAACACCCGCACCGTGGGCTTCGCCCTGACCCCCTGCATCATCCCCGAGGTGGGCCACGCCAACTTCACTCTGGCCGAGGGGGAGATGGCCATGGGCATGGGCATCCACGGGGAGCCCGGCGTGTGGAACGGCCCCATCAAGACCGCCGGCGAGCTGGCCCGGGAGTCCCTGGACACCATTCTGAAGGATATGCCCGTGGCCGCCGGGGAGGAGGTCTGCGTCCTCATCAACGGGCTGGGGGCCACCTCCATCGAGGAGCTCTATATCCTCAGCGGCAGCGTGCGCCAGCTTCTGGACGAGAAGGGCATCAAAACCTACCGCACCTTCGTGGGGGAGTACGCCACCTCCATGGAGATGGCCGGGGCCTCCATCTCCATCTGCAAAATGGCCGGTGACGAGATGAAGCAGTGGATTGATATGCCCGTCCACACCCCCTTCTACACCCAGGCGTAAGGAGGGCACAGAGTATGACCAGCATCACCTGTGAACAGCTCCCCGCCCTCTTTCAAGGGGTCGCCGCCATCTTCGCGGAGAAGAAGGAGGAGCTGTGCAATATGGACGCCCAGATGGGGGACGGCGACCTGGGCCTGACCATGGACAAGGGCTACGGGGCCCTCCCCGCCCTCCTCCAGGAGAATATGGAGGCGGGAGACATTGGAAAAACGCTGATGAAGGGCGGCATGAAAATGAGCAGTCTGGTCCCCTCCACCATGGGGACCCTCATGTCCAGCGGCATCATGGAGGGGGGAAAGGCCCTCAAGGGGAAGGACGCCATGGGTCCCCGGGAGCTGGCGGACTGCCTCACCGCCTTCGCCGCCGGGGTGCAGAAGCGGGGCAAGTGCCAGCCGGGGGACCGGACCATCCTGGACGCCCTGGAAGCGGGAGCCCAGGCCGCCGCCAAAGCCGCGGAGGAGGGGGGAGACCTGTCCGCCGTCATCGCCGCCGCCTGCGAGGGAGCGGCCCAGGGGGTGGAGGCCACCAAGGATATGGTCCCCAAATTCGGCAAGGCCGCCGTCTTCGCCGCCAAGGCCAAGGGGGTCCCAGACCAGGGGGCCATGGCCGGCCTGTATATGCTCCAGGGGCTTCAGCGGGGCATCGCGGCGCTGTAATACCCTTTCGGACCGCAGCTCCGGAGGAGTCTCTCCCCCGGAGCTGCTTTTTGCGCCGGTCCCCCTGCTGTGCAGTGCGCAAATAACAGTTGCCAGCGGAGGAAAATAGTGCTATAATATTTCCGAAATTTTTGGAGAGAGGTGCGGGGCATCCATGAGACAAAAATTCCTTCTTCTGCTGCTCGCGGCGGGGATGCTGCTGGGCACGGCCTCCTGCCAGCGGCAGCGGAGCCAGCCCGAGGAGGAGAGCGGCACTCCGTCCGTGGAGCTGACCGTCTGGAGCGCGGCGGAGGATGAGGCGCTGCTGGAGCAGATCTTTGACTCCTTCCGGCAGCACTACGCGGGACAGGCCGACCTGCACATCACCTACCAGGCCCAGAGCGAGTCCAACTGCAAGGATGTCCTGCTGGGCGGTCTGGAGGAGGGCGCGGATGTCTTCGCCTTCGCGGATGACCAGGTAGCCGCTCTGGCCGCCGCGGGAGGGCTGGACCCGGTGGAAAACGCCCCGGAGATCGCCGCCGCCAACCTCTCCGCGTCGGTGGAGGCCGCCAGCGTCGACGGGACCCTGTACGCCTACCCCCTGACCGCGGACAACGGCTATTTCCTCTACTATAACAAAGCCTACTTCTCCCAGGAGGACATCCGCAGCCTGAACCGCATGGTGGAGATTGCCGCCCAGGCGGGACGGCAGGTGACCATGGACTGGTCCTCCGCCTGGTATGTCTACTCCTTCTTCGGCAACACCGGGCTGGAGCTGGGCCTCAACGAGGACGGCATCACCAACTTCTGCACCTGGAACCGGGCGGACGGCCCTATCCGGGGGGTGGACGTGGCTCAGGCCATGCTGTCCATCTCCGCCAGCCCCGGCTTCTCCAGCCGGACGGACGAGGAGTTTCTGGCTGGAGTGCGGGACGGCTCGGTCATCGCCGGGGTCAGCGGGGTGTGGAACGCGGTGGCCATTCAGGAGGTCTGGGGAGCAAACACCGGAGCCGCCCAGCTGCCCGCTTTCACCTGCGCGGGACAGGAGGTTCAGATGGCCTCCTTCTCGGGCTGCAAGCTCATCGGGGTCAACGCCTACTCCGCCCACCCCGACTGGGCGGCCCGGCTGGCGGAGTGGATCACCAATGAGGAGAACCAGGCCCTCCGCTTCGCCCTCCGGGGGCAGGGCCCGTCCAATATCCATGCGGCCAACTCCCCGGAGGTGCAGTCCTCCCCCGCCATCGCGGCCCTGCTGGCCCAGTCGGAGTTCTCCCAGCTCCAGCGGGTGGGAGGAAAATTCTGGGACCCGGTGTCTGAGTTCGCCGGCAGCATGGCCAGGGGAAATCCCTCCGGCGTATCCCTGCAAAGCCAGCTGGACCGGATGGTTGAGGGGGTCACGGCCCGCTGACCGGAAGCACCCTCTCCCGGCCCGGGCGCATCAAGTACACCACCGTTTGGAGGAGATCGCATGAAGGGGAAGCTGACTTTACAGCAGCGCCTGGTTCTGCCCATCGTCCTGCTGGGCCTGGTCACGCTGCTGTCCAACCTGCTGGCCGTGTTCAGCATCAACAACGTCAACGCCAACGCAGGGATCATCGTGGACAAGTACATGACCAGCGAGGCCCAGCTGGAGGACATCCGCCGCTCCATGATGGACATCCACCGCCTGGCCCTGTCCCACATCGTGGCGGCGGACCACGGGAGCATGATCCGGCTGGTCCAGGAGATCAAGGAGAAGGAGCGGGAGCTGGACGGGCAGATCGCCGCCTATGAGCCCCTTGTCCCGGAGGGGGAGGAGGGCATCTACCGCAGCCTGCTGTCCGGCTACGGGGAGTTCAAGCACGCCCTGGTCTCCCTGGTCTGCGCCAGCGCCGACAGCAAGACCCAGGAGGCCTACGCCATGGCCAACGGAGACGTGGCCAGCTGGAGCAGCAGGGCCCAGGCGGACATCGACACCCTCTACACCGCGGTCAGCACCCAGGCGGCCCAGGCCCGCAGCCGGCTCTCTGTGGTCTACCTCACCTCCCTGATTACCAGCGCCGTCACCCTCACCCTGGGCGTCCTGCTGGTGGGGGCGGCCTTCCGGATCATCAAAAAATATGTCATCTCCCCCATCCGGGACGCCATGTCTACCCTCCAGAGCAGCTCGGAGCGCATCAGCGGGGTGGTGGAGGAGGTACGGAACCGGACCCAGCACTCGGGGCGCAGCGTGCAGTCCCTCTCGGGAGTCACCGGCCAGCTGTCCGCCGCCCTGGAGGAGATCTCCGCCAGCGCCGCGGTCATCCGGAGCAACGCCGCCGGGACCCAGGCAGACGCCTCCCGGATGGCGGAGGAGTGCGCCGCCATTGACGCCTACTCGGTGGAAATGCGGGGCCGGGCGGAGGAGCTGGAGCGCTCCACCCAGAGCGAGATGGAGGCCATCCGCGCCCGCACCCAGGAGATCACCGCCGTGCTGGATGAGGCCATCCAGAAGAGCCAGAGCGTCAACCAGATCGAGATTCTGACCAAGGACATCCTCTCCATCTCCTCCTCCACCGACCTCATCGCCATCAACGCCTCCATTGAGGCCGCCCGGGCGGGGGAGGCGGGAAAAGGCTTTGCGATTGTGGCCCAGGAGATCCGGCATCTGGCGGACTCCTGCGCGGAGACGGCGAACCATATCCAGCAGGTCAGCTCGGTGGTCACCGGGGCGGTGGACTACCTGTCGGGCAGCGCCCAGGAGCTGGTGAACCACCTGAGCAGCGCGGTCCTTGCCCAGTTCGAGCGCTCGGTCCAGTCCGGACAGCAGTACCGGGCGGACGCCGCCTATATCGAGCGCTCCATTGACGCCTTTCAGTCCCAGGTGGAGCGGCTGCGGGGGGCTATGGACGAGATTGCCGGCTCCATCGCCAACATCTCCGGGGCCATCGACGGCGCGGCCACAGGGGTCAGCGGCGCGGCAGGCAGCACCCGAAATTTGGTGGACGACATGGCGGAGATTACCCAGCGTATGCACACCAATCAGGCCATCGTCGGGGAGCTGAGCCGTCAGGTGGATGTGTTTGCCAATCTGTAAGCCGCCAAAAAAACCTTGACATATTTTCGCCCTGGTTTTATAATCATAACAGTGAGGGTGGTTTCTTCATGAGACGAGTGACGGTTCTGACTCGTCGGTAAAATAAAAATTGACCG
>JAAWSG010000074.1 GCA_022801435.1 Lawsonibacter sp.
CTGGAATCGAACTCGGAACGGTACGCCTGTGCCCCCGGAGTGGGGCGCTCTGTTCCCTACTTAGGAGGCAGTCGCTCTATCCAACTGAGCTATCGGGGCATATTCACTTGTATGCGCAAGATATACGATTTAGGGGAAACGTTCCTTCTTCCGTTTAGGAGGCGGACGCTCGATCCGACTGAGCGGTTGGGGGTTGGAGGTGCTGTCTGCGGGGTTTATGGAGGCGCGATTCAGCCGGTACTTTACATAGTATCCCAAAACCCGCTGTTTGTCAACCGGGAAACGAAAGACTTTCGCAGGAACGGAGGAAAGTTTATCTTGCATATTGGGCAGGCATCCTGTATAATGGTCGGCTGAGAGGGCGGAGGTGTTCCGCACCCTCGTCCTCTGAAATATGCGCTGCATCCGCGAAGCTGGCGGAGCGGCAGCAGGAGGTAATGTTTATGAAAACCCGTAAGCGCGACACCCGCTGGATAGTGGGGGTAGCCATGTTTGTGGCGCTCCAGCTGGTCCTGCAAATCACCGGCATCGGTCTGATTCCGCTCCCCTTCATCAAGGCCACCACTCTGCACATCCCGGTCATTCTGGGCGCGGTGGTTCTGGGCCCTCTGGCGGGGGGGATTTTAGGCGGCGTATTTGGCCTGTGCTCCATCTGGACGAATACCGTTGCGCCCAGCGCTCTGTCCTTTGCGTTCTCCCCGGTGCTGGCCGCGGAGACCAGCGGAGGTTTGGGAGCGGTGAAGGCCGTTTGGATCGCCTTCGGATGCCGGGTCATGATTGGAGTGGTGGCCGGCTGGCTGTGGATTGCCCTGAAGCGGCTGAAGGTGAACGACCTGATCGCCCTGCCTGTTGTAGGGGTCGCCGGTGCGATGACCAACACAGTTCTGGTTATGGGCAGCATCTATGTGCTTCTGCGGCCGGAGTACGCGGCGCTGAAAAATGTGGCCATGGAGGCGGTGCTGGGGCTGATTATGGGCGTGGTGGGGACCTCC
Source organism: Lawsonibacter sp. (assembly GCA_022801435.1). GTDB lineage: Bacteria > Bacillota > Clostridia > Oscillospirales > Oscillospiraceae > Lawsonibacter. The sequence goes on from JAAWSG010000074.1 coordinate 993, forward strand.
GGTGTGGCGGAGTCCATCGCGGCCGCCGTACTGGTCGGCACTATTGGCGAGGCGCTGCTGTATGTGCCCCAGCTGCGGCCCAGAACCGGCAGAAATTAGAGAGAAATCAGGGATACTATGCTGCTCGCCATTGATATCGGCAACACCAATATTGTAATCGGCGGGATCGAGGCGGGGAAGATCGCCTTTGAGGCCCGCATTGCCACCGACCGCATCAAGACCTCGGACCAGTACGGGGCGGAGATCAAAAGTATGCTCAGCCTCTTTGACATAACGCCTCAGGCGGTGGACGACTGCATCATCTCCTCAGTAGTGCCGCCGGTCTTCAACTCGGTGCGCACCGGAGTGGTCAAGGTCATCGGAAAGAAGCCGCTGGTGGTGGGGCCGGGCATCAAGACGGGGCTGAACATCCAGATGGACAGTCCCTCCCAGGTGGGCAGCGACCGGATCGTCATCGCGGTGGCCGCCCTGGCGGAGTACGAGCCCCCCCTCACCCTGCTGGACCTGGGCACGGCGACCACCATCGAGGTGGTGGGGAAGGGGAGCACCTACCTGGGGGGGTGCATCATCCCGGGGGTACGCATCTCCCTGGACGCCCTCACCTCCCGCACCGCCCAGCTGCCCGGCATCCGGCTGGACCGGCCCAGGCAGGTGATCGGCAAAAACACCGTGGACTGTATGCGCAGCGGCATCATGTACGGGACCGCCGCCATGCTGGACGGGATGCTGGACCGGGTGGAGGAGGAACTGGGCTTTTCCACCACCGTGGTGGCCACCGGGGGGATGGCGCAGTTTATCGTCCCCCTGTGCCGGCGGGAGATCCGGCTGGAAAAGGATCTGCTGCTGAAGGGTCTGAATATCCTGTACGAAAAAAATCAGAAAAAACCGTCCTGAAATATCAGCCCCGCCCCGTATCTGGGGCGGGGCTGAATCATTTACTTCCCGGGAAATAAAATATGCGGGGGCACGGCGGGGGGAGGCGCACTGAACCCTGTGCCGGCTGGAAAAATGCAGCTGGCGCGGCAAGCCGTGTCCCTGCGGATTCCGCGTGAGGCGAATTTTGAAAAAAGATGAAAAGTCTTGGAAAAATAACTTGCAATTCGAGGGGACTTGGTATAAACTAGTTGTGAGATGAATAAGGCAGGGTACGGAGAGCCGGAACCTCCCCGCACCCCTATGCAGGAGCAACGACCTCCCACACAGCAAGAAACTTGCGCCGTTTTTTAGTATAAACCCTTTTCCTCTGCTTTTCAAGGGTTTTCTTTGAATCGTGCTGTATGTTTTAAGCGGTGCAGGGAAGACGATTTCCTGCGCCGCTTTGTTCGTCTCGGCGGAAGGCGGCGGGGCCGGGTCCACTCCGGTCCCGCGGCCGGACCGTCGGGCAGACAGGGAGGCGGCGGAATGCTGAACGCTCTGCTTTTGGGGCTCGCATTGGGTATTGGGGCCCGGCTGGGAGGCCCGCTGGGATTGCTGCTGATGGCGGCGGCGGTGGCGGCTGTGGGATACCGCTGGACGAAGGGGCGGAACCGGGACATTTCTCCCCGGAACGAGGTGGAGAAGTGGATCTTTGGGACCTACGCCAACTGGGCCCAGTACAACGCCCAGCTGGGGGAGAAAAATCCGGACGGCTCCTTCCCCATTGAGCGGCCGGACACCACCTCCAGCCCCTTCTACATCGGGGGGCGGCCCCAGGGCAGGGGGGAGCGGAAATATTATCTGGATATGCTGGACTCCCCCTGGGACATCCACAGCAAGCGGGACCTGCTGGAGACAGTGGAGTACATGAGCCGGGGCCCGGGGTTCCAGAAATGCGCCAGCCAGGAGGACAGGGCCTGGGAGCTGTGCCGGTGCAACCAGCTGCTGTCCATCGCCTTCCGACTGGGCTGGATCAGCCGGGGAGAGATGCTCCGCCGCTCCTGCGAGGTGGGGCGGATCATACAAAAGACCTTCTCGGGCTGGGAGGAGATGAGCCGGTGCTTTCTGAGCAGCTGCCTGGAGTGGATGGGCAGCGACAGGGGCAGGGATCTGAGAAAGGAGATCCACGAAAACCTGTGGGAGCGCCGGGACAGCCCCTACCGTCTGCCCTGGAATCTGCCTCTGGGCTGAGCAAGGAGTTATTTCTGCAACGGGAGGTGACCGCTGTGAAATTGACGAAGCAAGAGGAACTGATGGCGCTCAGCTCCGCCATCTACCTGCTGGGCCTGGAGGTGGAGGCCAGCCGGGTCAGACTGGAGGAGCTGCTGGAGGGAGGGCTGGACCTGGCCTCTCCGGAGGTGCGGGCGGAGAACGAGAATTTTGACCGCCTGTCCGTGGAGTTCACCCGGCTGGAGGAGCGCTTCCTGCACCTGGAAAAGGAAATTGAGCAGGAAAAAGCGGAGGATATGGCTTGACAAACGGGGGAGTTTTGCATATACTGTTCCCGTAAACAGGCAATGCGGAAGAGGAGTAGCCGGATGACAGGCGCGCAGAGAGGGGACGGACGGTGCAAGTCCCCCGCCCGCTCCGGGGAAGGTGGCTTCCGGGCTCCGGTGGTGAAGGCTGAGTAAGCGCCGGCGGGTCCTCCCGTTATTGAGGCAATTGAGGGTCCCTCCGGGGAAATTCAGGTGGTACCGCGGTATTTTTGCCGCCCTGAGTCTGTCATGGACTTGGGGCGTTTTTTTATGAGGTGAGCTGCTTTGAGACTGGTTGAGGCGCGGCCTGTCAGAGACTCTATGCGGAAGGGGGAGGGCGGATGATCGCCATACAGACCACGGTGGACCGCCGGGCCATGACCGCGCTGGCGAAGATGGCAAGAAAAACCCTCCGGCGGGGGCGGAACGGGCCGGTGCGGATGCTGGCCTGGTTCGTGGTGGCGGTGGAGGGCCTGCTGGTCTATGCCACCCTCCGGGCCGGGGGTGAGGGCTGGCTGGTCAACGCCCTGCTGGGGGTGTTCATGCTGGGGTGCATTTTGGGGGAGGATACCGTCAACGGCCTGGTGGGTCTGCGGCAGGTGGCCCCCGGCAGCCGGGAGGTCAACGCCGCCTTTCAGGAGAAGTACTACGTCCACCGGACCCAGGGGGCGGAGACCTGGTGGAATTATGACCAGATCAAGGCCGTGGCGGAGACAGAGGACTATTTTGCCCTCCTTCTGGGGAAGAGCCAGGGACAGGTTTATGATAAAAAGGGCTTCTCCTGGGGGACCCCGGAGGACTTCCGGACCCTGATCCAGCAAAAGACCGGCCTGCGGGTCCAGAAGGTCAGATAGCAGGCCCCCGGGACGGCCCCGGCTGGGCTGTCTGGCGGGCCGGACAGCAGGATACGGCGGACGGAATCAATGAAACATCAACCGAAAAATTTATGATAAGAACGGAGAATTGACATGAGAAAAGAACTGCCCAAGGTCTACGAGCCCCAGGAGGTGGAGGCCCGCGTTTACGAGAGCTGGGAGAAGAACGGCTGCTTCCGGGGACACCGGGACCCCAAACGGAAGCCCTTCACCATTGTCATGCCCCCGCCCAACGTGACGGGACAGCTCCACATGGGCCACGCCATGGACGACTCCCTCCAGGACATGCTCATCCGGTACAAGCGGATGCAGGGGTACGCGGCGCTCTACCTCCCCGGGGCGGACCATGCGGGCATCGCCACCCAGGTGAAGGTGGAGGAGGAGCTGCGCAAAAATGAGGGCCTGAGCCGCTACGACCTGGGCCGGGAGAGGTTTTTGGAGCGGGTCTGGGACTGGAAGGCCAAGTACGGCGCCCGCATCGTCCAGCAGCAGAAGAAGCTGGGCATCTCCGCCGACTGGGAGCGGGCCCGCTTCACCATGGACGAGGGGCTGAGCCGGGCGGTGCGCCACGTGTTCGTCTCCCTGTACGAGAAGGGGCTGATCTACAAGGGGTCCCGCATCATCAACTGGTGTCCCCACTGCGTCACTGCCCTGTCCGACGTGGAGGTGGAGTATCAGGACAAGCCGGGGAACCTCTGGCACATCCGCTACCCCATCCAGGGGGAGGAGGACCGGTATGTGGTCGTGGCCACCACCCGGCCTGAGACCATGCTGGGGGACACCGGCGTGGCGGTCCACCCCGAGGACGGGCGGTATACGGATATCGTGGGCAAAACCTGCATCCTCCCCCTGGTGGGCCGGGAGATGCCCATCGTGGCCGACGAGTACGTGGACATGAGCTTCGGGACGGGTTGCGTGAAGATGACCCCCGCCCACGACCCCAACGACTTTGAGGTGGGCCTGCGCCAGAAGCTGGAGACCGTCCGGGTCCTGGATGACAGCGGCAAAATCGTGGAGGGATATGGCAAGTACTCCGGCATGGACCGCTATGAGGCCCGGAAAGCCATCGTCGCCGACCTGGAGGCGGGGGGCTGGCTGGTCAAGGTGGAGCCCCACCAGCACAACGTGGGGACCTGCTCCCGCTGTCACAGCGATGTGGAGCCCCTCATCTCCGCCCAGTGGTTCGTCAAGATGGAGCCTCTGGCCCGGGAGGCCCTCCGGGTGGTCCGGGAGGGGGAGACCAAATTCGTCCCCGACCGCTTCTCCAAGACCTACCTCAACTGGATGGAGAACGTCCGGGACTGGTGCATCTCCCGGCAGCTGTGGTGGGGCCACCGCATCCCCGCCTGGACCTGCGAGGCGTGCGGGAAGCTCACCGTCTCTGAGACCGACCCCGACCAGTGCTGCCACTGCGGGAGCAGGCACATCAAGCAGGAGGACGACGTGCTGGATACCTGGTTCTCCTCCGCCCTGTGGCCCTTCTCCACCCTGGGCTGGCCGGACAACACGGAGGATTTTCGCTACTTCTACCCCACCGACGTGCTGGTGACCGGCTATGACATCATCTTCTTCTGGGTGGCCCGAATGATCTTCTCCGGCTGTGAGCACACCGGAAAGCCCCCCTTCCACACCGTCTTCATCCATGGCCTGGTCCGGGACGACAAGGGGAGGAAGATGAGCAAGTCCCTGGGCAACGGCATCGACCCCCTGGAGATCGCGGAGAAGTACGGCGCCGACGCCCTGCGCTTCAACCTGGTTACAGGCAACTCCCCGGGCAACGATATGCGCTTCTTCACCGAGCGGTGCGAGGCCATGCGCAACTTCGCCAACAAGCTGTGGAACGCCAGCCGCTTCCTGATGATGAACCTGACCATCGACAGGTGTGCCCTGCCCCAGAAGCTGGAGCTGGAGGACAAGTGGCTCCTGTCCAGGCTGAACCGGGCCGTGGGGGAGATCACCGAGAACATGGACCGGTATGAGCTGGGGGTGGCCGCCCAGAAGATCTACGACTTCATCTGGGACGACTACTGCGATTGGTATATCGAGCTGACCAAGACCCGCCTCCAGGGGGAGGACGAGGACAGCAAGGAGCGGGCCCAGCAGGTGCTGTGCTATGTCCTGACCCAGATGCTCAAGCTGCTCCACCCCTTCATGCCCTTCATCACCGAGGAGATCTGGCAGGCCCTGCCTCACAGCGGCGGGGAGCAGGAGGGAGGGTTCCTCATGCTCCAGGACTGGCCCACAGCCTCCGCGGACATGGACTTCCCCGCCGAGGAGAAGGCGATGGAGCTGGTGATGGACGCCATCCGGGCGGTCCGCGGCCGGCGCAGCGAGATGAATGTGCCCCCCTCCAAGAAGGCCCATCTCACCGTGGCCACCATGGAGACGGAAATCTTCACCCGGGGCATCCCCTTCCTGAAAAAGCTGGCCTATGCCAGTGAGGTGGAGATCGTCCCCTTTGCCCAGGCGCAGGCCGATGACGCCGCCGCCCGGGCCGGTCAGGTGTCCATCGTCACCCACGCCGCCCAGCTGTCCATCCCCCTGGGGGAGCTGGTGGACCTGGAAAAGGAGCGGGCCCGGGTGGAGAAGGAGCTGAAAAAGCAGTCCGCCGAGCTGGAGAAGCTCACCGCCAAGCTGAACAACCCCGGCTTCGTGAACAAGGCCCCGGAGCACGTGGTCAAGGCCGAGCAGGAGCGGGCCGTCCAGCTCCAGGCGCTGGTGGCCAAGCTGGAGGAACAGCGGAAGGGAATGTGAGTATCTGCACCGTGAAGCCAGTGAATGCGCTAAAATTTCATTACAGACAATAGGGGCTGCGGTAGAATGTGATTCCGTCTCCCAATGCAAAGCAAGGGCGAAGACTCATTTGGAGGCTCCGCCCTTGCTCCTCGATTTTACCGTTTCAAATAGTACAATACACACAGCGATATGACTCCCGCCTCCAGCCCATACCATATTATTGACAAATCATGTTGCTCTAACCATTGGTAGGCCAGAGAGAGCGGGGGAATGGCACTGAGTACAGTCAAAACCACTCCCAGTAAAATCGCAAGGCCAACAACAAGGAATGCCCGTAATCTCTGCTTGTTCTGCACAGTTCCACCTCCGTTTGCATCGTTCCAACCATTCTGCCTATGGCAATATTATACTATAACACGGTGGTTTCGTCAATGAATTTTGAGATTTTCCACAAGGGGAGGCCGGGGCGGTTTCTTGCGGAAAAAGAGATTGCTATTTTAGCGCAATTATGATAAAATAAAACCGGGGTGATGTTTATGAAAATGATACGACCGGTTTCTGATTTGAGGAACAATTTTGCCGACATTTCCAAAACAGTCCATGAAACAGCACAGCCTGTCTTTTTAACCAAAAATGGGTACGGAGATATGGTTGTACTGAGCATGGAGGCGTTTGAAGCACTGCATTTCGACAGCGAGGTCTATTTCAAGCTACAGGAGGCAGAGCGGGAGGCAGAACTGACGAGCATCCGTTTTTCTTCAAAAGAGGTTCTGACCGCAATGCGGGAAGTGATTGGAACAGAGCTAGATGTATAGCTTGGAGTATTTGCCCTCCGCAAAGAAGGACATGGTAGAAATCGCGGCATATATCAGCAGGAAACTCAAAAATCCAATTGCTGCGGATAAAATTGCGCTGAAGCTGATTGAGGCAGGGGAAGAACTGCGCAGGTTTCCCTATTCCGCTCCAGCATATGTACCGCTCAAGCCCCTGAAACAGGAATATCGGAGGCAGATTGTTGAAAACTATATGATATTTTATTGGGTCAGTGAAACAGAGAAAAAAATCATAATTGCCCGAGTCGTTTACTCCAGACGGGATTACAGATTGATGCTGGAGTGACGCCGGAGGAGAATATCACGGAGGTTACAGGAGGGAGCGCAAGTTGAAAAAAAGTGTTGTTCACAAAAAACTGGTCCGTTTGGCCGCGTGTGTGCTGGCGGCGGCGCTGATTTGGAGCGGGGCGGCGATCCCCGCCCGGGCCGCCGGAGGACATTTTGCCGACATACCCGCCACCCACTGGGCCTATCCCTATGTGGAGCGGGCCTACGCGGACGGGGCGGTCTCAGGTACAGGAGGGGACCCCGCCGCCGGAACGGGGGTGTTTTCGCCCAACTCCCATATGACCTACGGGCAGCTTCTCACCATGCTCACCAGCGCCTTCTATCCCGAGGAGCTGGCCAAAATGAGCAAGGAGGGCCCCTGGTACGCTCCGGCCATCCGGCTGACGGTGGAGCGGGAGCTGTACTACCTGGACGAAAGCTGGCTGATGGAGAACGCGGGAAGGGACATCAACCGGTACAACGCCTCCTACATCATCGTCAAAATCCTGGAGGACCGGGGTTTCCATATGCCGGACAAGCAGGCGAGGGAGGCCGCCGCCCAGAAGATCGGCGACTGGGAACAGGTGGGGGAGGACGCCGCGGCCTGGCCCTACTACGTCTCCACCGTGGTGGCCGCCGGGGTGATGTCGGGGGTGGACAGCAGCGGGACCTTCAACGGGGGCGGGCGGATCACCCGGGCCAGCGCGGCGGTGATCTACGCCAGCATGTCCCAGCGTATCCCCCGGTTCAGCATCACCAAGGGGGAGGGCTGGTCCCTCATCCCCGACCCGGCCTACTGGGCGGAGGTGGAGGAGGCGTTCTACACCGTCTACCCCCGGCTGTGGGCCCGCTGGGGGGGCGGCGTGATACAAAAATCCCTCTCGGCACGCGCCGCACTGGATGCAGGCGGACAGCTGTTCCGTCTGCCGTCCCGCTTGCATCTCACGGTACATGACCACAGGCCGCAGGCCCACGGGACAGGCC
>JAAWSG010000011.1 GCA_022801435.1 Lawsonibacter sp.
TTCATGTGTGTTCCTCCATAAAATACTGGACATATCCCCGCTCATAGCCGTAATCCAGTTCCTTCACATAGTCGTCCGCATAGATGGGGCTGACCCAAAAAATTCGATAGCGGTCCTCCTCCAGGCACTGGACGTTAATCTGGCAGTCGGGGTCTTTGTCCAGCTGTTCAAGGGCCTTGGCAATGCGGGCGGGGGAGGGGGCCCGCAGCTGATCCGGCCTGAAGTGGGGGGTATAGAGCAATTTGTAAAACGCTTTGATATCCGAAATCTGAAATTCTGTGACCCGATAGTGGGAGAAGATAATCAGGATAAAGCCAAGCTGGAGCTTGAGCGGAAGTCCTTCCAGGATTTTTGGCGTCCGGCATCGGGTGCTGGTGCAGAAATACCGTATCTCGGCCAGCTGTGTGTTGGACCAGTCCATTGTTCCTCCCCTCCAACCGAAAAAAGAGGGACGCAGGGATGCCCTGCGCCCTTGGGTCAATCTACGATCTCCACATTGACCCGCTTACCGGCCCGTTGGGCGGCGGAGCGGATGAGGATGCGGATATCCTTGGCGATGCGGCCGCCCCGGCCGATCACCTTGCCCATATCCTCGGGGGCCACCCGCAGCTCCAGCACGGTCTCCCCGTCGCCCTCCACCTGGGTGACAGACACCTGTTCCGGGTGCTCCACCAGGTTTTGGGCCACATAGGTCAGAAGCTCTTTCATTGCCAACCTCCAGCTTTACAGAGCACCGGCTTTTTTCAGCAGGTCGCGGACGGTCTCAGTGGGCTGAGCGCCGGTCTTAATCCAGGCCTGGGCGCGCTCCACGTCCACCTTCAGCTCAGAGGGGTTGACAGTGGGGTTGTAGAAGCCGATCTCCTCAATGAAGCGGCCGTCGCGGGGGTAGCGGGAGTCGGCCACCACGATGCGGTAGAAGGGGGCCTTCTTGGCGCCCATGCGGCGAAGTCTGATTTTAACCATGTATATTCACCTCCAAAATAGAACTGTATCATCTGGAAAACACGCTGCCGTGTCTTACCAACTGTGTCAGAAGGGCATGGGGAATCCTCCCCGGCCGCCCTTTTTGCCCATCATCCGGCGCAGATTTTTGGGCATTTTTCCGCCGGAGAACTGGCGGGTCAGGGCCTGGAGCATTTCAAACTGCTTGAGCAGACGGTTCACGTCCACCACCTGGGTCCCCGAGCCGGCGGCGATGCGCTTTTTCCGGCTGGAGTTCAGCAGCTTGGGGTCCTCCCGCTCGGCGGGGGTCATGGACAGGATGATGGCCTCCATGCGCTGGAGCTGCTTGCTGTCCATATTGGCCCCCTCCAGGTCGCTGGCCTTGACTCCGGGGAGCATCCCGGCAATCTCGGACAGGGAGCCCATGCTCTTCAGCTGCTTCATCTGGTCGTAGAAGTCGGTGAGGGTGAATTTGTTCTTCCGCAGCTTCTCCTGGAGCTCCAGCGCCTTTTTTTGGTCAAAGCTCTGCTCCGCCTTCTCAATGAGGGAGAGCATATCCCCCATGCCCAGGATGCGGCTGGCCATCCGGTCAGGGTGGAAGACCTCGATCTGCTCCAGCTTCTCCCCCACGCCCACGAACTTGATGGGCTTTCCCGTCACCGCCTTGATGGACAGGGCCGCGCCCCCTCGGGCGTCGCCGTCCAGCTTGGTGAGGACCACCCCGTCAATGTCCAGGGCGTCATCAAAGGCCTTGGCGGCGTTTACCGCGTCCTGGCCGATCATGGCGTCCACCACCAGAAGGATCTCGGTGGGCTCCACGGCGGCCTTGATGCGGCACAGCTCCTCCATCAGGTCCTCGTCCACGTGGAGCCGGCCCGCGGTGTCCAGGAACACCATGTCGTTGCCGTGCTTTTTGGCGTGCTCCACGGCGGCTCTGGCGATGTCCACCGGGTCGGTCTGCCCCATCTGGAAGACCGGGATGTCCAGCTGGCCGCCCACCACCTCCAGCTGCTGGATGGCGGCGGGCCGGTAGATGTCACAGGCGGCCAGCAGGGGACGCTTGCCGTTCTGCCGCTTCATCAGGCCGGCCAGCTTGGCGCCGTTGGTGGTCTTGCCCGCCCCCTGGAGCCCCACCAGCATCACCACGGTGGGGGGCTTGGAGGCGATGGTCAGCTTGGCGCTCTCCCCACCCATGAGGGCGGTGAGCTCCTGGTTGACGATCTTGACAATCTGCTGGGCGGGGGACAGGGCCTCCAGCACGTCGGAGCCCACCGCCTTCTCGGTGACCTGGGCCACGAACTGCTTGACCACCTTGAAGCTGACATCCGCCTCCAGCAGAGCCAGCCGGATCTCCCGCATGGCCTCCTTCACGTCGGCCTCGGACAGCCGCCCCTTGCCCCGCAGCTTCTTAAAGGCGGCGGACAGCTTTTCGGAAAGTCCTTCAAATGCCATGGGCTTACTCCTTCAGCAGCGCGCCGGCGGTGTCCCGCATCCGCAGGGCCAGGCGCTCCAGCTCGGGGTCGTCCAGACGGCCCGCCAGCTCAGCCATCCGGGCGGCGTCCTGCTCCATCTGCTCCAGCTGGCCGCGCATGGTGTGAAAGCGCTTGATGAGGCCGGTCTTGTCCTCCAGCTCGGTGAGGGCCGCCTCCGCCCGGACGATGACGTCCCGGACCCCCTGCCGGGTGATGCCGTAGTTCTCGGCGATCTCCCCCAGGGACAGGTCCTCGTTGTAGTACAGGTCGTAAAATTCCTTCTGCCGGTCGGTGAGCACATCGCCATAAAAATCAAAGAGCATGGTCATTTGATAGGCCCGGCTTTTCATCGCGTACAGCTCCCTTCCGGCGGAATGTAAAGGCAACCCGCTTTACGATTTGGATACTATCACATTTTTCCCCGCTTGTCAAGGGCAGTCCCCTCATAAATCTGAGATTTTTTACGCGGGCCGTCTGACATAACATCTGTTCGATTCCGCCCGCGCCCTGCGGGAAACACGCGGCAGGGACCCGGCTTGCCGTGCCCGCCGTATTTTTACGCATATCCGGACAGAGGAAGGGGGCGGTTCTGCTGGTATATTCCACCGCCAGGGGGGAAAACTGGAGGGACGAGACACTCCGCGGACCCATATGAGGAAGGAGAGCAGCCATGAACAACACACCGCACGTCCCCATGGACGACTCCCATCTGGTCAACTACGCGGCCAACGCGGGCCGGTCGCTGGAGCCCCGGGGGCAGGTCCCGGTCCGGGGTCTGGCCAAGGGACTCCGGCGGGACCTGCGCGCCATTGAGCGCGCCTGCCAAAAGCTGTCCGGATGGAGCGGGGAGGAGGGCCCCCTGCCCCCCGGAGGGGAGTGGCTTTTGGACAACCACTACCTGGCTGTCCGGGAGGGGCAGCAGGCATTGCAGGTCTTCCGCCGGGAGGGGAGAAAAACCCTCCGGGGGACGGGCCGGGAGGAGAGCCTGCTGGAGGGCTGTGTCCGGGGGGCGCTGTGGGCGGTCCCCAACCTGGACAGCGGGAGGCTGGAGCGGTATCTGGAGGGGTTTCAGCAGACCCGGCCCCTCACCGAGGGGGAGCTGTCCCTCCTCGTCTCCGCCCTGGCCGCGGGGCTGGTGGGCAATCTGGCCCGGCTGTGCGAGGACTGGGACGCCCTCCTCCAGGGGGAAACAGACCCCTTCGCCGCCGTGTTCACCGCCCTGCGCGCCCTCTCCTCCGCCAACTGGGGTCCTCTTCTGGAGCGGGCCAGCGGGGTGGAGGCCATCCTGCGCCAGGACCCCTCCGGGCACTACCCACGGATGGACAGCGGCACCCGGCGGCGCTACCGGCAGCGGGTGTGCCGTCTGGCGAAGCAGTCGGGGACGGCGGAGCGGGACTTGGCCCAAAGCGCCCTGGAGCGGGCCCGGGCGGGGCGGGGGGAGGAGCGTCACATCGGCTGGCAGCTCTGGCCCCCTGCCCAGGGGGAGGGGACGGGGCGCTGGTACGGCCTGGGGGTGATGGCCCTGGCTGTGCTGGCCTCTCTGGGCCTGTGGCGGGCCTCCGGGAGCCCCCTGATTGCCGCGCTGCTCCTGCTGCCCCTGTCCGACATTGTAAAAAACACTTTGGACTTTTTCCTGGTCCGGCTGGTCCCGCCCCGGCCGGTCCCCCGGATGGAGCTGAAGGAGGGCATCCCCCGGGAGGGGAGGACGCTGTGCATGGTGGTCTCCCTCCTCACCGGTCCGGACAGCGGCCCCCAGCTGGCCGGCCTGCTGGAGCGCTACCGCCTGGCCAACCGGGACGCGGGGACCGAGCTGCGCTTTGGACTGCTGGCCGACCTGCCCGACCGGGACACCCCCATGGGGGAGGAGGGGAGGGCCTGGGTGGAGCGCGCCCGGCAGGCGGTGGAGGCGCTGAACGAGAAGTACGGCGGCGGCTTCTGCCTGTTTTTCCGGACCCCCGCCTTCAGCCCCCGGGACGAGCGGTATATGGGCTGGGAGCGGAAGCGGGGGGCGCTGGTGGAGCTGGTGCGGCTGCTCAAGGGCCGTCCCTCCTCCCTGGAGGTGTGGGGGGACCGGGGGGCGCTGGAGGGGACCCGGTACGTCATCACTCTGGACTCGGACACGAGCCTGTGCGTGGGGACCGCCCGGGAGCTGGTGGGGGCCATGCTCCACCCCCTGAACCGCCCTGTCCTGGACCGGGAGCGCCGGGTGGTGGTCTCGGGCCACGCCCTGCTCCAGCCCCGGGTGTCGGTGGAGCTGGAGGCGGCCAATCAGTCCTTCTTCTCCAGGGTGTTCGGCGGCCTGGGAGGTGTGGACCCCTACGGCTGCACCGCCAGCGACGTGTACCACGACCTGTTCGGCCAGGGGACCTACACCGGCAAGGGCATTTTCCAGGTGGACGCCTTTTATTCCTGTCTGGACCGGAGGTTTCCCGACAACGCCATCCTCTCCCACGACCTGCTGGAGGGCAGCTACCTCCGGGCGGGGCTGCTGGGGGATGTGGAGCTCACCGACGGCTGTCCCTGGCAGGTCCACGGCTACTTCGCCCGCCTCCACCGGTGGATTCGGGGGGATTGGCAGCTCCTCCCCTGGCTGGGCGGGCAGGTCCCCAATGGCCGGGGCGGGCGGGAGAAAAACCCCCTGCCCCCGCTGGCGAAGTGGAAAATTCTGGACAATCTGCGCCGCTCCCTCTCCCCGGTGTTCACCCTGGCCGCTCTGGTGCTGGGGATGTGCGGCTCGGGGGCGGCATTCGCCTGGGCGGGCGGGACAGCGGCGGCCGCGGCGGCCACCAACCTGCTGCTGTCCGGGGCGGAGCTGGCCGTCCGGAGCTCGGGCCGGCGCAGGCGCTACCACTCCACCGTGGTGGCCGGGCTGGCGGGGGCCATTTTGCAGACCGCCCTCCAGCTCCTCCTCCTCCCCTACCAGGCCTATATCTCCGCCTGGGCGATCCTGACCGCCCTGTGGCGGATGTGGGTCACAAAACGGAACCTGCTGGCCTGGGTGACGGCGGCCCAGACGGAGAAGGGGCGGGGCTCCCTCTGGTTCTATTTGAAGAAGATGTGGTTCCCCGCGGCGCTGGGGGTGTGCATTCTGTGGCTGGCCCCTCTGCGCTTCGGCAAGCTGGCCGGGCTGTGCTGGGTCCTCTCCCCCGCCGCCGCCTGGTGGGTGAGCCGCCCGGAACGGGAGGACCCCGGCCTGACCCCCGCCGGACGGGCCTTCCTGCTCCACCAGGCCGCCCTCATCTGGCGGTACTTCTCCGATTTCCTCCGCCCGGCGGACCACTGGCTCCCCCCGGACAACTGGCAGGAGCAGCCCGGCCCCGTCCTGGCCCGGCGCACCTCCCCCACCAACATCGGTATGGCCCTCCTGTCCGCCATGGCCGCCGCCGACCTGGACCTCCTCCCCCGGCGGCGGGCGGCGGAGCTCATCGGGCACATCCTGGACACGGTGGAGGGGCTGGAAAAATGGCGGGGACACCTGTACAACTGGTATGACACCGCCTCCCTCCGGCCTCTGCGCCCCCGGTACGTGTCCACGGTGGACAGCGGCAACCTGCGGGGCTGTCTCATCGCCCTGGAGGAGGGCCTGCGCCAGTGGGAGGAGGCGGAGCTGGCCCGGCGGGCGGAGGGGCTGTACCGGGCCATGGACTGCTCCCCCCTCTACGACCGGGAGCGGCGGCTGTTCTCCATCGGCTATGAGGCGGAGGAGGACCGGCTCACCGACGGCTGCTACGACCTGCTGGCCAGCGAGGCCCGGCAGGCCAGCTATATCGCCGTGGCCCTGGGGGAGGCCCCGCCCCGGCACTGGCGGCAGCTGGGGCGGATGCTGCTGGGGGACAACGACTACAGCGGCATGGCCTCCTGGACGGGGACCATGTTCGAGTACTTCATGCCCCACCTGCTCCTCCCCTGCGAGCCCAACTCCCTGCTCTATGAGACCCTGTCCTTCTGCGTCTACGCCCAGAAGCGGCGGGGGAGCCGGAACAAAATCCCCTGGGGCATCTCCGAGTCGGGCTTTTATGCCTTCGACCCGGGGATGAACTACCAGTACAAGGCCCACGGGGTGCAGTCCCTGGGGCTGAAACGGGGGCTGGACGGGGAGCTGGTCATCGCCCCCTATGCCTCCTTCCTGGCCCTGCTTCTGGCCCCCCGGAGCGCCCTGGGCAACCTGCGGCGGCTGCGGGACATGGGCCTGGAGGGGAGATACGGGCTGTATGAGGCGGTGGACTACACCCCCTCCCGCCTGAGCGCCGGGGAGGAGTATGAGGTGGTCCGCTCCTATATGTCCCACCACCTGGGGATGAGCCTTGTGGCCATGGACAACGTGCTCCGGAACAACATCATGCAGAGGCGGTTCATGGCGGGCCGGGAGATGTCCGCCTTCCGGGAGCTGCTCCAGGAGCGGGTCCCGGTGGGGGCCCCGGTGATGCGTCAGGGGGAACGGGACGTGCCCGAGAAGCCCCGGCGGGTCCAGGGCCCGGCGCTGGCCCGGGAGGGGAACTCCTTTGGCCGGCTGTCCCCCCAGTGCCACCTGGTGTCCAACGGCAGCTACAGCGTGCTGGCCTGTGACAGCGGCCTGACCGCCTCCCGCCTGGGGGAGGCCCAGATTACCCTGGCCCGTCCGGGGGAGTACTGCGCCCCGGCGGGGGTGTCGGTCTTTTTCCAGCGGCGGGGAGAGGCTGTGGCCGGCCTCACCCCCGCTCCCCTGTACCAGGACGCAGGGGAGTACAGCTGGGAGTTTTATGGCGGCGGGGCGGCCTGGCGGTTCCGGAGCGGCCCTCTTTCTGCCCGAAGCGCCCTGACCGTCCCCCGGCGGGAGAACGGGGAGCTGCGCCGGGTGGAGCTGAGCTGGAGCGGGGAGGGGACGCTGGAGGGGGCGCTGCTGTTCTATCTGGAGCCGGTGCTCTCCCCGCTGCGGGACTTTGCGGCCCACCCCGCCTTCTCCCGTCTGTTCCTGGAGGGGGAGCTCACCGGGGACGGGGCGCTCTTCTGCCGCCGCCCCCGGGGGAGCGAGGCGGAGGTTTTTCTGGCCGTCCTCTGGGAGGGGGAAGGGACCTCCGCCAGCCTGGACCGCTCCGCCGCCCTGGGCCGGGGCGGGCTGCGGAGTCTGGAGCACCGCCCGGAGGGGCCGCTGGAGCGGGGCGCGGGCGGGGACCCCTGTCTGCTGGTCCGCGTCCCGGTGTCCCTCCGGCCGGGGGAGCGGGGGGTGTTCTCCCTGGCCCTGGCGGTGGGAGACAGCCCGGCGGTGGCCCGGGAGGGGGCCCGCCGCATCCTGGAGGGGAGAGGGGGCGAGCCCGGGTCCCTCACCGCCCTGGCCCAGAAGCTGTCCCTGAAGGAGGGGGAGGCCCTGGCCGCCTTCGCCCTGCTCTCCCGGCTGGCGGCGGCGGAGCCTCCCAAGGGGGAGCGGCCGCCCCAGAGCGCCCTGTGGCCCTACGGCATCTCCGGGGACCTGCCCATCGCCGCCGGGCGGGTGTCCCAGGGGGAGGGCGCGGAACAGGCGGCCCTGTGGTGCGGGTGGCATCAGTTTCTCACCCGGGCGGGCTTCCCCTTTGACCTGGTTCTGCTGGTGGAGGAGGGGGGAGATTACCGCCGGCCCCTGCGCACCGCCCTCATTGAGCGCCTCAAGGCCATGGGGGCGGAGGGCGCTCTGGGGGCCAAGGGGGGCATCTGTCTGACAGACCCCTCCGCCGCCCCGGCGGTGCTGGCCTGGGCGAAGGCGGCGCTCCCCATGGAGGCGGAGATGTCCCGGAATCAGGAGCGGATGTCTCCCCCTTCGCCGGTGCGCCTCGCCCCCGGCCCCGCCCCCTGGCGCTTCCAGGAGGACGGCAGCTTCACCCTGGAGGCGGGGGAGCGCCTGCCTCCGGTGGGCTGGACCCAGGTGCTGTGCAATGAGACGTTCGGCTGGCTCACCGACGAGGGGGGAGGGGGCTTCCTCTGGTCGGGGGGGAACGCTCGGGAAAGGAAACTTTCCCCCTGGGTCAACGACCCCCTGGCGGTGGGAGGCCCGGAGTCCATCACCCTGACGGTGGACGGGAGGGAATACCCGGTCTTTGCCGCCGGGGACGGACTGCCCTGTGCCGTCACCTACTCCCCAGGCCTGGCCAGGTGGGTCAAGGAGCTGCCCGGCGGTCGGCTGACGGCGGAGGCCTTCGTCCCCCTGGAGGGGGAGCGGCGGGTGCTGCGCTTCACCCTGACCGGGGTCTCGGGCCGTCTGAGCTGGCGGCTGGAGGAGGGGGAGCCGGTCACCTCCGCCCTGTCCGACGGGGGGACGGTCTCTCTGGTGGCCAAGGGGTCGGAGGGAAGGCTGTGCGCCCGCTTCTTCCGGGAGGATTTTCGGGAGGAGCAGCGGCGCACCCTGGACTGGTGGCGGGAGCGGACGGCGGCCCTCACCTTCTCCACCCCGGAGGGGGCGCTGGACCGCTGCCTGGGCGGGTGGTGTCTCTACCAGGTGATCGCCTGCCGGATGATGGCCCGGACCAGCCAGTACCAGAACGGCGGGGCCTTCGGCTTCCGGGACCAGCTCCAGGACGCCCTGGCCCTGCTGTACACCTGGCCGGAGCGGGCCCGGGAGCAGCTGCTGCTGGCCGCCTCCCGGCAGTTTGAGGAGGGGGACGTACAGCACTGGTGGCATCCTCCGGAGGGGGCCGGGGTGCGCACCCGCATCTCGGACGACCTGCTGTGGCTGCCCTGGGTGCTGTGCCGGTACTGCGCCGTCACCGGGGACTGGGAGCTGCTGGAGGAGGAGGTCCCCTACCTCTCCGCCCCGCCCCTGTCCCCGGAGGAGCGCGACCGGTACGAGACCCCCCAGGTGAGCCAGACCCAGGACTCCCTCTACCGCCACGCCCTGGCCGCCATCCTCTGCGCCCTGGAGCGGGGGACCGGCCCCCACGGCCTGGCCAAAATGGGGAGCGGGGATTGGAACGACGGGATGGACAAGGTGGGGGGCGAGTCGGTGTGGCTCACCTGGTTCCTGGCGGCGGTGCTCCAGGCGTTCTCCCCGCTCTGCCTGCGGCAGGGGGAGGAGGAGCGGGCCGGGGACCTGCTCCGCCGGGCGGACAGCCTGCTCCAGGCCGCCCAGAACGCCTGGGACGGCAGCTGGTTCCGGCGTGGGTACTATGAGGACGGGACCCCCCTGGGCTCCCGGGAGAGCGGCCAGTGCCAGATCGACTCCATCGCCCAGTCCTTCGCCCTCCTCCCCTCCGGGACCGACCGGCAGAGGGCGGACCAGGCGGTGTCCTCCGCCCTGGAGCGGCTCTTCGACCGGGAGGCGGGGGTGGTGCGCCTCTTCGACCCGCCCTTCGACAGGGGCGGAGACCACGACCCGGGGTATATCAAGGGCTACCCCGCCGGCGTGCGGGAGAACGGCGGGCAGTACACCCACGCCGCGGTGTGGCTGGCCATGGCCTGCCTCCGTTTGGACCGCCCCGGGGATGGCTGGGCCATTTTGAAGGCCCTGCTTCCCGAGCGCCACCAGACGGAGCTTTACCGGGCGGAGCCCTACGTCATCGCCGCCGACGTGTCCTACGCCCCCGGGCGGGTGGGCCGGGCGGGGTGGTCCTGGTACACCGGGGCCGCCGGCTGGTACTGGCAGGTGGCCGTCCAGGAGCTGCTGGGGCTGCGGGTGGAGGAGGGCCGGCTGGCGGTGGAGCCCAACCTCCCGCCGGACTGGCCCGGATACCGGGTTGGATGGAGGCTGCCCCGGGGAAAGCTCTCCATTGCGGTGAAGCGCGCCGGGACCTATTCCGCCCTGCTGGACGGACAGCCGGTCCGCGGCGGGGTCCCCCTGGCGGAGCTGGAGGGGAACCACCGGCTGGAGGTCACGATTTGACCCTTTACTTTTCCACCCCGGACGTGGTATGATGATTCAGCTGAAGAGCGGAATATTTTTCTTCCGAAAAGAAAGGAACCATTTGATATGTCACAAGTGACTCGCCGGGAGCTGTTCCCCGGGGTATGGCTGCGCACAGTGCATACCGGCAAATTTAAGAGCGCCTACCTGTCCCTCACCCTGCTCACCCCCCTGGACCGGGAGACCGCCGGGGCCAACGCCCTGCTCCCCTCCCTCCTCCGCCGGGGGACGGCGGCCCACCCGGACCTGGAGTCCCTGTCCGCCGCCCTGGACGAGCTGTACGGCGGAGCCATCGAGCCCGCCGTCCGCAAGCGGGGGGAGACCCAGTGCGTGGGCTTCGCCGCCAGCTTCCTGGACGACGCCTACGCCCTGGAGGGGGAGCGGATTCTGGAGCCCGCCGCCGCCCTGCTGGGGGAGCTGCTCCTGGACCCCTGCACCCAGGACGGCTGCTTCCGCCCGGACTACACCGAGGGGGAGAAGCAGAACCTGATGGACCGCATCCGGGCCCAGATCAACGATAAGCGCACCTACGCCACCCAGCGCCTCACCCAGGAGATGTGCCGGTACGAGGCCTTCGGGGTGGACAAGCTGGGGGAGGAGGCCCAGGTGGCCGCCCTCACCCCGGAGAAGCTGTGGGCCCGGTATCAGAGTCTGCTGCGGGAGGCCCAGGTGGAGCTGTACTACTGCGGCTCCGCCGATCCGGACCGGGTGGCCCAGGCCCTGCGCGCCGCCCTGGAGAAGCTCCCGGTGAATGAGGCCCGCACCGCCCCCGGCTGTGACGTCCGCCTGAGCGCGGGCCCCGAGCCCATCGTGGCCGAGGAGTCCATGGAGGTCACCCAGGGGAAGCTGGCCCTGGGCTTCCGCACCGGAGGGGTCACCTGCTGGGAGGAGGACTTTCCTGCCCTCTACCTGTGTACCGCCGTCTTCGGGGGGACCACCCTGTCCAAGCTGTTCATGAACGTGCGGGAGAAGTTATCCCTGTGCTACTACGCCAGCGCCACCCTGGAGAAGATGAAGGGGCTGGTTCTGGTCTCCTCCGGCATCGAGTTTGACAAGTAC
Organism: Lawsonibacter sp.; assembly: GCA_022801435.1. Taxonomy (GTDB): domain Bacteria; phylum Bacillota; class Clostridia; order Oscillospirales; family Oscillospiraceae; genus Lawsonibacter. The sequence continues at coordinate 11,320 of JAAWSG010000011.1, forward strand.
CAGACCGCCCGGGACGAGATCTTGGCCCAGCTGGAGGCGGTTCGCCGGGGGGAGATTGAGGACTGGGAGCTGGAGGGCTCCCGCCGCACCCTCATCAGCGCCTGCCGGGCCGCTCTGGACGACCAGGGGCGGCAGGAGGACTTCTGGCTGGGGCAGACAGCGGCCGGCCTGGAGGAGGGCCCGGAGGAGTTCGCCGCCCGCCTGGAGGGGGTCACCCGGGAGCAGGTGGCCGCCGCCGCCGGGAAGCTGGAGCTGGACACCATCTATTTCCTGAAAGGCAAGGAGGGCTGAGAATATGGAGAAGCGCGTATTTGACCGGGTTGGGGAGGCTATGTACCACAAAAAGCTGGAGAACGGCCTGAACGTGTTCGTCTTCCCCAAGCCCGACTTCCAGAAGGGATACGCATTTTTTGCCGCCAATTACGGCGGGATGGATATGCGGTTCTGCCTGGACGGGACATGGCACGACACCCCCGCCGGGGTGGCCCACTACCTGGAGCACAAGATGTTTGACACCGAGGACGGCAACGCCCTCCAGGAGCTGGCCGCCAACGGGGCCAGCCCCAACGCCTTTACCAGCAACGCCATCACCGGCTACTACTTCGACTCCACCGAGAAGTTTGAGGAGAACCTGCGCATCCTCCTCTCCTTCGTCTCCATCCCCTGGTTCACCCAGGAGAGCGTGGACAAGGAGCGGGGCATCATCGGCCAGGAGATCGGCATGATCGAGGACGACCCCCACTGGAAGGGCTATATGAACCTGATGAAGGCCCTGTACAGCAGCCACCCGGTCCGGGAGAGCGTGGCAGGGAGCGTGGAGTCCATCGCGGAGATCACCCCGGAGACGCTGTACGCCTGCCACAAGGCCTTCTATGACCCGGCCAACATGGTGCTGTGCGTGGCGGGTCCGGTGGAGCCGGAGCATATCTGCGCGGTGGCTCGGGAGATCCTGCCCAGGGAGGCGGGCCCCATCGCCGTGAAGGATTATGGCAAACAGGAGGGACACCAGGCGGCCCAGCCCTATATGGAAGAGCGCATGGAGGTATCCGCCCCCATCTTCCACCTGGGCTATAAGGGGGAGCCCATGGCCGGCGGGGAGGACCGCCTGCGCCAGGAGCTGGTGGGGGAGCTGGCCCTGGAGGTGCTGCTGGGCAATTCCAGCCCCCTGTACGCCCGGCTGTACCGGGAGGGGCTGATCAACCAGGAGTTTGCCTACAGCTATGAGTCCGAGCCCGGCTGCGCCTTCCTCCTAGCCAGCGGGGAGTCCAGGGACCCCGGCGCCGTCTGCGCGGCGGTGGCGGCGGAGGCCGCCCGCATCGGCCGGGAGGGGGTGGAGCCCGCCCTGTGGAACCGGGTGAAGAAGGGGGTCTATGGCAACCGGGTCCGGAGCCTGAACTCCTTTGAGCAGCTGTGCGTGGGTCAGGCCCAGGCTTTCTTTGCGGGGTACGACTTCCTCCGCTTTGCCCAGATCTTTGACAGCATCACCCAAAAGGAGGCGGAGGACCTGATCGAGAGCTGGGTGACCAAAGAGCGCACCGCCCTGTCGGTGGTCCAGGCCAGGGAGGGGGCGCAGTGATCAACACGGTCTCCTTCCCCGGCCTGGGGCTGGAGTTCACCCTGAACCGTGTCGCCATCACTGTCCTGGGCCGGCCCATCTACTGGTACGGGGTCATCATCGTCTCCGGCCTGATTTTGGCGGTGTATCTGTGCTCCCGGTGGGGGAAGCGGTTCGGCATCAGTGAGGACAACATCCTGGACATGATGTTCTTCGCCGTCCCCGCCGCCCTGGTTGCCATCCGGGCCTATTATGTCATCTTCAATTTGCAGATGTACCGGCGTCCGGACGGCTCCCTGGACTGGGGGGCCATCCTCCGGTACAGCGACGGGGGGCTGGCCATCTACGGGGCGATCATTTCCTCCGCCATTGTGCTGTTCCTCTTCTGCCGGAAGAAGCGGCTCAGCTTCCGGGCCTACGCCGACCTGGGGGTCCACGGCCTGTTCATCGGCCAGCTCGTCGGCCGGTGGGGGAACTTTATGAACGTGGAGGCCTTCGGGGGGACCACCGCCCTGCCCTGGCGGATGTGCGGGCCCTCCATCGCGGCCTACATGGCGGACCACGGCTATGTGGATGAGGCAGGGTATCAGGCCATCCTCAGCGGGACCCTGGGGGTACACCCCACCTTCTTCTATGAGTCGGCCTGGAACCTGGCGGGGCTGATTATGGTGTACGCCATAGGAAAACGGCGGAAATTTGACGGGGAGTGCTTCCTCTTCTACTTCTTCTGGTACGGCCTGGGCCGGGCCTGGATCGAGGGGCTGCGCACCGACAGCCTGTATCTCTTCGGCTGGGAGCTTTTTGGGGTTCCCATCCGGGTATCCCAGCTCTTCGCCCTGGTCACCTGCGCGGCCGCCGGGGGGGCGCTGGTGTACATGCTGCTGCGGTATCGGGACAGACGGCAGGTGCTCTTTGTGGAGCGCCAGGCCGAACAGAACACAAAGGAGGAATAAAACCATGCCGGCTGTGGTCATGGACGGAAAGGCGTTGGCGGAAAAAATGAAGGAGAGGGTGCGTCTCCGGACCGAGGGGATGGCCCGGAAGCCGGGGCTGGCCGTGGTGCTGGTGGGGGAGGACCCCGCCGCCCTGGCCTATGAGGCGGGCAAGCGGCGGGACTGCCAGGAGTGCGGCATCCGCTACGACCCCCACCGCCTGCCCTGGGACGTGCCCCAGGAGGATTTATTGGGGCTGATTAAAACCCTCAACGGGCGGGATGACATTGACGGGATACTCCTCCTCCTCCCCCTGCCCGGACACCTGAACCAGCGGGAGGCGCTGCTGGCCATCCGTCCGGACAAGGACGTGGACTGCCTCAGCCCGGCCAGCCTGGGGGAGCTGCTGCTGGGCGGGGAGTCGTTCGCCCCCTGCACTCCCGCGGGGGTGATGCGTCTGACGGAGGAGTACGGCATCCACCCGGCGGGCAGGCACTGCGTGGTAGTGGGCCGGTCCAATATTGTGGGAAAGCCCCAGGCCCTGCTCATGCTCCGGGCGGACAGCACGGTCACCATCTGCCACACCAAGACCCCTGATCTGGCCGCCCGCTGCCGGGAGGCGGACATCCTCATCACCGCCGCCGGCCGGCCGGGACTCATCACCGGGGGGATGGTGAAGGAGGGGGCCGCGGTGATAGACGTGTCCATGAACCGGGGGCCGGACGGGAAGCTGTGCGGGGACGTGGTCTTCGGGGAGGCGGTCCAGCGGGCAAAATACCTCACCCCCGTCCCCGGAGGCACAGGGCCGGTCACCCGGGCGGTGCTGATGGAGCACACCCTGGAGGCGGCTCTGAGGCACGGAAAGACATAGGAGGGGCAGATTATGATACATAACATCATATTCGACATGGGAAATGTGCTGATCCGCTGGGAGCCGGAGCGCTTCCTGGAACGAGAGGGAGTTCCGGAGGAGGACCGCCCCCTGTTTATGGAGGAGGTTTTCGGGTCGGTGGAGTGGGTTCAGATGGACCGGGGCTGCATCCCCTGCGAGGAGGGGGCCGGGGCCATGTGCAGGCGTCTGCCCGAGCGGCTCCAGCCCCTGGCCCGGAAGCTGGCCCTGCGCTGGTGGGAGGACCACCTGATCCCTATGGAGGGCATGGGAGATCTGGTCCGGGAGGTGAAGGCGCTGGGCTATGGCGTTTACCTGCTGTCCAACGCCAAGGGGGACCTGCCGGAATATTTTGACAAAATCCCGGGCAGCGAGTGCTTTGACGGAAAAATTGTCTCCGCGGACTGGAAGCTGCTAAAGCCCCAGCCCGAGATTTATCAGGTCCTGTTCCGGGAGTTCGGCCTGAAAGCGGAGGAGTGCTTCTTCACCGACGACCTGAACATCAACATTGAGGGCGCGGCTCTGGTGGGGATGCCGGGGGCGATCTTCCGGGGCGCTTCCCGGCTGCGGCGGGACCTCATCGCGGCGGGGGTCCCGGTGCGCCCGGAGGAGACAAAAAACAGGTGACCCTTTTTCCAAAGAGCCACCTGTATGGTCATGCGGTGAGGGCCAGCTCCTCCCGGGCCTCCCGCTCGTTGTCGGCGGAGAAGCAAAACCGCCCCGCCCAGTCGTAGACCTCCACATGTTCCCGTACCCATACAATGCTGTAATCCATAAGCGTTTCGCTCCTTTCCTGTATTCTGGCCCCAGTATACAAGAAGGACAGTCCCATAAACCGGACTTTTCACGAGGGGAGGGATTTTTTTGGACCCGATTTTCTATACCCTCCAGGCCATCAACGGGGATTACGCCCAGCTGGTCACAGACGGCGGCATGGAGCACTCCATCACCATGTTCCTCCTCCCCGAGGGGGCCACGGTGGGCAGCCGCCTGAAATTTGAGGATTTTCAGTGGGAGCTGGTGTGAAGCTCCAGAAGAAAGGAAGGATAAGCATGGGAATTTGGGAGATATTCAGCACCTTCATCACCCTGGTCCCGGCAGTTCTGATATTGGTGCTGTTTGCGGTGAAGCGAAGCAGATACAAGAACCGGTCAAACGCCGGGGCGCTCTTTTTTGAGGGGGACTGCCTGGTGCTGAACACGGGCATTCCCTATCCCATCCCCTTTGGGGAGATCGACCGCGTAGAGCTGTCCTACAGCCCCTGGGAGCTGGAAAACCGGATGTCCTACAACCTGGGCGTGACGGTTTTCAGGAAGAACGGCAAAAAGAAGTGGGTGTACTACAAAGGGTATAAAACCGCGAAGCTGGCCACGCCCCAGGATATGGAGGCGGCCCTGAGGGAACACGGAGTCCGCTGTGTGATGGTGGAGAAATAATCAAATCCCGGCCTTGCGGCCGGGATTTTTGATATTATTCAGATTTAGGCCAATTTTGCATATAATCTGCAATGGGGCCTGGCGCCAAGTACTTGGCATTTTGGCGGGCGCTGGGGCGTATCGCTCCGCCTCGTATATCAGGGTCCGCGCCTGCGTCCAACAGCAGCTTGACCATCTCAAAGGCCCGGTCATAGGAGTGTGTCTGAGCGGCGTACATGGCGGCACAGAGAAGTTCCCGGCCTTCAGATTTGGCATCCGCCCCGCGCGCTAACAGCTCCCGCAGGGCCTCGGCCTCACAGCTCTGGGCGGCGAAAAACAGGTCAGAATACCCGCCGTAGTCCTTGTGATTCACCTCGCCGTAACGCTCCAACAGCTCCAACGCATATTGGGTCTGGTGGAAAAGAATCGCGTAGGTAAACTCGGTCCTGCCGAAGCAGTCCACGGGCAGGGGACCCAGCTCCTGAGCCTGCGGTTCGGTACTGGAAAAATGCGCCTTCATCATGGCTTTGAACTCTGCTGTTTCCATAAAATTCTCCTGTAAAGAAACAGCGATACATACAGCTGTTATGTACCACTGCTCCTATCATGTAAAGCAAATCGCTTATTTGTTGCTCCTGCGCCAGATCCCCATTTTCTGAGCGTCCTGGATGAGCTGCTCCCGGAAGTCGGGGTGGGCGATGGAGATGATGGCCTCGGCCCGCTCCCAGGTGGACAGGCCCTTGAGGTTGACCATCCCGTACTCGGTAACGATGTACTGCACGCAGGACCGGGGGTCGGTGACGATGGAGCCGGGGGCGAGGGTGGGGACGATGCGGCTCTTCACCGTGCCGTCCTTGCCGGTGACGGTGGAGGACATACAGATGAAGCTCTTGCCCCCCTTGGACAGGTAGGCCCCCATGACGAAGTCCAGCTGTCCGCCGGTTCCGGAGATATGCTTGAGCCCGGCGGATTCGGCATTGACCTGGCCGAAGAGGTCCATATCGATGGCGTTGTTGATGGAGATGAAGTTATCCAGCTGGGCCAGCACCCGCACGTCGTTGGTGTAGTCCACCGGAGCGGCCATGACATCGGGGTTGCGGTTCACATAGTCGTACAGCTTCTGGGTTCCGGCGGCGAAGGCGTACACCTGCCGGCCCTTGTCCAGCGCTTTGTTCCGGCCGGTAAGCTTCCCTGCCAGGGCCATGTCCACAAAGCCGTCCACATACATCTCGGTGTGGACCCCCAGGTCCTTCAGGTCGGACTGGGCAATCATGGACCCCACCGTGTTGGGCATTCCGCCGATGCCCAGCTGGAGGCAGGCCCCGTTGGGGATCTGCTCCACGATGAGCTTGGCCACCGCCCGGTCCACCTCGGTGGGTTCTCCGCCGCCGCCCAGCTGGGCCACGGCGGGGTTATCCCCCTCCACCACGAAGTCCACATCGGCGATGTTAATCTCGCTGCCCGTCAGGCCGTAGACCCAGGGCAGATTTTGGTTGACCTCCAGGATAATGACCTTGGCCCGGTCCAGCATATCCGCCAGGTGGGAGGCGGCCAGGGCGTAGCTGAAATTGCCGTGGCTGTCCATGGGGGTGACCTGGAGCATGGCCACATCCACCGTCAGCCCGTCCCGGTAGAAGCGGGGCAGCTCGGAGTACCGTATGGGGGCAAAAAATCCCATTCCCTTGGCGATGATCTTCCGGTCCACGCCGCTGCAATGCCAGGAGTTCCAGGTGAAGTGGTCCCCCGCGTCGTCCGCCTTGGCAATCTCCGGCATCCACATGGTGACGCCGCCCCGCACCTTGACATCGGTGAGCTCGTCCTTCCGGGCGGCCAGGGCGCGGTCCAGGGCCACGGGGTGGTTGGTACACCAGCCGTAATCCACCCAATCCCCCGATTTGACGGCCTTTACCGCCTGCTCGGGGGTGGTCAGCTTCTGCTGGTAAAGGGCTTGATAATCCATGTTTTTTCCTCCTGTCGGTTTTCTCTGTGTGGGGATACAAGTGGTATTTTCCTACCGGCCGATATCCAGGTAGTAGGACTTCATCAGGCTGGGCTGTTCGGTGGAGTCCTTCACGCGGGGCCGCTGCGGGGGCTGAGGCGCGCCGCCTCTGCGCCCGCTCTGCCGGTCCTGGCGGGCCCGCTGCTTCTTGGAGGCGGGGGCGGGCTGGGGGGCGGCCTTCTGCTTCCGCTTCTTCTGGCCGGAGGGCTGGACCTCCTGGACGGGCTGAGGCGCGGGGGAAGCGTTCTTTTTCCGCCGGCGGCTCTGCTTTTTCTGCTCCTGCCGGGGCTGGGGCTGCGCGGGGGTCAGGTTCAGCCGCCGGGGGGCCAGCAGGCGGGCGGTGGCGTCCATAATCACATCGCTGTCCAGGGGGTTGGGCCGCTGGAACTCCGTGTTGGGCATGGCGTCTCCGGTATGGAGCAGGCTCCCGGCGCGGACCCCCCTGCCCTTAACGGCGGGGGCGGAGGGCTCAGGCGCCGGCGGGGCGGGGACCTCCTGCGGGGGGGCCGCTTTATTCGAGCGCCGGGACCGCTTGCCGCCGGACTGGGGGACAGGCTGCTCCTCTTTGACCGGACGGGACTCCTCCCGCTGGCGGCGGAGCTCCCGGGCAGCCTGGCGGGCCTCGGCGTCCTCCTCGTTGATGATCCGTCCGTGCTTATCCCGCTTGGGGGCCTCAAACACCTGCATGGGGAAGGGGTGGCGCTCCACCAGGGGGACCTTTTTGCCGGTCAGCTTCTCAATATCCTTCAGCAGCGGTTTTTCTCCAAAATCACAGAAGGCGATGGCCTCCCCCCCGCGCCCCGCCCGGCCGGTGCGCCCGATGCGGTGGACATAGGTCTCGGGGACCTCGGGCAGGTTGTAGTTGAACACGTGGGAGAGCTCCTCGATGTCCAGACCCCGGGCGGCGATGTCGGTGGCCACGAGACAGCGCAGCTTCCCCGCCTTGAAGTCCCCCAGGGCCTGCTGGCGGGCGGTCTGGCTCTTGTTCCCGTGGATGGCGGCGGCGGAGATGCCGGATTTCACCAGGTCCCGCGCCACCTTGTTGGCCCCGTGCTTGGTGCGGGTGAAGACCAGGGCGTTTTTCACTCCCTTCTCCTCCATCAGGTGGGCCAGCAGCCGGGTTTTGTTGCCCTTGTCCACCAGATAGACCGACTGGCGGATGACCTCCACCGGGGAGGAGATGGGGTCCACCGCCACCCGGGCCGGGTCCCGCAGCAGGGAGTTGACCAGGTCGGTGATCTCGGGGGGCATGGTGGCGGAGAAAAACAGGGTCTGCTTCTTCTGGGGGAGCCACTTCAAAATTTTACGCACGTCGTGGATAAAGCCCATGTCCAGCATCCGGTCGGCCTCATCCAGGACAAAGATCTCCAGCTGGTCCAGGGAGACAAACCCCTGGTCGTGGAGGTCCATCAGCCGCCCCGGGGTGGCCACCAGGATGTCCACCCCCTTTTTCAGGGCCTCCACCTGGGGGTTCTGGCCAACTCCGCCGAAGATGACCGTGTGGCGCAGCTTCAGGTACTTGCCGTAGGCGGTGAAGCTCTCACCAATCTGGATGGCCAGCTCCCGGGTGGGGGTGAGGATGAGTGCCCGGATGGGGCGCTTGAGGGCGGGCTTTCTCCCCTCCAGCCGCTGCAAAATGGGGGTGGCGAAGGCGCAGGTTTTGCCGGTTCCGGTCTGCGCGCAGCCCAGCACATCCCGGCCGGCCAAAGCGGGGGGAATGGCGCCCTCCTGAATGGGGGAGGGTTTTTGGTAGCCCTGCTCCTCCAGGGCCTTGACGATGGGGGCGTTCAGCCCCAGGTCTTTGAATGTCATGGAATACTTCCTTTTCAATTTCGGACGGGGGTCCTGTTCTGCCCGGGTCCGGCCCACGTTTTTTCCCCTGTGGGCTGGGGGGCTCATCAGCGGAGCAGTCCGCGCTCCTCCAGGGCCTGGCGCACCAGGGGGACGGTGTGCTCCAGCGCCTGTCCGGCGGGGCAGTCCACCACCAGCTCCGCATACCGGCGGTAGAGGGGGTCCCGGAAGGCCAGCACATCGGCCAGGGTCTGCCCCGGCTCCATGGCGATGCCCCGCTGGGACAGATTCCGGATGCGCCGCAGCAGCTCCTCCAGGGGGACGTTGAGATAGACCACCGTCCCCAGCGCCTGCAAGCGGCGGGCCGCCCCCTCCCGGCACACGGCGCTGCCTCCGGGGGCGATGACCGTGCGGCGGCAGTCCAGCTCCAGCACCGCCCGCTCCTCGGCGTCCAGGAAGGAGTCTCTCCCCCGGCTGTCCAGGATCTCCTGGAGCAGTGCTCCCTCTCTGTGCTGGATTACCAGGTCCACATCCACAAAGCCGTACCCCAGCGCCTTGGCCAGCAGCACGCCCACGGTGCTCTTCCCCGCACCGGGCATTCCCACCAGAACGATGTTGTCCATTTCTGCGTCCTCTCTTTCCGGCGGAGCGGCAGACTTCTGCGTTCCCGCTGTGTGGAAGTATTATAGCATGTCCGTCCAGAAAAAAAAAGGGGCAACCAGACGAAAAACCGCGGGCAAAACGGGGGCTGGATGTACGTGACAAAAGAGCGGCGGTGTAGTATACTGGACAAAAGCGAACAGGAGGGCTTGTTATGGAGCACCCCGTCATCATCCGCCCCCGGATCTCCCCCAGCCGCAGGATCATCGCCGTCAGCGACATCCATGGAAACCTGCCCTTCTTCCGGCGACTGATGGAGAAGGTCTGCCTCACCCCGGAGGACGTGCTGGTCCTGGTGGGGGATATGCTGGAGAAGGGGGAGCACAGTCTGCCCCTGCTCCGGCATCTGATGGCCCTGTCCCGCACCCACACCCTGTACCCCCTGTCGGGGAACTGCGACAGCCTGGTGCTGCGGTTTTTCCAGTCGGAGGAGCTGGACGGGCGGTTTTTCTCCTCCTACCTCCCCCAGCACCCCGAGTCCACCCTCCGCCAGCTGGCCCGGGAGGGGGGCTTTGACCAGACCGATGACCTGCCCCGCCTCCGGGCGGACCTGCGCCGGGCCTTCCCCGAGGAGTGGGCCTGGCTGCGGGGCCTGCCCACCATCCTGGAGACCGGACGCCTGGTCTTTGTCCACGGCGGGGTCCCCTCCCTGACCGGGATGGAGAAGCTGGACCGGTGGAAGTGCGAGAAAAACGACGACTTTCTCTCCCAGGGACACCGCTTTGACAAGTGGGTCATTGTGGGCCACTGGCCGGTCACGCTGTACGACCCCCATATCCCCTCCGCCGCCCCCATCCTGCTCCCGGAGCGGAGGATCGCCTCCATCGACGGGGGCTGCGTGCTGGAGGCGGACGGCCAGCTCAACGCCCTGCTCATCCCCGGGCCGGAGTCGGAGAGCTTCTCCTGGACCGCCTGGGACGGCCTGCCTGTGGCCCGGGCCTTGGACCCCCAGCAGGCCAGCGCGGACCCGGTGAACATCCGCTGGGGCCGCTCCGCCCTGGAGCTGCTGGAGGAGGGGGAGGAGCTCTCCCGCTGCCGCCACCTGGAGACCGGCCGGGTCCTGGATATCCTCAACCGCTACCTGCGCCGGGGGCCCCAGGGGCTGTGGTGCCTGGACTCCACCGACTACCGCCTCCCCGTGGAGGCCGGGGAGCTTTTGACGGTGGTCCAGCCCACGAAAAAGGGTTTTTTGTGCAAAAAGGAGGGGGTAACAGGGTGGTATTTCGGACGGCTTTCGGATATAATGGAGGAAATGTAAACCATACCAAATTAAGGATAAGGATTTGAAGCTATGCTGGACTTTCAACCCCTGACCCTGGAGCAGCTGCCCCAGCTGCGCCCCTTCTTTGGCTACAGCGGGAGCCGCATCTGTGACACCACCCCGGGGACCGTCTTCATCTGGCGGGATATGTATCAGACCGAGTGGGCAGTCTATGACGGCTCCCTCTACTTCAAGGTGGACTACCCCGGCCTGGGCCCCACCTTTACCCTCCCTCTCGGCGGGGGCAGGCTGGAGCATTTTTCCCAAATTGCCGCCTACTGCTGCCGGCGGAATATGCCCATCTCCTTCTACCCCGTGCCCAAGGACGAGCTGCCCCGCCTCCAGGAGTTTTTCCCCAACAGCGCCGCTGTGGCGGAGCGGGACAGCTTTGACTACCTCTACCGGGCGGAGGACCTGAAATTTTTCCGGGGGAAGAAGCTGGGCGGACAGCGCAACCATGTGAACAAATTTCTGAAAACCTATGGGAACTGGCTCTTCCGGCCCGTCACCCCGGAGGACATCCCGGAACTCAAAAGGTTTCTGGACCGCTACACCAGCCGCTGGGACAAGGGGGCCGCCACCTTTCACGAGGACATCAGGAAGACCCATGAGGTTTTGGACAACTTCCGGGCCTATGACCTGCTGGGGGGGATGCTCCTGGTGGACGGGAGCATTGTGGGCTTCTCCCTGGGGGAGGTCATCGGAGACACGCTTTTTGTCCACATCGAGAAGGCGGACCGGGACTATGAGGGCTGCTATCAGATGCTGGTGGCCCAATACGCCCAGCAGTTCGCGGGGGAGGGGGTCAGCTTCCTCAACCGGGAGGACGACACCGGGGACCCGGGCCTGCGCACCAGCAAGCTGTCCTACCACCCGGTGGCCCTGCTGGAGAAGTATACCGTCACCGTGGAGGAGCCCTGCGCCGCCGGACAGGGGCACTGAACCTCCCGCCGAACGCCGGGCCGGCCCGGAGAAAAGAGAGAGAAGAAACGTATGCTCAACGAGGAACAGCGCCTCCGCTTTGCCCAGGCCCGCCGGGCGGTCATCGCCCAGGAGTTTGCCAGCCTGAACCAGGAGCAGCGCCAGGCGGTCCTGGCCACCGAGGGGCCCCTGCTGCTGCTGGCGGGGGCGGGCAGCGGCAAGACCACGGTGCTCATCCACCGGGTGGCCAACCTGATCCAGTACGGCCGGGGGTCGGACAGCGCTGAAGTGCCCGATTCCGTCACCAGGGAGGATCTGGCCTTCCTGGAGGAGTGCGCCCAGAGCGGCAGAGGGGACCAGGCCCGGCGGGAGAAGCTGTGCCGGCTGGAGCCCGCCCGCCCCTGGAGCATTCTGGCCATCACCTTCACCAACAAGGCCGCCGGAGAGCTGAAGGCCCGGCTGGCCTCCCTGCTGGGCCCCGCCGCCAACGACATCTGGGCCTCCACCTTCCACTCCGCCTGCGTGCGCATCCTCCGGCGGGACATTGTCAAGCTGGGCTTCTCCTCCTCCTTCACCATCTACGACACCGACGACTCCCTCCGGGTGCTGAAGGACATCACCAGGCAGCTGAACCTGGACGAGAAGCTGTTCGCCCCCCGGTACGTTCTGGGGCACATCTCCCGGGCCAAGGACGAGATGAAGCTGGCTCAGGACTTCCGGGACGAGTGCGAGAGCTCCGGGGATATCCACCTGACCAAAATCGCCCGGATCTATACCGAGTACCAGCGCCGGCTGTGGGAGGCCAACGCCCTGGACTTTGACGACATCATCCTCCACACCGTCCGCCTGCTCCAGCAGTTTGAGGACGTGCGGGCATATTACCAGCGGAAATTCCGCTATGTGCTCATTGACGAGTACCAGGACACCAACAACCTCCAGTACCTTCTGGCCTCCGCCCTGGCGGGGGGGTATGAGAATTTCTGCGTGGTGGGGGACGACGACCAGTCCATCTACCGCTTCCGGGGGGCCACCATCGAGAACATCCTCTCCTTCGAGAAGCAGTACCCCGCCTGCCGCACCATCCGCCTGGAGGAGAACTACCGCTCCACCGCCCATATCCTGAACGCAGCCAACGCCGTCATCCGCAACAACCAGGGCCGGAAGGGCAAGGAGCTGTGGACCCGGGCGGGGGAGGGGGAAAAGCTCCGGCTCTACACCGCCTCCAACGAAAATGACGAGGCCCAGTATGTCGCCGCCCAGGTGCTGGAACACTACAGTCAGGGCGGGCACTGGCGGGACCACGCCGTCCTCTACCGGATGAACGCCCAGTCCAACCAGCTGGAGCAGGCATTCAAGCGCAACGGCATCCCCTATAAGATGATCGGAGGCATCCGCTACTTCGACCGGGCGGAGGTCAAGGACATGATCGCCTATCTGGCCGTCCTCAACAACCCGGAGGACGACCTGCGCCTGACCCGGATCATCAACAATCCCCCCCGGGGCATCGGCGGGAAGACGGTGGACACCGCCCTGGAGATCGCCCGGCGGGAGGACAGCTCCTTCTATGCGGTGATCGACAACGCCAGCCTGTACCCCGAGCTGCAAAAGGCGGCCAAGCGGCTGGGGGAGTTTACCGCCCTGATCCGGGGACTGCACGACCTGCTGGGGGAAAACCGCCTCTCCCTGACGGATTTTTATGAGGAGCTGCTGTCGCGCACCGGGTACGCCGCCATGCTGAAGAGCAAGAATACCGATGAGGACCGCTCCCGGCTGGAGAACGTGCGGGAGCTCCTCACCTCCATCCAAGGCTATCTGGACAACCGGGCGGACCAGAATGAGAGCTTGTCTGACGCCCTCCACGGCTTCCTGGACGAGATCGCCCTGTATACCGACCTGGACAGCCACGACCCCAGTCAGGACTGCGTGGTGATGATGACCATGCACGCGGCCAAGGGGCTGGAGTTCCCGACCGTCTTTGTGGTGGGGATGGAGGAGGGCATTTTCCCCGGCATCCGGGCCATCGGAGCCACCGAGGAGATGGAGGAGGAGCGGCGGCTGTGCTATGTGGCCCTGACCCGGGCCCGGAAGCGGCTGTACCTGACCTGCGCGGGACAGCGGATGATCTTTGGCCGGACCAGCGCCAACCGGCCCTCCCGCTTTACCGACGAGATTCCCCAAGAGGACCTGGAGCGCTCCGGCAGGTCCTATCTGCCCGGCGGGGAGGTCTGGGGCGGGATTCCCAGCCGCGCTTCGGGCTACGGCGGGTACGGACAGCGCGGCCTCTCCGGAGGAGCGCAGCCCGCCCCCAGGCCGCCGGCACGGTCCGCCCCTCCCGCCGGGGGAGCGGGGACCCCCCTCCAGCTGGACAAGGGGGACATGGTGGAGCACCGGGCCTTCGGACGGGGGATGGTGCTCTCCATCCAGCCGATGGGCGGGGACTCCCTGGTGGAGGTCGCCTTCGACAACGTGGGGACCAAGCGCCTGCTGCTCAAATCCGCCTCCGCCCATATGACAAAGGCGTAAACAATGTGTAAAACAGCGCCGCCGCCCCTTGCAAGACGGCAAAAAGTTTAGTATAATATTTCGCGCCTGCGGTGGACAAGCCGCCGAGGAACACGATTTCAACGAGAGGACTGAATCGCTGTGAGTGCATCACAAGAGAAGAACAATTCCCAGCGCAGGGCGGAGCGGGCGGAACGCCGCCGCCAGGAGGAGCAGGCGGACCGCCGGACCATGGCGCTCTACACCGGCATCGGCGGGGCGGTAATCCTGCTGGCCGTGGTGCTGATGGTCTGGACCAGCGGCATCCTTCAGCGCACCCTCCCCGCGCTGACGGTGGGGAACACCAAGTACACCTCCGTGGAGCTGCAGTATTACTACTCCTCCGCCTACAGCAGCGCGGTCAACAACAGCCTGAGCACCCTGGGCATGTACCCCTTCGACACCGGGGTCTCTGTCAAGAAGCAGGTGTATGATGAGCAGACCGGCCAGACCTGGTACGACTACCTGATGGAGGACGCAGTGCAGCGCCTGTCCGCCGACACCGCCCTGGCCCAGCAGGCGGCCGCCGAGGGGTACACCCTGTCCGAAGACGCCCGGAGCGACTTGGACAGCTTTTTGTCCCAGCTGAACTCCGCCTGGCTCAGCTATAATTACGCCAGCCTGAACGCCTTTATCCGGGCCAACTACGGCTCCTATATGAGCTATGACCGGCTGGTCGCCCTTCTGGAGCAGGAGGCCCTGGCCAACGACTACGCCCAGGCCAAGGCGGGGGACATCTCCCACAGCGAGGAGGAGTACCAAAACTACTACCGGGAGAACGCGGACCAGCTGGACACCTTCCATTACAGTCAGTTCACCTTCCAGGCCCGGGTGGACTCCACCGATGCCGAGGGGAACTCCGTGGAGCTCACCGATGAGGAGCGGGCCGCCCGGCTGGAGGAGAGCAAGGCGGAACAGCTGGCCCTGGCCCAAGCCCTCCAGAGCAAGCTGGACGCGGGCGCGGACCCGGAGGACGTGGCAAAAGAGTATGAGGAACAGCTCTACTCCACCACCTATGAGCGGCAGGGCCTGGGCTCCAGCCTCACCGGCTCCACCTATGCGGAGTGGATACTGGACGCGGGCCGGAAGGCGGGGGACACCACCCTCACCGAGTACGACGGAGGCACGGTGTACAACTACTACGTCACCCAGTTCCACAGCCGCGCCCGGGACAACTCCGGGACCGCCAATGTGCGCCACGTGCTGGTGGCCGCCGAACAGGACGCCGGCGCATCCGAGCCCACCCAGGCCCAGTACGACGCGGCCAGGAGCGAGGCGGAGGAGCTGCTGGCGGGCTGGAAGGCAGGAGAGGCCACCGAGGACAGCTTCGCCCAGTTGGCCCAGGAGAACAGCGCGGACTCCGGCTCCGCCGCCAATGGAGGGCTGATCTCCAACATCACCTACAGCTCCGGCTATGTGGAGGAGTTCCAAAATTGGGCCCTGGAGCTGGGCCGGAAGCCTGGGGATACCGGACTGGTCCAGAACACCGGCAGCTCCACCAAGGGCTGGCACATCATGTACTATGTCTCCTCCGGGGACCCCATCTGGAGACAGACCGCGGACAACGCCCTCCAGGCGGCGGACTATGAGGCCCTGGAGGAGGAGGTTCTCTCCCAGGTCAATGTCCAGACCGGCATCGGCGCGAAGCTGGTGAACCCGTAACCCAGACAGGAAAGCTTTGCGCCTGCCGCCCCCAAAACGTAAAAATCCCCCCATCCGCAACATGCAGCCAGCACTTTGCGGAGGGGGGATTTTTTTGGTTTCTACTGTTCAAGCTCCTCCAGCAGCTTCTGAGCGTCAACAGAGCCGTTCTCCGCCGCCCTGCGGAGCCAGTAGACAGCCTGTTCCTGGTCCTCCTCCACACCTGTCCCACTGCCATAGCAGTAAGCCAGCTGATTCTGCGCTTCAGAGTGGTTCTGCTTCGCCGCCTGCCTGAACCAGTGGACGGCCTGCACTTCATCCTCCTCCACGCCGAAACCAAGCTGATAGCACAGTCCCAGGCCGTACTGCGCAACGCCAAGGCCCGCCTCCGCCGCTGGCCGGAACCAGCGGACAGCCTGCGCTCCATCGGCTTCCTCGCCAATCCCATCGAAATAGTACCAGCCCATATTGTTCTGCGCGTCGGGATACCCCTGCTCCGCCGCCTGGCGGAACCAGAGGAACGCCTGTTTGGCATCCTGCGCAACGCCGGCCCCGTTGATGTAGAAGCAGCCCATCTGGTGCTGTGCAAAGGCGTTTCCCTGCTCCGCCGCCTGCTGATACCAGTAGACGGTTTGCGCCGGATCGGGCTTCACACCCGCTCCGTTGGCATAGCACCAGGCTACATTGAGCTGTCCCTCGGCCGCCCCCTGTTCCGCCGCCTTGTGGAACCACTGAAACGCCTCCCGGTGGTTGGGAAGCACGCCGAGACCCCAGATCAGATAGTAGCCAATTGCAATCTGCCCGTCCGGGTCCCCCAGCTCCGCGGCCCTGCGCAGCCACTTCGCCGCCTGGAGGAAGGACTTTTTGACGCCCAGTCCCCGCTCGTAGGCCCGCCCCAGATTGCACATGGCAAGGGTGCTGCCGCGCTCCGCCGCCTGCTGATACCAGTGGAGGGCCTGCTCACCATCCTGCTCCACGCCGATGCCGTTGGTATAGCACACAGCCAGGTCATTCTGCGCGTTTACATCGCCCAGCTCTGCCGCCTGGCGGAACCACTGAGCGCCCAGCTGCGCATCCTGCCCGGTCCCGACCCCGTAGAAATAGCATTGGCCCAAGGCGTGCTGCGCCCGGGCGTCTCCGCTCTTTGCCTGGAGGGTCAGCCGCTCCACTGGCGGCAGCTCCCCCCGGCTGACCGGGCTCAGCTGCTCCTCACTCTTCGGCCGGGCGAGACGGGCGGAGTCATCTCCGGCGCGGTTCTCCTCCTCGTTCCAGATCAGCTCCCGCAGACAGCCGGCCAGGTCCTGAACAAAGCTGTCCCCCTCCTGGAACACCTGGAAGCTGGGCATGTCCTCCGTGCTGGAGGTGGAGAAAATCAAGCTGTTCATAAAATAGGCCACATTGAACCGGTTGCTGATCTCCTTCAAGTCGTTCAGCAGCTTCCGCTTGCGCAGCTCCTGCCACTCCCCGCGCTCCTCGTACAGGGAGAGCAGGTAATTTTCCACCCTGGACAGCTCCGCCGGCGTACACGCTACCGGTATTTTAGCCAAGGTGTCATGGACCTCCCGGCATTGGATATGCTGTCCGATCCCCTGCACCGTGCGCAGCTGCTCCTCCAGCGCCAGGTAGAGCACCGGCAGGGGCTTTCCCCGCTTCATGCGCTGTGTCTCCGTGCGGTTGGCCAGCAGCTCGGCCAGACAGGCGTAGCTGCCCAGATACCCGGTGCTCACAAAGGCCACCATGCCCCTGCACCTGCTGTCGTTGAACAGCCGGTCCTCAATATTTTTCAGCCAGCCCTTGTCCCGTTGGAAGTTGGTGTCAATAAAGGCTCTGACCCCCAGCTCCCGCAGCGCCAGCACACAGGGGTACACCCTCTCCCAGTCCTGGCTGGCATAGCTGATGAAGATATACTCCCTGCCGCTGTCCTCCTGCCAGCTGTCCCGCAGCTGTCTGACATAGGTCTCCTTATCCGCCATAAAACTCCCCTCCTTCTGACTGCTTGGTCTATTCTACAGGCTCATAGGTGCGCTCAAACACAGATTTTTGGATGATGTACGCGTCCTGGTGGTCGTCCTCCCGGCAAACCAACCAGTCCCCAGGCTCGCCCAGATGCCAGTCCCCCCACACCAGGACCTCCAGCCGGCAGCTCAGCGGTCCCGCCCAGATCCGCGCCCCCTCCTTGGCCGCGCACTTCCTGGCGTGCGGGGCCAGCAGTTTGACCTCCCGAGTGCCGGCGTGGTATACCTTGGGCGTCCAGGGGGTTTTGTTGTCCACCGGAAACACCTCATCCATCAGGTCGTAGTTTTTTCTCAAATTGGTCTCTGTGGTGTGGTAGATCTCGCCGTCCACCCCGATCATAATGCAGAGCTCGGGGGTCACCTGCTTGATGATATCCCCCTCCAGCATCCGGAGCAGGATCTCCGTGCCCTCCGGGAACAGGTCCGCGGCCCGAACACAGCCCACCGGAGTCCGCTTCTTTTGATAGAGGGCCGCCGCCGTTTGACAGAACTCCTCTGCCCGGTCAGGCTCGTACCCCTCCGCTCTCGGGTCCAGCCGTCTGAGCGGCGCGCTGAAGTAGTCATCCAGCCGCTGGTAGATCAGCGTGCCGGCGGCCTGGAGCAGGTCACTGTCCGGGTACTGCTCCCGCAGGAGGGCCAGAGGGAGGCGTCCCGCGGCCTTGGTCCGGTCGCCGCCGCCGTCGTTCCCCATGCCCCGGACCAGCCAGTGTACCAGCTCGTCCGCCCGGTCCTTCCGCTTGCAGCAGCGCACCGAGACCTTGACGCACTGCTCCTTCTCCAGGAGGCAGTAGGCGGCGCACACGTCCAGCTCCTGCACATCCATCATCATGTCGCTGACCACGCCCAGCATATAGGGCTCGCAGGTATCCACCGGAGCCGCGGCGAAGCGGTGCTCCGGACTGCAGCGCAGGTTGGTAAAGGCGCTGCCCGCGGTCCGGAAGTCGTTCAGGGCCAGGTCGGCGCTCTGGAGCTGGAGGATGATGTCCCAGTCGAACCGCAGCGAGTCCAGCATCTCCCGGTCCAGCCGCTCCGCGCCCTTGAACTTCTGGGTGTCCATGTACAGGCCGTAGTACAGGGCGGTGGAGAGCAGCCGGTCCCGAATGGGGAAGCCGGCCTCCTTCAGCATGGCCCACACCACCGTGGCGCAGGCCCCGCAGTCGGTGCGCACCTCGTGCAGGGCGGGCAGGACCTCCCCCGGGTTCAGCTCGTGGTGGTCGATGACCGCCAGGTTCCGGTGGGGCAGAGCGGTGACATTGCGCTGTCCGGCCCGGCAGTCCACCGTTACCAGCAGCTCCGCCTCCCCCTCCGGCGTCTGCAGGTAGTGCAGAGGGATGCCCAGCTTCTCGATCATCAGACGCAGGCTCTGCTTGCTGACCTCCCGCCTCCCGCTGTATACCAGCTTTGGGGATTTTCCATGGTGCTCCAGATATTTCAGCAGGGCATAGCCGCTGACAATGGCGTCCGCGTCCGGGTCGTCGTGGCACTGGATCAGAATGCCGTCATAGGCCAGTATGCTCTCTAATGTCATCAAGGTCTGCCTCCTTCTCAGCGTTTGAGCCGCCGGAAACCGGTGCGGCCAGTCCATTTATTATAACAGACAAAATGGCCGGTTTCAACACACATTTCCATAGAGCCAAGCCTTGCGGCGGAATAGAGCCGCCCCCTGATGAGGCGGCTTGCCTGCATCAGGGGGCGTTGTCTGGTATGGGTTCCGCGGTCCGGTTACCCCAGGATTCCAATGGACAGGGGCGGACAGAAGGTCAGAAGCAGCAGCACAATGAGCATCACACCGATCATGGGCAGGATCTTTTTGGCGATATCCAGCACAGGCACATTGGAAATGGCGGAGGCGAAGAACAGGTTGCAGCCATAGGGCGGAGTGATGAAGCCGATGGCCAGGTTGACCGTCATGACAATACCGAACTGGACCGGGCTCATTCCCAGGCCCTTGACGATAGGGAGCAGAATGGGGGTCAGGATGACGGTGGAGGAGATGTTGTCAATGAAGCAGCCCACCACCAGCAGGAACAGGTTGATGGCCAGAAGAACCAGAATAGGATTGCTGATATTCAGAATGCTCTTGGCCAGGGTGGTCGGGACCTGGGACATGGTGAGGAAGCGGGCAAAGGCCATGGAGATGCCCACCAGGAAGGTGGTCTGTCCGTTGACCAGAACAGTGTCCCGCAGCGCCTCATAGATCCCCTTCAGGTCCAACTCCCGATAGACAAAGACCCCGATAATAATCGAGTAGATGATGGCGGAGACGGCGGACTCGGTGGGGGTGAAGAAACCGCCGTAGATGCCGCCCAGGATAATCACAGGGACCAGCAGGGCCCAGATGGAGTCCAGCAGGGTCTTGAACAGCTTGCGCAGGGAGAAGGTGCTGCGTTTGCCGTAGTGCTTGGTGTGGGCGGTGTAATAGTTGACCCCCATGAGCACCAATCCAATGAGGAGGCCGGGAATGACCCCCGCCAAAAACAGGTCAGAGATGGAGCACTGGGCGGCTACCCCGTAGATGACAAAGGGGATGCTGGGGGGAATGATGACCCCGATGGTCCCGGCGGCTGCGGTGATGGCAGTGGCGTAAGCGGGGTCGTAGCCTTCCTCTTTCATCTTGGGGATGGTGATAGAGCCGATGGCGGTCACCGTGGCGGGGGAGGAGCCGGACAGGGCGGCAAAGAACATGGAGGCCACCACGGTCACCATACCCACACTGCCGGTAATCCAGCCCACCACCGCGTCGGCGAACTCCAAAATTCTTCGCGAGATGCCCCCCGACTTCATCAGGTTCCCGGCCAGGATAAAGAAGGGGATGGCCATCAGCGGGAAGGAGTCCAGGCCGCTGAAGCAGGCAGTGGCCATGGTGGTCAGACCGATGCTGGTGGTGGCGATCATGGTGGTCATGGTCGCCACACCTAGAGAGACCGCAATGGGGGCGCCGATCATCATCAGAAGAAACATGAGGCCGAACAGCAGTACAATCTTAATAATCATTCCAGACCAACCTCCTTCTCTCCCTTCCCGCCTCTCAGGTCATACCAGCAGTTTTGCAGCAGGCGGAACAGCATCAGGGCCATGCCGGTGGGGATGGAGGCGTAGGGGACCCACATGGGCAGTCCGCTGCCCACGGCGACCTGACCCCCGCTGGCCACGCTCATGGTAAGCTTGAGGGACAGATAGGTCATCATAGCCAGGAAAACAATCCAGACCAGGGTGGAGATGATGGTACAGGCCCGTTTGCCCAACTGGGACAGGCGATTGTAGACCACATCAATGTTGACGTGGCGGTGCTCCTTGGTGGCGAAGGCGGCCCCCACCCATGTCAGCCACAGGAAGAGGTAGCGGGCGATTTCCTCACTCCAGGGCACCGGTGTCTCGGTAATCTTGCGGGAGACAATTTGGATCGCCACAATGACCACTGCGGCAACCATCAGGACCACAAGGAAGATCTCCTCCAGCCGCTCGTTCAGGAATTTCAGTACGTTCATGGGGGACAGAATTCTCCTTTCCGAATCACATTCATCCAAAAACAGCGCCTTTGGATGGAACCCCCGGGGAGTCTGGATGTTCTCTGTTCCGCGGAGACAGCACGGGAGCCTGCACTGGGGGAACCCGAATGCAGGCTCCCGTCTGGAACTCCTCTGGGGGCGTCTTCTCTTACTTGTTGTGGGCGGCGGCCATGTCGATCAGCTCCTGGCCATATTCGGCAGCGGCGGTTTTATAGACGGTGTCCGCCGCAATCTTCTGGAACTCGGACTTCTGCTCGGGGGTCAGCACAGTGACCTCCACGTTGGCGGCCTCAATGTCGGACAGCAGGCTCTGGTTCTGCTCGGTGATGAGCTCCCGCTGATAGGCCATTGTGTTCTTGGACGCCTCCGCGATGGCGGCCTGGTAGTCCTCGGGCAGGCTGTTGTAGAAGTTCGCCGCGATGTTCAAATTGATGGCGGTGAACACGTGTTCAGAGACGGTCATGTAGCTCTGAGCCTCGTGCAGGGCGTTGTTATAGATCAGGGCGGTGGGGTTCTCCTGGCCGTCCACCGTCTTCTGCTGGAGGGCGGTGAACAGCTCACTGAAGGACATGGGAGTGGGCAGAGCGCCCAGAGCGGTAAAGTACTCCACATGCAGGGTGTTGGTCATGGTCCGGATCTTCAAGCCCGCCATATCTGCGGGGGAGCTGATGGCCTTCCGGGAATTGGTGATGTTGCGGAAGCCCACATCCCCCCAGCCCAGATTCAGGATGCCCGCCTGGTCGGCCAGCTTCTGGCTGAGGTAGTCACCGAAGTCGCCGTCCAGCGCCTCGTGGGCGGCGTCCAGGGAGGTCCACAGGAAGGGCAGGCCCACCAGGTTGTACTCGGGAACCAGCGCGCCGATGACAGAGTCGTTCAGCGCGGCCATCTCCAGGTCGCCGATGCGCATGGACTCCATGTTCTCGGCCAGGGAGCCCATGGAGGAGTTGGGATAGAGCTCCACGGTGATATTGCCGCTGCTGGCGGTCTCCAGGGCGTTTTTGAACTTCTCCACAAAAGCGGTATGGGAGGGGTGGGACTCAGCTACGTCATAGGCCAGGCGGATGGTGACCTTGTCGGTGGAGGTGATCTGAGTGGTCAGGCCGGAGTCCACGGGGGCGCCGGAACCGGAACCTGAGGGCGGGTTGGGAGTGGAGGCCCCGCCTCCGCCTCCCCCGCAGGCGGCCAGAGAGAGGGTGAGGGCGGCGCTCAGGAGCAGGGCAAAGAATTTTTTCATGGTTGTTCCTCCTTCTATCAGTTGTCGTATGGTTTTGGTGGGGTATCCGACGAGGTCAGTGCTTGGAGTAGACCAGCCGCCCTCCCAGATAGGTCCTCTCTATCTGGATGTCCTTGATCTTTTCCGGGGCGGTTTGGAACACGTCCGCGTCCAAAACTACAAAGTCGGCCAGCTTGCCGGGTTCAATGGTCCCCTTCAGGTCCTCCTCAAAGGATACGTAGGCTGCGTTGCGGGTGTACATGGACAGGGCCTCATAGACCGTAACCCGTTCCTCCGGGAACCAGCCGCCCTCCGGATAGCCGTCCATGCCCTGCCGGGTGGTGATGGCGTATACTCCGTGCATGGGGTCATAGGACTCGCAGGGGGAGTCGGAGCCGGCGGTGAGGATCATTCCATTGTCCAGCAGGGTGCGCCAGCAGTAGTGGTACTTGGAGCGCACATGGCCCACCCGGGTCTCCGACCAGCGGACGTTGGTGGAGACAAACATGGGCTGGATATCCACCACTACGGGCAGGTTCTGGATGCGGCGCACCACATCCTCATTGAGCAGGGACATGTGAATCATACGGAAACGGGGGTCTGGTTTGGGGTCCGTGCGGCAGGCCCGCTCGATGGCGGTGGTGAGCATCTCCGCCGCCTTGTCCCCGATGACGTGGGCCCCCACCTGGATGTTCCGCTGATAGCCCTCCAGTACCTTGGCGTCCAGTTCCTCCTGGGTATAGTTGGGGATGCCGGTCTGGGAGGGGTCGTCCTCATAGGGCTGGGTCAGCAGGGCGGTGCGGCCCCCCATATTGCCGTCCACATAGAGCTTGTAGAAGCCGTATTTGACCATCTCGTCCCCCAGCCCGGTGCGGATGGAGCAGTTGGGCAGCTCGTCATAACCCAGAAAGACCCGAACGGTCAGCCGGCCCTCGCCGGACAGGTCCTGATAGACATCCGTGTATTCGGGCAGGTTGCAGTGAAGGCCCTGAATGGCGTGGACCCCGGTAAGGCCGTGGCGGTTCAGCTCCCTGCAGGCCCGCTCCACCGCGTTTTTGCGCCCCTCCTGAGTGGCCAGAGGGTCGGGGACCAGGGCCAGGATATCCGCCGCCGCTTGATCCCGCAGAGTCCCAGTGGGCTGTCCGTCGGGACCGAACTCTACCGTTCCGGCTACCTTCGGCACAAAGCCCGGCCCCACCCCGCCCGCCTTCAAAGCCAGGGAGTTGGCCACGTTGACATGCAGACAATAGCGGGTAATTATCAGCGGGTTGTTGGGGCAGACCCGATCCAGCTCCTCCCGGGCGGGCAGGGTTTTTTGATCGGCAAACAGCTCGTGGTCGAAGCCTGTCCCCAGAATCCATTCCCCCTTTGGCGTGACCTCGGCCCGCTGGCGGATGCGCTCCAGCAGCTCCTCCAGGGAGGCAGACCCCTTCAAATCCAGCTTCAGCAGGTCTCTGGCGTAGGCGAACAGATGCTGGTGGGTGTCGATCATGCCGGGCAGTACGGTCGCGCCCTGGAGGTCCACCACCTCTCCACCGGCGGCCAGGCGTCTCGCCTCGCTGTCATCGCCGCAGTAGAGGAATTTTCCCTGGTCCACTGCAAAGGCGCTGTACATCTCTCCCTCGGTCCGCATGGTGTAGACTCTGCCATTCACATAGGCGGTCACCATAGATACACCTTCCTTCCTGTTCTGATCCGAATTTGGTCTGGTTGTCTCTCTGAGCGCTTCAGCATTTTGTCAAATATTTACATTCAAAGAACAAAATATTCTGAGAAATCAGCAAGCTGAAACCTTGCTTTTTAGAAAAATCAGCGCATTGCCTATTGAATGTCTTGATGATACCATAGATTTTCGGAATTACGCACAACCAACGAAGAACAAATTACCCAACCAAGTTTTTTGGCTTCACAGGCAGCGCAGGGAGTGGAACCGGCCGTAGCCGCACAGCACATGATACCACCCCTGGAGGGACTCGTTGACCTGGGGGTCGCCGCAGTCGGCGTGGAGGGTATGGTTTGGGATAGACAGCAGCTTGGAGTCGGGGGAGACAACTGTAATATGCTCCTTCCCCACCGCGTTCAGGACCCGTGCGCTGAACTGGTGGTTGCCCCGGCCAAAGAGAAAGCCCTGTCCGCCGATGGGGGAGACGATCACCCGCAGCCGGCCTGTCCGTGCGTACTCCCACAGCTGTTCCTCGGTGACATCCCGGGCCAGCAGACGCTTGTCCTGCAAAATATCCACCCCCAGCAGCTCGCAGTCCACCCCCAGTCTTTGGGAGATGCACTTGGCGGTGGAGCCGGAGCCGACCGCGTAGTACAGCCCGGCCTCCATATGCTCCTCCAGGTAGGCGGCAATGGACTCCAGCTGGCCCGCCTCGGTGGAGAAGCCGCTCTGCTTCATACATTGCAGCCGGCCGGGCTGGTCAGGGACCCGCATGGAGCCGTACAGGGCGGCGCGGACATGGCCGGCGCGGTAGGCGTCCTCGTCCAGGTCCACCACCTCCCGGCGGGCGGTGGTCGTGGAGGGGTCCTCCAGCAGCTGCACAGCGATCATACCGGCGGACTCGGGGTCCAGGGCGAAGACCGCGGACTGGATTTTCACTCCGGCAGGGATGGCCAGTACCGGCAGGGACTCCCCTATAGCCTGGCAGATATCCCGGGCGGTCCCGTCCCCGCCGGCAAAGAGCAGCAGCCGCGCCCCCGCCTCCCTGATGGCCCGGGCGGCGTCCTGGGTGTCCTGGGCCGCAGTGTCTCCGGCGCAGGTGTGGACCACCTGGCAGGGCAGGCCCAGGGTCTGGCACAGCTCCTCCCCCATGGGGCCGGAGGCGGTGAGGATCACCACCCGCTCCCGGCAGGGGAGCAGAGGGCGCAGGGCCCGGGCCGCCTTCTCCTGGGCCTCGGGCCGGGCCCCTCTGGCCTGGGCGGCGGCCAGGGTCTGAGCCCCGTCCGTCCCCTTCAGGGCCACCTTGCCCCCCATGCCGGCGATGGGATTGATAATCAGGCCGAGTCGCTCAGGCGTCCCCATGCTGTCTCTTGTAGGCCCGCCAGGTCACGGCCAGCTGGGTGTAATCCTGGATATGGTCGCTCTCCAGCTTGGAGATGGGGGCGTTGTAGGGGGCGTTGAGGACCTTCTCCGGGTCGGTGTAGGCCTCCTGGCACACATGCTTCAGGGTGTCCACATACTCGTCGATATCCGCCTTGGAGTAGGACTCGGTGGGCTCGGGGGTGTAGGGCTCGGGGACAATGAGGGGGTGGTGGCTGGGGAAGAACCGCTGGAAGCCGTAGTCCACCATATGCCGGTTCAAATCCTCGGCGCTGACTCCGGTGTCCCTGAGCAGCTGCTCAAAGCTGTAGCGCACCTGCTCCAGCCGGTGGGGGGCCTCCTCCGCCCAGGACATGGAGATGCCCTTCACCTCGGTGAGCAGCCGCTTCATCATGTAGTTGTTGTTGAGGATGGCGGTCTCTCCCACCGTCTCCAGCCCCTCCCGGCCCAGGCTCATCACCCAGGCGTAGGCCCGGAGCACCGCAGACAGGGTGCCCTGGAACTGACGGATCTTGCCGATGGACTGGGGGCCGTCGTAGTCGGTATAATACCGCTGGCCGTCAAAGCGGACCCGGGGCCGGGGCAGGTAGGGCTCCAGTCCGGCGCTGACACACTGGGCGGCGCAGCCGGGACCCATGCAGGCGTGGGGGGAGGAGAAGGCCTTGTGCAGGTTGAAGTGGCACATATCCGCCCCCAGCTCCTTGGCCCGGACCAGCCCGAACAGGCCGTTGTAGTCCGCCATATCGCACACGCACAGCCCGCCCGCCTCATGGACCACGTCCACGAACTGGCGGATCAGGGGGTTGAAGACGCCGGTGTCCTCCGGGTTGGTGATAAAGATGCCTGCCGTCTTCTCGGAGACCACCGCCTTCAGGTTTTCCAGGCTGGGGTAGCCGTTCTCGTCGGGGTAGAGGCTGATGACCTCAAAGCCCTTGGTGGCGGGGGCGGCGCTGTTCAGGGGGTGGGACAGGATGGTGGTGATGATCTGGGTGCGCTGCTCCCCCTCCCCCCGGTCGGCGAAGTATTTTTTCAGCACCGCCGCGTTGGCGAAAATGCCCTGACCGCCGCCGCCGGGCTGGAAGGACACCGCATCCAGGCCGGAGATCTCCTTCATGATCTGCTCGAAGTCGTAGAGGATTTTGAGCATCCCCTGGACGGTGCTGTCGTCCTGATAGGGGTGGAGCTCGGCAAACTTGGGGGAGCGGACAAACTGTTCGTTGATTTTGGGGCTGTACTTCATGGTGCAGGTCCCCAGGCCGATGTCGATGTTGATATCCTGGCCGATGCTCTCCTGGGACAGGCGCAGGTAGTGGCGCAGGACCTGGGGCTGGGCCAGCTCAGGGAGGGCGGGCTTCTCCCGGCGGCGCAGGCGCTGGGGGAGGAGGCCGGACAGCTCCCCTGTCACCGGGGCCGCCTGCCCGGACACGTCAGGGATGAGCATACTGCGGCTGCCGGGGACGCTCTGCTGAAAAATGAGGGGCTCGTCCCACTGGGCCTCGTGGAACTGGCGCAGTTTTGTGTTGGACATAGGTGTTTCCCTCCTGTTACAGGGCCCTGGCCAGGGCATCGGCCAGGGCGTCAATGTCGGACAGCTCGGTCTTTTCGGTGACACACACCAGCATGGACTGTCCCAGCTGGGGCAGGTCCCGGCTCAGGTCATAGCCGCCGAAGATGTGCTTGTCCAGCAGAGCCCGGTTGAGTTGGGCCACGGTTTTGCCGGTCTGGTCGAAATTGACCACGAACTCCATAAAGCTGTGGCTGCTCCGGTAGGGCAGACGCACCCCCTTCAGCTGTTCCAGCTTCGCCTGGGCGTAATTGCTTTTGTAGAGGATGTTTTCCCCCAGCTCCCGCATCCCGTCCGGGCCCATCACCGCCAGATAGGTGGCCGCGGTCACCGCCCACAGGCCCACGCAGGTCCCCAGGTACTCCACCGCCTTCTCCCGGACGTAGTAGCTGGTGCGCTCCGGCAGGGCCCGGGCGTAGCCGAACTGGCCCTTGCTGTTGCGGAAAATGGAGTACAGGTGGTGGGGGTAGTTCATCACGTACTTCTCCTCCTGCCGGGTGGCCAGGTAGCCCCCCAGACCTCCGCCGTAGCTCATGTGGATGCCCAGGGGCTGGAGCTCGCCGCACACGATGTCCGCGCCGTAGTCCGCGGGGGGCCGGACCACGCCCAGGGAGGCGGGGTCGGCGTAGACCACGAATTCCGCGCCGGCCTGGCGGGCCAGCTGGCCAACGGTCTCGCAGTTCTCCTCAAAGAAGCCCAGGAAGGCGGGGTTGGGCAGGAGCACACAGGCGGTGTCCCCGGACAGCTTGGCCTCCAGGTCGGCCAGGTCCAGCTGCCCGTCCGCCCCGCTGTCCACGGGGATGAAGCGCACCCCCTCGCAGGAGCACTCCAGCTGGGCTCTCAGGCTGGGGTTCATCAGGGCGGGGATGAGGGCGCTTTTCCGGCCTGTGATGCGGCAGGACATCATCACCGCGGTGGAGGCCGCCTGTCCGCCGTCGTAGGTGGGGAAGCTGACCACGTCCATATCCAGCAGCTCCCCCATCATGCTGGTGAACTCAAAGAAGGTCTGGAGCTTGCCGTGGTCGGCGTAGGTGTCCCCGCTGTAGGCGGTCAAAAACTCGGAGCGGCCGTTGATCTCGTCGCACACGGCGGGGACGTAGTGGTCGTAGCACCCCGCCCCCAGGAAGCTGAGGTTCTCGGCGCAGGAGCTGTTTCGGGCCAGCAGCCCGTCCATGTGCCGCTTGAGGGAGACCTCTGAGGTCAGCGGCTGGGGCAGGTCCAGGGGCCGCTGCATCCGGACCTCCTGGGGAATGAAGGAGTAGATTTCCTCCACCGACCCCGCGCCGATGAAGTCCAGCATTTCCTTCCGCACAGCCTCGTTGCTGTTGGGAATGTAGGGATGTTTCACATTGTTTCGCCTCCTGATTGCACTGAATCCTATGGTTTACGCGTGGAGGATGTCGAAGGTCTCGGGCAGGGTGCTGCCGCCGTCGATGACCATCTCGGTCCCGGTGATGTACTTGGCGTCGTCTGAGGCCAGGAAGGCCACCAGGTCGCCGATCTCCTCAATGCCGCACAGCCGCTTGAGGGGGATGAAGGCCGCCATATCCCGCAGGGCGCTCTCCGGGTCCTCGGGCCGGCTGTCCGCCGCCACCTGCTCCACCTTGGGGGTGCGGACCCAGCCGGGGAGAATGGCGTTCACCGTGATGCCGTGGGGGCCCGCCTCATAGGCCAGGGCCTTGGTCAGGCTGAGCACCGCCCCCTTGCTCATGGCGTAGGTAGTCTGCCCCTCGTCCACAACCTTTACCCCGGTCACTGAGGAGGTGTTGATAATCCGGCCATACCCGGCCCTGAGCATGTGGGGGTACACCGCCCTGGCCATGTTCCACACGCCGTAGATATTGACCCCGAAGATGAAGTCCCGGGTCTCCACATCCAGGTCCTCAAAGCGGACCCGGCGGTTCACCCCGGCGTTGTTGAAGAGGATGTCAATTTTGCCGTACTTGGCGGCCACCTCGTCCACCATGGCCCGCACATCCTCCAGCCTGCTCACGTCCACCCGGCGGCAATCGGCCCGAAGCCCCTCCTGGCGCAGCGCCTCCGCAGCGGCGGCCACCGACTCGGCAAAATCCACCAAAATCACTGTGGCCCCGTGTCTGGCCAGCACCCGTGCGCCTCCGTTTCCGATGCCCTGGGCCGCGCCGGTGACGATTGCGACCCGTCCATCCAATTTGCCCATATTGTAAACCTCCCCGTTGTTGTAGTTTTGCTCGGGCTTGAAAGCGGAAACACGCCTTTACGCGTCCAGAGGCCCGTAAAAGCGTGTTTTCCTTTGCGTGATTTTATTATAATGTCCGCCGGCCCTCTTGTGACCAACCAAAGGCCAAAAACTTACGCAACCAAATCGAAGCCGTCAGAGAGGTGTTTTTTCGTCGCTTTCAACAAAGCCGGTCCCCTCCCTATGGACGCAGGGAGCGGACAATCTCGGCCAGCCTGCCCATGCTACGGGCCATCTCCTCCTCGGAGAGATACCCGAAGGTCAGCCGCATACAGGAGGAGTAGGAGGGGCCGTAGATGCTGCCCGGCGGGACCAGGAGCTTCTGCTTCAGGGCCAGCTGGAAGACCCGCTCGGCGGAGATCCGGTTTTTCAGCTGTATCCAGATAAAAAAGCCTCCGGCCGGCACGCTCCAGGAGGCCAGCCCGCTGAAATGGCGCTCCAGCAGCTCCAGCATCAGGGTGCGGCGGCGGCGCAGCTGTGCCCGGACCTCCTGCATCCCCTGGTCGTACAGGCCGCTGCTCATAAGCTCCGCCGCCGCCTGCTGGGACAGGGCGCTGACGCCGTAGTCCACCTGCATCTTGATGTCGGCCAGCCGCTCCACCACGGGCTCCGGCCCCACCAGCCAGCCCACCCGCAGGCCGGGGGAGAAGCACTTGGAGAGGCTGCCCACGTACAGCACCACCCCGTTCTGGTCCAGGGACTTGATGGGCGGGGGCGGGGGCTCGTCCAGCCACAGGTCGCAGAACACGTCGTCCTCAATAACGGGCATATGGTTCTGGGCGCAGAAGCGGAGGACCTCCCTTCTCCGGGACTCGGGCATGACCAGGCCGGTGGGATTCTGAAAGGTGGGGATGGTGTACAGCAGGGAGTGGCAGGGGGCGTTCTGGTGGGAGCGGATCAGCCAAGGACAGGCCCCGTCCTGATCCATAGGGACCCCCTCCAGCGCCGCGCCGGTGGACTGGAAGATGTTCAGCGAGTTCAGGTAGGAGGGGGATTCCATATAGATGGTGGACTTGGTGTGGACGATCCCGTTGGAAATCAGCTGGAGGGCCTGTAAAGCGCCGGAGGTGATGAGGATGCAGGAGGGCGAGACGTCGATGCCCTGCTTTTTCAAATAGCCCTGGACCGCGCCGCGCATCTCGGGGAGGCCCAGCGGGTCCGGGTAGTTGAGGTGGAGCTTCCGCTGGGACAGGCTGGCCAGGGCCTGCTTCACCAGCTCGGCGGGCATCAGGCCGGGGGAGAACTCCCCGGTGCTCATACGCACGATGCCCTCCTGAAACTCCAGGTAGTTGATGGCCTGCACGGTGGGGATGTTGGAGCGGAAATGACTGGCCCGGATGTAGTTCTGCCAGTCGGGGGTCTGGGGCTGAATCATGGTGGTCCAGCTGTTGCCGGCGATCTGGGTTCCGCCGCCGTAGTGCCCCTCCAGCAGGCCCATGGCGGTCAGCTCGTTCATGGCCTCCACAATGGTGCTCCGGTTCACCCCGAACATCTGCGCCAGCGCGCGCTGGGAGGGTACAATCTGCTCCCCCACCCAGTTGCCCCGAAAAATCTGCTCGCTGAAATAGGTCACAATCTGGCTGTAAAGGGGGGTGTCCGACTCCCGGTCCGGCTTCCAGTCAATGAGAATCGTCTTTTTCCGCATACCAATGCCTCCTTTGCGCGGTGCCCCGTCTTGGAGCGGGGAATGCCTCAATACCCCCGGCGCTTCAAATCCGCAGCCAGCCTTACATAGAACTCCCGCACGTCGAAGCCCCGGATGTTCTCCCGGTTCAGGTCCACCACGTCCCCGTGGGAGATGCCCCGCTTCCCCACCGGCTCCAGGAGGGTGAACTTCTCCCCCCACTTGGCGGACTCCACCGACACCAGCCCGTCGTTCAGGCCGTCGAAGTGCTTCACGATGGGGTAGGTCATGTTCAGCGGAAATTTGCCGTGCCGGGCCCTCTTGCAGTAGGACATGACGCTCTCGTACACCACGCCGGGGGCGTCGGGCGTCACTTCGTTCCGGGCCAGGCAGGCGCTCTCGGTCAGGTCGGTCACCGCCGCCAGAAAATCCGGGTTGGGGTCGCCCACCCGCTTCATGGCGGCGTTGTAGGCGGCGGCGATTTTCAGCCGGGCGGCCTGGGGGACCTTGCCCAGCAGGTACTCCGCGAAGATGCAGCCCCGGTGGGGGGTGTTGATGGTAGTCAATGTCGCCACATAGGGGGCCATGCCGCAGTGGGCGATGGCGGCCCGGCTGTCCAGCCCGCCCTTGGAGTGGGCGATGATGTTCACCTTTTCACAGCCGGTCGCCTCCACAATCTGCCGGATACGCGCCGCCAGCTCCTTCCCGCTGTGCTCCACCGCCGCCGCGGACTGCTGCTGTCCGTAGTAGATGGTGGCCCCGTTGCGCCTCAGCTCCTTCGGGATGCGGCCCCAGTAGCTGATGTACCGGAAGTCCCGGAAAAATACCCCGTGGACCATCAGCAAAGGGTATTTTGTTTTGCAGATCTCGCTCTCCGCCCGGACGGTGTCCAGCTCCCACTTCTGGGTCTCGAACTCCACCTCGTCCCGGCAGATACGGAGGATTTTTGCCAGATACCAGAGGTTCACCAGGGGAATCCACCCGCACAGCGCCCCCAGGACCCGGTGCTTGATGCCCAGCTGCACCGAGGTGAGGTAGACCCGGAGCATACCATTCCAGAAGACGATGGCCTCCAGGACCACCGCCAGCAGCACGCCCATCGCGCCCCCAAAATACCCCCGCCAGTCAAGGAAGCTGTCCGCCGCAATATCAGTTCGCAGCACGTTCAGCCAGAGGAGCTGGAACAGAACGGTGGCCGTGGCGGTCACGCAGAACAGCCGCAGCAGCTCACAGCCCTCCGCCAGCTGCTGGATGCGCTTGGTGGGGCCGGTCCTTGGAATGGGACGGAGATTCACCCAGAGGAACGCCGCCGCCAAGGGCAGGAACAGCCACCCCGCGCCGGAAACCGACCATTCAGCGTACAGCAGCCAGACCAGCGGCAGGGCGTTCACCGCCGCCGCCAGCAGCAGGCAATCAACGGTCCGCCTGACATATTTCATAGAGCATCCATCCTTTCCGCAGCGCTTGACCACGTGTTTCCGTGTTTAATAGTAGCCCCTCCCGCCGGGCTTGTCAAGCTGGACAGCGGGAGGTTTGGGTCTGGGCGCGGCGGTTTTGTGCTGGATTACCTCTTGCAACGGGGGCGGAAAAGAGGTATAATGTCCCCGTGTGCGGGCCGGATAAGGCAAAACGCTCCCAATCGACAGCGGAAGCTTGCGAATCCCGGCCCCGGAGGTACATTATGGTAAAAGCGATTGTAGGCGCGAACTGGGGCGATGAGGGCAAGGGCAAGATCACCGATATGCTGGCCGGGCAGTCCGATGTGGTCATACGCTTCCAGGGCGGGGCCAACGCCGGACACACCATCATCAATGAGTACGGGCGCTTTGCCCTGCACATCCTCCCCTCTGGGGTATTCTTCCCCCATATCACCAATATCATCGGAAACGGAGTGGCCCTGGACATCCAGAAGCTGGTGGACGAGTTGGAGTCGGTCACCGCCCAGGGGGTCCCCGCTCCAAAATTGATCGTGTCCGAGCGGGCCCAGCTGCTGATGCCCTACCATGTGCTCCAGGACGCCTATGAGGAGGAGCGCCTGGGCGGACGGGCCTACGGCTCCACCAAGAGCGGCATCGCCCCCTTCTACTCCGACAAGTACGCCAAGACCGGGGTGCAGGTGTGCGATTTGTTTGACGAGGCCCGGCTGAGAGACCGGCTGACCCGGGCGGTGGAGGTGAAAAACATCCTCTTCCAGCACCTGTACCACAAGCCCCCCGTCCAGGTGGAGGAGCTGATGGCCCAGCTGCTCGCCCTCCGGGAGCGGGTCCGGCCCTATGTGGGGGACGCGGTGGGCTTTGTCCACCGGGCGGTGGAGGAGGACAAGACCATCCTGCTGGAGGGCCAGCTGGGGGCTATGAAGGACCCCGACCTGGGCATCTTCCCCATGACCACCTCCTCCCACACTCTGGCCGGCTTCGGCTGTGTGGGCGGCGCGGTCCCCCCCGGCGCGCTGAAGGAGGTCATCTGTGTCACCAAGGCCTACTCCTCCTGTGTGGGCTCCAGCACCGAGCCCTTTGTCAGCGAGGTCACCGGAGCGGTGGGGGATAACCTGCGCCGCTGGGGCGGAGACAAGGGGGAGTTCGGCGCCACCACCGGCCGGCCCCGGAGGGTAGGCTGGTTCGACGCCGTGGCCACCAAATACGGCTGTATGGTCCAGGGCGCTACCCAGGTGGCGCTGACCTGTCTGGACGTGATGGGCCACTGGGAGGAGATCCCCGTGTGTACCGGCTACGAGATCGACGGGGAGGTCACCGATGTGTTCCCCACCACCCCCAGACTGCTGCGGGCCCGGCCGGTGCTGGAGACCCTCCCCGGCTGGCAGTGCGACATCCGGGGCTGCACCGACTACAGCGCCCTGCCCGCCAACGCCCGGGCCTATGTGGACTTTTTGGAACGCCGCATCGGCTGTCCCATCACCCTGGTGTCCAGCGGCCCCAAGCGGGAGGAGATGACCTGCCGCACCCCGAAGCTCTAACACCCACACGCCGGACGCCGCTTCTGTGGTGTCCGGCGTGGCCCCATGTGTCCAAAGGAGGAACCATGAAAAAACTGATTTCCCGCGTATTGTCCCTGTGCCTGCTCCTCTCCTGCGCCGTCCTGCCCGCCCGGGCCCTGGACCTGGAGACCGCGAAAAGCCTGCTGTCCCTGTACTATGTGGACGGCGTGCCCCAGGAGCTGCTGGAGCTGGACTCCCTGGAGGAGATTTTGGCCCGGCTGAACGACCCTTACACCGTCTATATGGACACCAGCGACTACTCCAGCTTTATGGAGACGGTCAACGGCCAGGTGGTGGTGGGCATCGGGGTGTCTATCGAAAACGCCTTTTATGACGGCTTCCGCATCATGTCCATTCTGCCCGGCTCCCCCGCGCTGGAGGCGGGGCTTCAGGCGGGGGACCGGCTGGTTGAGGTCAACGGGGAGCCCCTCACCGCCGCGGTGGACCCCCGGGCGGTCATCAGCGGGGAGGCGGGGACTGAGGTCACCGTCACCGTGGACCGGGAGGGGGAGCGGCTGGAGCGGACCATGGTGCGCCGGGCGGTGAACATCCCCATCGTCACCTTCGAGCTGCGGGACGGCGTCGCCTATATCAACTGCCTCAGCTTCGGCGAAAGCACCGCCCCCACCTTCCAGGAGGCCATGACCCAGCTGGATGAGCAGACCGCTGTCTGGCTGGTGGACCTGCGGAGCAACCCCGGCGGAACGGACCGGGCCGCCGCCCTGTCCGCGGGGTGCTTCACCGGCGGAGGGATCATGCTCTACTTCCAGGACGGGGAGAAAAACCTGTCCTATACCGCCCTGCGGCCCGAGTACGCCGACCTGACGGATAAGCCCGCCATCCTCCTTCTGAGCCCCCACTCCGCCAGCGGCGCGGAGCTCTTCGCCGGGGCCATCCGGGACTACGGCGCGGGCATCGCCGTGGGACAGCGCACCTTCGGCAAGGGGATCGCCCAGCTGGTCTTTGATACCAGCAACGCCGAGGGGTTTGCTGAGGGGGAGGCCCTGAAAATCACCGCCTACCGCTTCTACTCCCCGGACGGCACAACCAATCACCTGGTGGGCATCCTCCCCTCCCTGGTCGTTTCCCAGGAGAACACCGAACAGGCCGCCCTGCTCCTCCGGTACGGCGAGCCCGCCCGGGCGGAGGATTACCTGCGGCTGGAGCTGGCCAGCTATGTCTTCTATATCGACCTGGCGGAGGCCATGAGCATCGAGAAACGGGGGGCCTTTACAGAGCTGCTGGAGGCCCTGCCCCCCTCCGCCAAGCTCTTCCAGGGGACCGGCGAGAGCAAGTGGACCGAGATTACCCCCGCCCAGCTGGCCCGGGACCGGCGGCTGCCCCTCCGGCCCCGGACGTTCCAGGACGTGCAGGCGTCGGACTTCGCCCGGGAGATCCAGACCCTGGCCGCCTATCAGCTGCTGCCCGGCGCAGGAGGGAGCTTTCGGCCCAAGGAGGCGCTCACCCGGGAGGATTTTTGTGTGATGGCCGCCGGTGTGCTGGGACTGCCCGAGGGGGACAGGGGACGCTTCTCCGATGTGGACCCCAGCTCCAGCAGCGCCGGACCCATCTCTGCCATGGCGGAGCTGGGCTTCCTGTCCGGATATCAGGACGGGAGCTTCCGGCCCGGCCGGGTTATGAGCTGTCAGGAGCTGGTCACCGCCCTGTCCGCCATCGCCGCCTGGACCAACCTCAGCGGCTATGACCTGTCCCAGACAAACCTGCCCGCCGGCCAGTGGCTCGATTACTATGAGTATGCCGAATGGGCGCAGATTCCCGCCCGTAATCTGGACGCGCTGGGGGTGCTGCCGGAGGACCTGACCCCCTCCGCCCCCGCCCAGCGGGATCTGGCCGCAGGACTGCTGTGCCGGCTGCTGGAGAATATCAACCTCATCTGGAACTGAGCTGGAACGCGCCCGGCCCCGCGTCTCAGGGAGGGCCGGTATACCATAAACATGAACTATGATTTGAAGAAAGGACCTGACAAAATTGACCAAGATTGACATTATCTCCGGATTCCTGGGGGCGGGCAAGACCACCCTGATTAAAAAGCTGCTGGACGAGTCCTTTCAGGGGGAGAAAATCGTCCTCATTGAGAATGAGTTCGGCGAGATCGGCATTGACGGCGGATTTTTGAAGGACGCCGGGGTGGAGATCACCGAGATGAACTCCGGGTGCATCTGCTGCTCCCTGGTGGGGGACTTCGGAACCGCTCTGAAGCAGGTGCTGGCCGACTACGCCCCCGCCCGCATCATCATTGAGCCCTCCGGCGTGGGGAAGCTGTCCGACGTGGTGGCCGCGGTGGAGCGGGTCCAGGCGGAGACCCCCGACCTGCACCTGAACAGCTTTGTCACCGTGGTGGACGCGGTGAAGTGCCGGGTGTATATGAAAAATTTCGGGGAGTTCTTCAACAACCAGGTGGAGCACGCCTGCGCCATCCTCCTCTCCCGCACCCAGAAGCTGGACGAGGGGAAGCTGAACGGCGCGGTGGCCCTTCTGCGGGAGAAAAACCCCAAGGCCGCCATCCTCACCACCCCCTGGGACCAGCTCACCGGGGCGCAGATCCTGGCCGCCATGGAGGGGGGGCACTCTCTGGCGGAGGAGCTGATGGAGGAGATCGAGCACGCACACCACGACCACGACCATGAGCACTGCCACCACGACCACGAGCATCATCATGACCATGAGCACTGCCACCATGACCACGACCACGAGCATGACCACGACCACGAGCATGACCACCAGCACGAGCATGAGCATGAACACCACCATGAGCATGACCACGGGCCCGACTGCCACTGCGACGCCTGCTGCGGCCACGACCATCATCACCACCACCACGACGCGGACGAGGTCTTCACCGCCTGGGGAAGGGAGACACCCCGGAAATACAGCCGGGAGGAGCTCCAGGAGGCCCTGTCCGAGCTGGCCATGACCCAGAGCTGCGGCTATATTCTCCGGGCCAAGGGGATGGTCCCCTGTGACGGTGGGGACGCCTGGCTCCACTTCGACCTGACCCCCGAGGAGTTTGAGATCCGGGAGGGGAGCGCCGACTACACCGGCCGGCTGTGCGTCATCGGCTCCGATTTGAAGGAGGACGCCCTGGAGAAGCTGTTTTTGCTGAAATGAGGTGAATGACCATGCCCGATTCCCGCATTCCCCTGTATCTGATTACCGGATTCCTGGACAGCGGCAAAACCAGCCTGCTCCGGGACACCCTGAATATGGACTACTTCAACGACGGGCAGCGCACCGTCCTGCTCCTGTGCGAGGAGGGGGAGGAGGAGTATGACCCCCAGTTCCTCTCCCAGCGCAACTGCCGGGCCATCCCCATTGAGGACCACAGCCAGCTGAACACCGAATTTCTGTCCGAAATCGACCGCCGCTACCAGCCCGAGCGGGTTTTGATGGAGTACAACGGCATGTGGCCCATCCAGGTGCTCCGGGAGCTGAAGCTGCCCCGGAACTGGGGGCTGTACCAGGCCATTGACGTGATTGACGGCTCCACCTTTGAGATGTACCGGAGCAATATGCAGTCCATGGTCATCGACATGGTCACTGAGGCGGATATGGTCCTCTTCAACCGCTGCACTCCGGAGATGCCCCTGTCGGGCTGGAAGCGGTCCGTCCGGGCGGTGAACCGGATGTGCGAAATCGTCTTTGAGAGCGAGGGCGGGGAGGAGCTGGAGGTGGAGGACATCCTGCCCTACTCCCTGGAGGAGGACCACCTCACCCTGGAGGACGAGGATTATGGCATCTGGTATCTGGACATCCAGGAGCACCCGGAGCGCTATGTGGGCAAGACCATCACCTATAAGGCCCAGGCCATGACCGGAATGAAGCTCCCCCGGGGCTGCTTTGTGCCGGGGCGCAACGCCATGACCTGCTGCGCGGAGGACATCCGCTTCTTCGGCTTCCTGTGCCGGTATGAGCGGGCCCGCGCCCTGAGAAAGGGGGAGTGGATTACCGTCACCGCCGAAATCAGGTGGGAGGAGGCGGACGTCTACGAGGGCGAGGGCGTGGTGCTCTACGCCCAGCAGGTGGAGAAGGCCCCCGCCCCCCAGGACCCCCTGGTCTACTTCCGATAAAATAAGAATCAGCCCTCTGGCCGAGCCAGAGGGCTGATTTTTTAGAAAATGCTCAGGTACATCCGCTTGGACAGCCGCTCCAGCACCTGGATGCCGGCCACGCTGTTCCCCTTGCTGTCCAGCCCCGGGGAGAAGATGCCGATGCCCATCCGGGTGGGGACCACCGCCATGATGCCTCCCCCCACGCCGCTCTTGGCGGGGACCCCCACCCGCACGGCGAAATCCCCCGAGCCGTCGTACATCCCGCAGGTCATCAGAATGGCGTTGACATAGTGGGCGTACCGGCTGGGGAAGATCCGCTCATCGGTCTGGGGCAGCTTCCCCCGGTTGGCCAGCACGAACCCCATCCGGGCCAGGTTTTTGCTGTTCACCGAGATGGAGCAGGCCTTGAAGTAGCAGTCCAGCAGCTCCTCCACGTCGTCGTCCTGAATCAGGCCGCAGCTCTTCAGCAGAAAGGCCAGGGCCCGGTTCTTGTGGCCGGTGCGCTTTTCGGACAGGTAGACCGGCTCGTCCAGGCCGATCTCCGGGTCCCCGGCCAGGATGCGGGTCAGCTCCAGCAGCCGGTGGAACCGCTCCTCATAGCTCGCCCCGTGGATCAGACTGCACATGGCGATGGCTCCCATGTTGACCATGGGGTTCAGATGGTCGCTGAGCAGGGTCTGGTCTGTGACATTGATGGCGTCGAAGGGCTTTCCGGTGGCCTCCACCCCCACCCGGGCGCGGACGTACTCCTCCCCGTTGTCCATCAGGGCCTGGAGGAGCAGAATGGGCTTGACCACGCTCTGGATGGTGAAGCGCTTTTTGTACTCCCCCACATGGTAGGTCCTGCCGTCGCTGTGCTGGACGCAGATCCCCAGATCCCCCAGCTCCGCCTTGCTCAGCTCCGGGATGTAGCTGGCCAGCTTCCCCCTCTGGGTAAAGGGCCTGCACTCCTCCAGCAGCTCCTCCAATAACTCTTCCATACCGCCTCTCCTCACTACAAATATTCGCCAATTCAGGCCCCCTGATTGTACAATAGATTGGTCAATTTGTCAACAAAAACCCTCCCCCGCGGGATACAGGGGAGGGCTCGGAGGGGTCTGGGAGAGGTGCGGAAGGGCTCAGAAGGCCACCTTCATAAACAGGGCCACACAGCACAGGATGACCGCGCAGGGCACATACACATACCGTCCCACGCTGTACCAGAGGGGTCCGGGGGCCCGCTTTGCGCCCTGAGACACCTCGTCGATCAGGTCCTCCCGGCGCATGATCCAGAACCAGGAGACCGCCCCCAGAGTGGCGCCGATGGGGATGATATAGATGGAGACAATATCCATCCAGGGCCCCCACTTGAAGATGGGCTCCATATTGACCCCGATGCCCAGACACACCAGGCAGAGGAGGGCCAGCATCGCGCTCCGGGCCAGCTTGGGGAAGCGGTGGAGCAGGGACTCCCCCACCGCCTCAAACATATTTTGCAAAGAGCTCACCCCGGCGAATACCATAGCGGTGTAGAGGATGATGGCAAACAGCCGGCCCAGGGGGATGTCCTGCAAAATATGCGGCAGGGTGACAAAGAGCAGGGAGGGCCCCGCTCCCACATCCAGCCCGTAGGCGAAGCAGGCGGGGATGATGACCAGGGCGGCCACCAGAGCAGCGATGGTGTCGAAGAAGGCGGTCTGCTTCGCCAGGGCGGCCACATCCTCCGTCCGGTCCAGATAGGCCCCGTAGACGATCATGCCGCTGCCGGTGATGGACAGGGAAAAGAAAGCCTGTCCCATGGCCCAGATCCACACCATGGGGTCCAGCAGCTGATGCCAGCGGAAGGAGAACATATACCGGTAGCCCTCCGCCGCCCCGGGCAGAAAGGCCACCCGAACCGCCAGAATGACAAAGATGATAAAAAACAGCGGCATCATCACCTTGTTGCTCCGTTCGATGCTCTTGGCCCCCAGCACCAGGGTCAGCAGGGTCCCCACCACCACCACGGCGTGGAAGGGAACCACCGAGTAGTCGGTCAGAGAGAAGGATTCAAACCACGCGCCGGTATCCGCCGTCATCAGCGTGCCCGTCAGGGAGTTGAGGAAGGCTTTCAGCACATAGGAGATAATGACCGCGTACCCGATGGCGATGCACATCGAGCCCGCCAGAGGCAGCCAGCCCAGCAGTCCTCCCGCCGGACCCAGCCCCTTGCTCCGGCTGCCCCAGGCCATCTCATAGGCCCCCAGAGTCCCAGTGTGGGCGCGCCGGCCTACAGCGTACTCCGCCGAGAGCCCCACCGTGCTGAACAGTACAATAAAAATCAGGTATGCCACCAGAAAAGCACCCCCGCCGTTGCTCCCCATCTTGGACGGGAAGCCCCAGACGTTGGCCATCCCCACGGCGGACCCCACCGCAGAGAGCACAAACCCCCAGCCGCTGCTGAACTTCCGTTTCTTTCCCTTCATATATGCTCTCCTTTCTGGATTCCCGCTGCCGCGGGGCTGTTAGCCTCCAAACTGATTCCAATACCCCATCACAAAGATGAACAGCACAATCAGGGGCAGGATATAGCTGACATAGACCCGCACGCCCCGGGGGAAGGCCAGTCCATCCCCGGTGTTGGCCTCCTCCAGGAAGCGGTCCCAGCCCCAGCCCCGCCGGCTGGTGCAGAAGAGCAGATAGACCAGGGAGCCCAGAGGCAGGATGTTTTGAGAGACCAAAAAGTCCTCGATCCCCGAGATATCCATCCCCAGCACCGTGAAGCCCGACCACAGGTTGGAGCCCAGGGCACAGGGCAGGGACAGCAGAAAAATCCCCGCCAGGTTAACCAGCACCGCCTTTCTCCGGGTGAGGTTCCAGCGCTCCATGGAGAAGGAGATGATGTTCTCAAAGACCGCGATGACGGTGGACAGGGCGGCGAAGGACAGGAAGAGGAAGAAGGCCGCCCCCCACATCCTCCCCATGGGCATGTGGTTAAAAATGTTGGGCAGGGTGACAAAGACCAGGGCGGGACCCTCCCCGGTGGACACCCCGAAGGCGGAGCAGGCGGGGAAGATAATCAGTCCCGCCACAAAGGCCACACAGGTGTCCAGCACGCCGATGCGCAGCGCCTCCCCGGCCAGGCGGTGCTCCCGGCCGATATAGCTGCCGAAGATGGCGATGGCCCCAATGCCCAGGGAGAGGGTGAAGAACGCCTGCCCCATGGCCGCGAAGACCGTCTCCCCCAGAATCCAGTTCCCCTGGGCATCGTAGACCAGGTTGCGGAAGTTGGGCTGGAGATAGAACCGCAGGCCCTCCCCCGCTCCCTCCAGCAGCACGGAGTTCACCGCCAGCACCACCATCAGGGCCAGCAGGCAGAGCATCATGATCTTGTTGACCCGCTCCACCCCGTTGCGCAGGCCCTGGGCGCACACCAGCATCCCAATGCACACCACAACCGCCATGTAGGCCGTCATGGTCCAGGGCCGGCTGAGCAGAGCGCTGAACATTTCGGCCACTCCGCCGGCGTCCAGACCAGCAAAGCTGCCCCGGAGCATTTCTACAAAATAGTACAGCAGCCACCCGGCAATGACGGTGTAGAACATCATCAGCAGGTAGTTGCCCGCAAAGCCCACATAGCTGTACCAGTGCCACCTGCTGCCCGCGGGCTCCAGCCGCTGGAAGGAGCGGGCGATGCTGCGCTGGCTGGCCCGGCCCACGGCGAGCTCCATGACCATGACGGGCAGGCCCAGAACAATCAGAAACAGCAGATAGAGCAGTACAAAGGCCGCGCCGCCATATTTTCCCGTGATGTAGGGGAACCGCCACACGTTGCCCAGGCCAATGGCACATCCCGCCGAGATGAGCACAAAGCCCAGGCGGGAAGAAAAGGTCTCTCGTTTTTCCATGTCTCTCTCCTCGGATCTCTCCCCTGCCGTGCGGCCCTCCGTCCTAAATCTCAGAGGGGGCGGGAACCAGGCGGGGGTGTATTTTCTGCTGCGGCAGGTCAATTTAGTATGCCCCATTATACATAAGGATGGACCGCTTGTCAATTTCCGCGGCCATTCAATTTCAGCAAAAAAGTAACAGCGGCGGCCCTCTGATTCCGGCCGCCGCTGTTCGCTCCGCAGGCTGTCAAAAAGAATACTTTTCTGCAAACAAAAATTCTGGAAATCTTTCCCGAAAGGGTTGCAATAATCCGGCTGTTATGCTATATTTAACAATAGATAACGTGGGGGAGTAGCCTTTGCAGAAAAGTATACATTTTTGCAATGCGCCGCAAGGCCAGGTGAAGCCGCCCGCCCTTTGGAATGTGCAGCTGCGGAACCAGGCCGCATACCCTGGAGAGGAGGGAGTTTCAATGAGTGGAACGATACCGCCTTGGAGTTAGCCCGCCGGCGAAGGCATCTGCGGCGGCGGGCTGGGGATCAGAGAGGTGATCTTGTGTGATGCAGCGGCAAACCATCGGAAACGGTGGGACGCAAAGCTACGGAACTAAGGCTTTGGGGGATATCGGATGGCCTCCGAACGCTATGTCCGCCGGGTTGCAACGCAAACTGTCGGAAACGGCAGGACGCAAAGCTTGGGGGCTAAAGCGCCTTGACGTGCTATGCCAGCCCGGCCGCCGGATACTTTGCATCCGATATCTGCAAAGAGAGGTAAAATAATATGAAGACTATGAAGATGCTGAGCAAGCGCTACCTTGCGATGCTCCTCGTCTTCGCCATGTGCTTCAGCATGATGCACCTGTCGGTATACGCCGCTGAGACGGAACCGGACATTGACTTCACGCTGACCGTGGGAGAAGACACTGAGGACTTGAGCGAGAGCGATAAGATCAGCGACTACCTGGACCCTGACACCTATGTGCTCAGCTGGTCGTCCAGCGATCAGTCTGTTGCCACAGTGGAAGACGGCGCGGTTACCCCTGTGGGCGCCGGAATTGCCGCGATTACCTGCGAGGTCAGCCTGACCGAGGAGGCCGCGGCGGCTCTGGCTGGAGCGCAGACTCCCCAGCTGCCTGAGCTGGTG
>JAAWSG010000075.1 GCA_022801435.1 Lawsonibacter sp.
GGGAGTATATTGCCTACTACAATTTCAACCGCCTCCAGCGCCGCTTGGGCATCCATACACCGATGGAGGTCTTCATCCAATATAGAGCAGCCTGAAAAATTTTTGCATCTTATTTCACTGTCTACTTGACGGGGTGCAGTTCATCCTATCCGTAAACCTTGAGGATAACTTTTGATGTACCACGAAAGGACACAGGGGCGTGCCTTCGGAGTTTTCAGTACGGAGGACACTGCTTGA
The DNA here is from genome assembly GCA_022801435.1 of Lawsonibacter sp. Taxonomy (GTDB): domain Bacteria; phylum Bacillota; class Clostridia; order Oscillospirales; family Oscillospiraceae; genus Lawsonibacter. The sequence goes on from JAAWSG010000075.1 coordinate 238, forward strand.
GCAAGCGAAAGAAACCAATCAACAACACCGACATTCCCCAGCATCAGATTGAGGCCATCGCCCGCTGTATCCTGCCCGACATTCTCGCTTTCTACGAGAGCATAGAGGGGCAGCGGGAATTTGAAGAATGGAAAAGCCAGCGGCAGGCCGAACAAAAAGAGTAAACAATCAGGGCGGACGCAATCGTCACACGATGCGTCCGCCCTGTCCTGCCTATTTCTTTTTTCTTGGCCCTCTCGGTTTAGAGGTCGCCTTCCGCTCCAATCCGTTTCGAAAGTGGGTGGTCTCAAATTTCTCAAAGAAAACCAATAATCCGAACCCGTCTCCAATCGGAAAAAGGTTCGGATTATATGGTCGTGGTGCCGGTGGGGGGACTCGAACCCCCACGATGTCGCCACCAGCGGATTTTGAGTCCGCTACGTCTACCAATTCCATCACACCGGCAAATGCAGGTTCTATTATACACGATACTCCGAGATTCCGCAAGAGGAAATTTTATTTTTCCGGTAAGAACCTGAACCGCGCTCCGCTTCGGAGCAGCGGGTCTCCTGAACGCGCCGCCCCGGACCGTATCAGCTGTGCGGTCCGGGGCGGACTGTTTGGCGGGAGCGGTGTCTGGAGTCCCGCCAGCGGTCCCGCTCTGCTTGAATCACAGGCCCTGGGCGATCATGGCCTCTGAGATTTTCTGGAACGCGGCGATGTCGTTGCCTGCGATGAGGTCGTCTCCCAGGCCGTACTCCCGGGCGGCGGCAGCGGAGGCGTCATAGATACTGCCCATAATCTGGCGCAGCTTATCGTCCACCTCGGCCCGGCTCCAGTTGTAGCGGATGGAGTTCTGGGCCATTTCCAGGGCGGACACCGCCACCCCGCCTGACCCGGAGGCTTTGGCTCCCGCGGTCAGGATCTTGGGACTGCGCCGCAGCAGCTTCATCGCCTCGGCGGTGGCGGGCATATTGGCCCCCTCCACATAGTAGCGCACATCGTTGGCCAGGATGCAGATGGCGTCCTCCACATCCAGCTCGTTCTGGGTGGCGCAGGGGATGACGATGTCGGTTTTGATCTCCCAGGGCTTTTTCCCGGGGAAGAACTCCACCCCGAACCGGCGGGCATAGGCGGAGACCCGGTCCCGGCCCTCGTCCCTCATGGCCATCAGGTAGTCCAGCTTCTCCTTCCCGGCCACCCCGTCTGGGTCGTAGACGTAGCCGTCCGGCCCGGAGAGGGTGACCACCTTGGCCCCCAGCTCCCCGGCCTTGCGGCACACCCCCCAGGACATATTGCCGAAGCCGGACAGAGCGATGGTCTTGCCTTCCAGGGAATCCCCCTGGCTCTCCAGCATCCGGGCCAGGAAGTAGACCGTACCCGAGCCCGCGGCCTCCAGGCGGACCTTACTGCCGCCGTAGGTCAGCCCCTTCCCGGTGAGGGCGGAGCTCTCCGCCTTGCCCAGCAGGCGCTTGTACTGGCCGTAGAGGTAGCCGATCTCCCGGGCCCCCACCCCGATGTCTCCGGCGGGGATGTCGGTGTCCGCGCCGATATAGCGGTACAGGGCGTTCATAAAGGACTGGCAGAAGCGCATAATCTCCCGGCTGCTCTTCCCTCTGGGGTCAAAGTCCGCGCCGCCGGAGGCCCCGCCGATGGGCAGGCCGGTGAGGGCGTTTTTATAGGTCTGCTCAAAGCCCAGGAACTTGACCACGCTCTCGTTCACTGAGGGGTGAAAGCGCAGGCCGCCCTTATAGGGGCCGATGGCGCTGTTAAACTGCACCCGGTAGCCGTGGCTGGTGTGGGCGATCCCCTTGTCGTCCACCCAGGGGACCAGGAAGGTGACCATCCGCTCAGGTTCCACCATGCGGGTGAGCAGGTCCAGCTTTTCATAGCGGGGGTCGTCCAGGGCGGGGTCGATCATCTCCAGCCAGGTCTGTACCGACTGGAGGTACTCCGGCTCGCTGGGGTACTTCTGCCGGAGCCGCTCTAACACGCGGGCTGCATAGTTGTTCATCGCGCTCCCTCCTTACACCAGGCCGTAGGCGAGCATGGAGTCCGCCACCTTCAGGAAGCCGGCGATGTTGGCCCCGGCTGCCAGATTGCCCGCCATGCCGTACTGGGCGGCGGCGTTGGCCGCGTTGTGGTACAGGTCGGTCATGATGGTCAGCAGGCGCTCGTCCACCTCCTGGAAGGACCAGGAGAAGCGCATGGAGTTCTGGCTCATCTCCAGGGCGGACACCGCCACCCCGCCGGCGTTGGAGGCCTTTGCGGGGGCGAAGAGGAGGCCCGCCCCCTGGATGGCGTCCACCGCCTCGGGGGTACAGGGCATATTGGCGCCCTCGGCCACCGCGAAGCAGCCGTTCTGAATCAGGGCCTTGGCGGCGGCCCCGTCCAGCTCGTTCTGAGTGGCGCAGGGCAGGGCGATGCCGCAGGGGATCTGCCAGATGCCGGAACAGCCCTCGTGGTACTCTGCGCCGGGCTTACGGGCGGCGTACTCCCTGATGCGGGCCCGCTCCACCTCCTTGATCTGCTTCATCAGGTCGAGGTCGATGCCCTCCTTGTCATAGACATAGCCGTTGGAGTCGCACATGGCCACCACCTTGCCCCCCAGCTGGGTGGCCTTTTCGCAGGCGTAGATGGCCACGTTGCCCGAGCCGGAGATAATCACCGTGGCTCCGTCAAAGCTCTTACCCGCGTCCTTGAGCATATTGTCCGTAAAGTAGCACAGTCCGTAGCCGGTGGCCTCCTTCCGGGCCAGGGAGCCGCCGTAGGTCAGCCCCTTGCCGGTGAGCACTCCGGTGAACTCGTTGCGCAGGCGCTTGTACTGGCCGAAGAGGTAGCCGATCTCCCGGGCGCCCACACCGATGTCCCCGGCGGGCACGTCGGTGTCGGGGCCGATATACTTAAACAGCTCGTTCATGAAGGACTGGCAGAAGCGCATGACCTCCGACTCGCTCTTACCCTTGGGGTCGAAGTCGGAGCCGCCCTTGCCGCCGCCGATGGGCAGTCCGGTGAGGCTGTTCTTGAAGGTCTGCTCAAAGCCCAGGAACTTGATGATGCTCTCGTTGACCGAGGGGTGGAAGCGCAGCCCGCCTTTATAGGGGCCGATGGCGCTGTTGAACTGGACGCGGAAGCCCCGGTTGACATGGACCTTCCCCTGGTCGTCCTCCCAGGGGACCCGGAACTTGATGACCCGCTCGGGCTCCACCAGGCAGTCCATCACTCCCTCGGAGATGAGCTCGGGCCGGGCGTTGGCCACTGGAGCCAGTGAGGTCAGCACCTCCCGCACCGCCTGGTGGAACTCGGGCTCAGCGGGGTCACGCTGGATGACGCGCTCCATCAATCCGTTCAAATACTCATTTTGAATGCTCATAGTAAATTCCTCCTGGTTCTTTCATTCGCTGGCCAGAGGGGGGCGGTTCAACACTCTGCTGACTTAGCGTAATAAAGTTATACCATATAACAAAATGCAAGTCAATGATTTTTGACTTGCATTTTGAAATTTTGGAGCATCCGGCAGGATACCCGCCCCGCATCAGAGAACTTTGTAATATCAGACAGGCTTGAATAACGCAGCTGCCCGGAGGGGAACCGCGGTTGAATTTTTTGGCGGACCTTCGTGCTTTTTGCCGGCTTGCGCTGTAGGCGCACGACTGGTCGTGTCCCTGCATTCCGGCAGGTCCTCCTACTCCGCCAGCCAGAGCTGTACCGCCCCTGTGACGGGATCGCCGGAGGTGGTGTTCCGAATAAACAGCTCATAGGAGGCGGCGGGGATTTGGACAAACTCCCCCTGTCCAGTGCCGCCCGACACCGGCTGGACGTACTGTGTCCCGTCCTCCCCCCGCAGGCCCAGTTCCAGCTCCTGGTCGGGCGGCCCATAGGTCAGAGCGAACTGGATACCGCCGCTGTGGGGGGATACCCGGATCGATTTGCTCTGTTCCGCCCCCGGAGACAGGCCGGAAAAGCCCATGGACCAGAACCCGCGCTCCTCCAGCTGCCGGCTTCTCTGCCGCCGGGCCACCAGCTCCAGGGCGTAGGGATGCCACTCCACCTTGCCCACCGGGTCATAGGTCCGGTACTCCCCAGTTCCCCGGGGGACCAGGAGATAGGTCCAATCCCCCTCATTCAGCAGGTAGTAGGTAGACCAAGCCGTATCCGCACCCGTCTCCCGCTGTTGGCTGAAGGCGACCCGGGGGTAGTTGAACCCGGCGCTGGTATCGGGAAACTCCCCCTCGCCCAGGGGAACGGCTTCCGAGAGCAGGGCCTTGGCCTCGGAGAGCAGGTCCAAGTCGGTAATGGGGTCGGGGTAGGCCTGGCTGGAGGTCAATTCCGGGCTGTACCAGACGGCCCGGGCCTGTTCCAGCTCGGTTTGGAAGTGCTGAAAGCTGGCGGGGAGGCTGAGGTCGGGTCCCGCTCCAAAGGCGAAGGCCGCTGACAGGCACAGCACGCCGGCCACCAGGACCAGTACGGCACGGGCGGTCTTTCGTTGTTTCACCAGAGCCAGGACCCGGCGGCGGAGCGTTTTGCTGCTCCCCGTCATAGCGGTGGAGAGGGACAGCAGGTCTCCCGGACGGGCGCTCCGGCGGGCGGACAGGTCCACCAGCGCCCTGCCGTAGTCCAGCCTCCGGTCCTCCCCCAGCCGCCGTACCGTGTCCGCGTCGCAGGCCAGCTCCCCGTCCCCCTTGGACAGCCACGCCCCCAGCCACACCAGGGGGTTGTACCAGTGGAGAACCAGACAGCCGCACCGGACCAGGGACCAGTACCAGTCCCGATGCTGCCAGTGGGTCCGCTCGTGGGCCAGAGCGTATTCCTGCAGCCGCTCGTCCGCCGCCGCCTCCGGGGTCAGGTAGATGGAGCCGCCGAAGAGACAGGGGGAGGACAGGCTCTCCACGGTGTAGACGGGGATGGGGGAGTCTGTCCCCTCCAGCGGCTTCCGGCGCTTCCGGAGACGGCGGTAAAAGAGAAGGTTGGACAGGAGAATGACGCCTCCCGTCACCCCCATCCCCGCCAGCCACAGGGGGAGCATTTTGTCCTCCAGGGTGACAGCGCCGATTCCCACCGTCCGATAGATCACGTCCTCCTCGTCCACCGTCACATAGGAGGGGAGGGGCGCGTGGTCATAGGGCAGGGGGACTCTGAGATAGGTATCCTCGGGTATATCCTCCCAGGTCACCAGCTCTGCCGGGATCAGCGCCTCATAGGCCAGTCCGTTCCGCTCATGCTCCGGGACCAGCTGTTCCGCAAGCCGCGCCTCAATGGGCTGTGCCAGGCTGGCGGCGGCCCAAGGCATATCCAGAGCAGGGGCGGTGAAGGAGCACATCAGCCGCACCGCCGCCGCCAGCCACAGCCCGTAGATCAGACGGGGGGAGACCCGTCCCCGGAGCAGGGCCCGCAGAAGCAGGACCACAGCCAGCAGCAGGGAAGAGGAGAAGGCCCACTGGATCAGATTCATCCTCATGATATCTCCTCCTCCGCCCGGCGCAGGATGTCGTACAGCTGGTCAATCTCCTCCCGGGTCAGCGCCTTCTCCTGGGCCATGGCGGACATCATCAGACCCACGCTCCCCCGGTACACCTTGTCCAGGAAGGAGCGGGTCTCCTGCCGGACCGCCCCCTCCCGCTGAACCGCCGGGGTGTAGTGCCTGGTCCGCCCCTGGAGCTGGCACTGGACCAGACCCTTCTCCTCCATCCGCCGCAGGGTGGTGATGGTGGTGCTCTTGGCCCAGCCCACCCGTCCCTTCAGAGCGGCCGCCAGCTCCATCACCGTCATGGGGGATTGCTCCCACAGGCAGTCCAGCACATACCACTCGCTGTTGGTCAGGCTCAGATCCCGCATAGAATACACCTCCTTGGTCTACTTTGTAAACCTAGTCTACCACAACTGGTCTACAGTGTCAACTAAATTTTTATCCCGGCAATGGACCGGCCTCCGATTTGTTTGTAGACTTTTGGGTAAAACTATGGTAAACTGAATCCGCCCAGATCATCATCAGGAGGAATTTTTATGGATAACAAGGTCATGTACGCGCTGAGCTACGGCCTGTTTGTCCTCTCCGCCCGCCGGGGAGAGAAGGACAACGGCTGCATCACCAACACCGCCATCCAGGTGACCACCGACCCCAACCGCATCGTCATCGCAGTCAATAAAGGCAACTACACCCACGACATGGTGAAGGAGACGGGGCGCTTCACCCTGTCCATCCTCTCCGAGGAGGCGAAGTTCGACCTGTTCCAGCGCTTCGGCTTCCAGTCCGGGCGGGATGTGGACAAGTTCGCCGGCTTCGAGGCCCACACCGCCCGGGACAAGGACGGCATCTGCTACGTCACCCAGGGGACCAACGCCTGGCTGAGCTGTAAGGTGGTCTCCGCCACCGACCTGGGAAGCCACACCCTGTTCCTGGCCGATGTGCTGGATGGAGGGACCCTGTCCTCCGCCCCCAGCGCCACCTATGCTTACTACCAGGCCCACATCAAGCCCAAGCCCGCCGCCTCCGCGCCTGCCGCCAGCGAGAAGAAGCGCTGGGTGTGTACGGTCTGCGGCTACGTCTATGAGGGGGACGAGCTGCCCGCCGACTATATCTGCCCCCTGTGCAAGCACCCCGCCTCTGATTTCGAGCTGCTGCCCTGAATTTTACCCGTGCCGGAAGGGAAACCTCCGGCACGGGTTTACGTCTGTTTATCCCAGAGGGGTATTTTATCCCCGTCCCGATCATGTCCCTACATATGCTCAGAGCGCATGACACAAGAGAGGAGGATTCCCATGGAGGACGGCAAAATCATCGACCTGTACTGGGCGCGTTCCCAGCAGGCCATTGCGGAGAGCGAGAAGAAATACGGTCTCTACTGCCACACCATCGCCCAGCGCATTTTGGAGCGGCGGGAGGACGCGGAGGAGTGCGTCAATGACACCTGGCTCCGGGCCTGGAACGCCATGCCGCCTCAGCGCCCGGGTATTTTATCCGCCTTTTTCGGAAAGCTGACCCGGAACCTGTCCCTGGACCGCTGGCGTCAAGGCCGGGCGGCCAAGCGGGGGGGCGACCAGGTGGAGGTGGCCCTGCACGAGCTGGAGGAGTGCCTCCCCGACCGCCACGGCCCGGACGAGGCGCTGGAGGCCAAAGAGACCGCGGCCCTCATCTCCGGCTTTCTCCGCCGCCAGTCCGAGCTGGACCGGGCGCTGTTTGTCCGGCGGTATTTTCACCTGGAATCCCTGCAAAGCCTGGAGGAGCGGTTCCATTTGAGCACCGGACAGGTCAAATCCCGCCTCCACCGGATACGGGGCCGCCTGCGCCGGGAGCTGGCACAGGAGGGGGTGGCGGTATGACCTCCGAGCAGCTTTTGGACGCCATCGGACTGCTGGACGACGGTCTGATCCAAGAGGCGGAGCGGTTCTCCCTGCCCCGGCGGCAGGCGCATATGGGGCAGTGGCTGGGTCTGGCCGCCAGCCTCGCTCTGGTAGTGGGCCTGGGGTACGGGGCCATCCGGCTGGGCCTGGCCGGAGGCACATCGGGCAGCGGAGCTGACCAGTGGTCTTCCGCCGCCGGCGGCGCGGCCAATTCCGCGCCGGCGGGCAGCTCCGGCCAGGGGATAGAAACAGAGATCAACCAAGAGTACGAGGAAATACCCGAGGAGCCCATCGCTCCAGAGCCGGACCCCTCCGGCGGCTTCATCCAGCTCAGCCAGGACCAGCCGGGGACCTATCTGCTGACCGGCCTGCGCTCCAGCCTGCCGGAGGACGCGGTCCAGCTGGGAGTCCTGTCCCTCTCCGCTCCCGATGCCCCCCTGCCCTCCACCAATATGGCGGAGTATGCGGGGCTGGAACTGTGGAAGAGACCTGGGGAGTCCCTCCCAACCGTCCTGTATGTGGTCCTCCCGGATGGACAGTGCGCCATTGCGGAGCTGGCTGAGCCGTAACACATAGTCCCCCGCCTCCCCTCATAAAATAGACCGGAGGGGATGGACATGGAGCAGCGGATCGAGATGCGGGGCGGCGGCAGTCTGACCTTCCGGCAGGAGGGAACCAAACTCCACCTGGAGGTAGAGCGGCCGGAGGACGGACGGGGGCTCTACAAGGCGTGGCTCCGGGGGAGTAGAGGGGGCAAGCTGCTGCTGGGAACCCTCGCCCCGGAGCGGGGCCGCCTGCGCCTGCGGCGGAGCCTGTCCCTGGACACGCTGGAGCGGGCGGGCTGCTGGCCGGAGTTCTGGGCGGAGGCGCTGCTGGCCTTCTCCTTCCAGCAGACGGACGGCGGGGGACGGGACTGGCGCTGTGAACAGCACCCCGAGTGCTTCCTCTCTGACCCGGCCCTGAGACGGCAGATCCAAGGCGCTATGCTCTACCGGGAGGAGGAGGACGGCTTCAGTCTGGCCGTGCCCTTCCGTACCGACGCGCCTGTGGTGCTGACTGGGCTGTTTTGCCTGGCTCAGACGCAGCACTGGAATGGCCGGCTCCACCTGGTCTGGCGCTTCGACAAAACCGGCTGGCCCAGGCTTCCCCAGCAGGAGCACAGCGGCTAGGCCTTGTTTGAAAAATAAATATTGCACAAACACTGAGTATAGGATATTATAGATGCATGGAAAATTATGTGAACTATGAACTCACCGATGAACAA
>JAAWSG010000076.1 GCA_022801435.1 Lawsonibacter sp.
TCTTCTTTTCCTGCGGTCTTGGCCATATTGTGCCCTTCCACATCGGCCTTCACCTCTGCCGGACTGCTTTCGTCAATTCCTGAATTTGCTCATTTATAGCAGTTTCCCTTCCTCCTCCTCAGCGGCCCGGAAGATCATCTCATAGTCCGACTGGTCAGAGATGTACTGCCGGATCATCCAGGGGTCGGGCACGTCCTCCTCATACAGCTGCCTGTCAAAGCCCAGGTAGTCATAGGCCAGCACCCGGTTCCAGCCGGAGGATTTATAGGGGTGGAAGGCGGTGGAGGAATACCCCCGGCTCCCCGCCAGAGCAGCCAGAGAGGGCATATTTTCCTCCACATAGAGCTGGTAGGCCACCGTGTGGGGGGGCTGGAACAGGCTGGTAAACCCGGTGAGATACTCAAACTCCACGGTCGCCGTCCCCCCTCCGGTGACCGAGGAGTACATCAGCCCCTGAATGGTGTTCTCCTCCAGGGAGTGGAGGAAGGGGGTGGGGTCGGAGGAGGGCTGGAAGCTGTCGAAAATGGTCAAATCCCCAAAGGACTCGTTCATGATGACCACCAGGTTCACCGGCTGCCGCTCCGGGTCCTCCGCCCGGCCCGGGTAGGCCCCCATCAGGTCCAGCACCGCCTGCTTGGAGTACCCCTCCGGCCGGTCCACCGAGGAGTACCGCAGGGCGACGGTGAAATTCAAAAGAAACCCGTTGCGCTGGGTGACCCACTGCTGGGTGTAGATGTCCAGGGCGGGGAGCATCCCGGTGCAGAAGAAGGCAAAGCTGTACCCTCCCATCACCCCCCACAGCGCCAGGGCGGCGGGGAGGGGGATTTTGGCCCGCTTTTTCTGGGGCTGGCAGGTCCAGATTAAGAAGAGGTAGGCCACCAGCAGGATGGCCGCCTGGGTGATGTACTGGTCCGCGCTGTAGTCGAACCCCTGGGCCACGTTGGCCGCGGTGCGCCAGCCGGTGATATCCGCCGGGAAGAGGATGCGTCCCCGGAAGCGCAGCACGTAGTGGTTCACCAGACCCGCCAGAAAGGCCAGCGCCGTTCCCACCCCGGCGGCGGAGCGGTTCCGGCCCAGAATCAGGCGCAGGGCGGTGAACAGGCTGTAGTACCACACCATGTTCATCAGCACCTGCCAGCTGTCCAGGTCCTGGAACACGTCGTTCTCGTTCAGAATCTCCACCATCCACAGGCACACCCAGGGCCCCAGCAGAAAGACCAGCCGGGACAGCCACCTTCCGGGCCGCTCCCGCAGGTCCCGGGCCAGCCTGGAGAGGGGGGCCCCATACCACCATGCGTACATACTCTCTGTCCTCCTATTGGCGCTCCCGCCCTTTGCAGTCAAGGACTAGCATAACAAGTTGCCGCAAAAAAGCAAGGGGCTTTTTGGAATTTTAAGAAAAGTTTTAAGTTCTGCCCAATCAGACGAAATTTTTCCGCTCTGGTTCCGCCCGCTCGGTTTTATTCATCCTTTTCTGAATATTCGTTTCCACGGACCGCATTTTTTTCCCGCTTTTTGTGTTTTTGGCCCAAAGAAGCGGGAAAGCCCCCGGCATTTTTGCATATTTATCTATTGACTGTGCATATTTCCTGGGGTATACTCTTCTCATCCTCGGGAACAGCCGGGGACATCCCTGTATTTTTCGTTTGAAAAGGAGTATTTGAAATGAAGAAATTTCTTGCCCTGACCATGGCCGCCGCCATGAGTCTGTCCCTCATCGCCTGCGGAGGCGGCGGCAATGCCTCCAGCAAAGGCAGCGCATCCAGCACACCCGCGGGCAGCACACCCGCCTCCTCCAGCTCCGCTGGCGGCGGCTCGGTCTCCGGCCAGCAGGGCAGCGGCTTCACCACCGTGGAGGCCGGCAAGCTCCATATGTCCACCAACGCCGCTTTCCCTCCCTATGAGATGACCACCGACGCCGGCGGCTTCGAGGGCATCGATGTGGAGGTGGCCGCCGCCATCGCCGACAAGCTGGGCCTGGAGCTGGTGGTGGACAACATGAGCTTTGACGCCGCCCTCACCGCCGTCCAGACCGGCAAGAGCGACATCGCCATGGCAGGCATCACCGTCCGCCCCGACCGGGCTGAGGTCATGGACTTCTCCGAAAGCTACGCCACCGGCATCCAGGTGGTGATTGTCCAGGAGGGCTCCCCCATTGAGACGGTGAACGACCTGGCCAACGCCGAGATGATCGGCTGCCAGGAGGCCACCACCGGCTACATCTACTGCTCCGACACCCCGGAAAACGGCGGCTACGGCGAAGAGCATGTCACCGCCTATGAGACGGGCGCGGTGGCCGTCATGGCTCTGGTCAACGGCCAGGTGGACGCCGTGGTCATCGACAACGAGCCCGCCAAGGCTTTCGTGGCCCAGAACCCCGGCCTGAAGATTCTGGAGACCGAATTTGCCGTGGAGGACTACGCCATCGCCGTGGGCAAGGGCAACACCGGTCTGCTGGACGCCATCAACACCGCAATGGCCGAGCTGAAGGCCGAGGGCGTTTTCCAGGATATTGTAGATAAGTACATCACCGCTGAGTAAATACCCGGGAAAGGGCGGCTTTCAGGGCCGCCCTTTTTCTCATACGCAGAAAAGAAAGGAAGGCCGCCATGATCCAATGGTTTTCATCCCTCGCCCCCCGCATCCACATGGCTTTTATTGAGGGGGACCGCTGGCGTCTCTATCTCAAGGGCCTGGGCGCTACCCTGGAGATGACCGTCCTGGCTCTTTGTATCGGCATCGTCCTGGGCGTCCTGGTGGCAGTCATCCGCACCGCCCACGACCAGCAGCGCCTGGGGCAGCACAACCTGATCCTGGGGGTTCTGAACACGGTCTGCCAGGTCTACACCACCATCCTCCGGGGCACGCCCATGATGGTGCAGCTGCTCATCTGGGCCTTCGTCATCTTCAAATCCAGCCGGAACATGATTATGGTGGGCACTATCGGCCTGGGCATCAACTCGGGGGCCTATGTGGCAGAGATTGTCCGGGGCGGCCTGATGAGCGTGGACGGGGGGCAGTCCGAGGCGGGCCGCTCCCTGGGGCTGAACTACCTGGACACCATGCGCTTTATTGTGGTTCCCCAGGCGTTCAAAAACATCCTCCCCTCCCTGGGCAACGAGTTCATCACCCTGTTCAAAGACACCTCCCTGGTTCAGGCCATCGGCGGCGCGGAGCTGGCCTACTACGCCAAAACCATCGGCGGCAATACCTTCGACTATATGCCCCCCCTCATCGGCATCGCGGTCATGTACTTAGCCATCGTTATCGTGTTCACCTGGCTCCAGGGCAAGCTGGAAAGGAGGCTGCGGGAAAGTGATCGACGTTAAGAATTTGAGCAAATCCTTCGGGGACCACCTGGTGCTGGACAACATCTCCGAGCACATCTCCCCCGGGGAGAAGGTGGTGGTGATCGGTCCCTCCGGGTCGGGCAAGTCCACCTTCCTGCGCTGTCTCAACCTGCTGGAGACCCCTACCGCCGGGACCATCACCTTCGAGGGGACCAACATCACCGACCCCAAGGTGAAGATTGACCGGGTCCGCCAGCAGATGGGGATGGTGTTCCAACACTTCAACCTCTTCCCCAACATGACCATCCGGAAAAATATCACCCTGGCTCCGGTGCGCACCGGCCTGATGAAGCAGAAGGAGGCCGATGAGACCGCGAAAGCCCTGCTCCAGCGGGTGGACCTCTCCGACAAGGCGGAGGCCTACCCCAACCAGCTGTCCGGCGGGCAGAAGCAGCGCATCGCCATCGTCCGCGCCCTGGCCATGAAGCCCAAGGTGATGCTCTTTGACGAGCCCACCTCCGCCCTGGACCCGGAGATGGTGGGCGAGGTGCTGGACGTGATGAAGGAGCTGGCTCAGGAGGGGATGACTATGGTGGTGGTCACCCACGAGATGGGCTTCGCCCGGGAGGTGGGCAGCCGGGTCCTCTTCATGGACGGCGGCCATATTTTGGAGCAGAATACCCCAAAAAATTTCTTCGACCACCCCCAGAACCCCAGAACCCAGCTGTTTTTGTCCAAGGTTCTGTAATCCTTCTCCTCAGGCGCGCGTGTCCCTACATATTCCGCTCAGCCGCCGCATATCACTCACTGAGGTGATGTGCGGTGGCTTTTCTGTCCCGAGCGGCGGACGCGCTGTGGAACCCCTGGCTTCTGGGTCTGTTTTTGCTCACCGGGCTGGTGTACTCCGCCGGCTCAGGATTTTTTCAAATTTTCGGCTTCCCGGTCTGGTGGAGGGCCACCGCGGGCACACTGGGGAAGCGCGGTCCCCGGACCGGCGGCGGGCTCTCCCCTCTCCAGGCCCTGGCCACCGCTCTGGCCTCCACCATTGGGACCGGCTCCATCGCCGGGGTCGCCGCCGCTCTCACTCTGGGGGGACCGGGGGCGGTATTCTGGATGTGGGTCTCCGCCCTGCTGGGGATGATGACCTCCTGGGGGGAGAAGCTGCTGGCGGTGGAGTACCAGCGGCGGGACCCGGACGGCTCCCTGCGGGGAGGCCCGATGTACTACCTGCGGGACGGCCTGAACTCCCCTCTGCTGGCCGCCTGCTTCTGCCTGGCCTGCGTCCCCGCCACCCTGACCGGAGGGGGCCTGGTCCAGTCCTCCTCCATCGCCGCCAGCCTGGAGTCCGCCTTCTCCCTGCCCAGACCCGCTGCAGGGGCGGTGACAGCCCTCCTGGCCGGGCTGGTCATGGCGGGGGGTATGGGGAGGGTGGCTGCGGTCTCCTCCGCTCTGGTGCCCGTTATGGCGGCGCTCTACCTGGGAGGCGGAGGGCTGGTGCTGCTCTATAACTGGCAGAAAATCCCGGAAGCCCTGGGGTTGATCCTCTCCTGCGCCCTCTCCCCCCGGGCAGCCCTGGGGGGCGGAGCGGGCTGGACCGCGGCGGCTGCCCTGCGCCATGGGGTAGCCCGGGGGGTGTTCACCAATGAGGCGGGGATGGGGACCTCCGCCATCGCCCACGGGGCCGCCCGGACCGCCAACCCTCCGGCCCAGGGGATGTGGGGCATCTTTGAGGTCTTCGTCTCCACCCTGCTGGTGTGTACCGTCACCGCCCTGGCCATCCTGGTCAGCGGCGCGTGGGACGGCAGCACCACCGGCGCGCCCCTCACCGCCGCCGCCTTCGCCTCGGTCCTGGGGCGGGCGGGGGAGGGCATTGTGGCTCTGTCCCTGCTTCTCTTCGCCTTCTCCTCCATCCTGGGCTGGAGCTGCTACGGACAGCAGTGTTTGGAGTATCTGTCCGGCGGGCGGCTGACCCCCCTGTACCGGGCCGCCATGCTGCTGGCGGTCCTGGCCGGGGCGGTGTGGCAGACCCAGGGAGTCTGGCAGCTGGTGGACCTGTGTACCGCTCTGATGGCCCTGCCCAACCTCACCGCCCTCCTCCTTCTGGCTCCCCGGACCCTGTCCCGCCTGGGCCAAAAAGAATCAGAGCGCTGAGCCACTGGCAATGTGCAGAAATTTGAAAAAACTATTGACAGTCAGGCCGAATATGCCTATAGTAAAAACAGCAAAATCACGCCTGGTCCAGCAGGCCAAAACCATTCCGAAAGAAAAAGGAGCAGAGGAATATGATTTTTGAAAAGCTGACTGCGCTTATTGCGGAACAGTTCAATGTAGAGGCTGAGTCCATCCGTATGGACACCTCGTTTTTCGATGATTTGAACGCCGACTCGGTGGATATTGTGGATCTGTCCATGGCCCTGGAGGAGGAGTTCGGCATTGAGGAGCTGAATGAGGATGAGACCTCCTCCATCAACACGGTAGGCGATCTGGTGCGTTTCCTCCAGAACAAGATTGATTGACGCCCATGAAAACATTGGAAACAAAACTGGGTTACACCTTCCAGGACCCCACCCTCCTGGAGAACGCCCTGACCCACAGCTCCCGCGCCAATGAGAGCCGGGGGGGGCTCCTCAGCAACGAGCGGCTGGAGTTTCTGGGGGACTCGGTGCTGGGACTGGTCATTTCGGACCACCTGTACCGCAGACACCCCGACCTGCCCGAGGGGGAGCTGACCCGGATACGCTCCATCCTGGTGTGCGAGGAGAGCCTGGTGGAGGCCGCCCGGGAGCTGGACCTGGGCAGCTATCTGAAGCTGGGCCGGGGCGAGGACGCCGCCGGGGGAAGAAGACGCCCCTCCATCCAGGCGGACGCTATGGAGGCCCTGATCGCCGCGGTCTACCTGGACGGCGGGATGGGTCCGGTGCGCAAGGTCATTCAGCGGTATATCCTCAGCAGGGAGCTGGACAGCATCGCCCGGCCCCTGGACCACAAGACCACCCTCCAGGAGCTGGTGCAGCGGGAGAGCGGCCAGGTCCTCCAGTACCGCCTGGTGGGAGAGGAGGGCCCTGACCACGCCAAGCTCTTCTATATGGAGGTGGTCCTCAACGGGGTCCCCATCGGCTCGGGCTCGGGCCACACCAAAAAGGAGGCCGAACAGAAGGCCGCCTGTGCCGCGATCCAGACCTTGACCGCCGAATGAGACACGCCCGCCCGGGCTGACCCGGGCGGGCGCGTTTTTTTGCCGGGACACGGCTTGCTGTCTCCCTGCACGCATTTGCGGAACGTGTCTGGCTCACTCCTCCTGCTTCATGGCGTTCAGAAGCCGGGGGATCATCTGCTTTTTTCTGCTGACAATGCCGGGCAGTATGGCGGTATCCTGAATAAACTCCGCGTGGAAGGTGTTTTTAATCAGCTCCGCCGCTCCTGTGCCCGCCATCAGCAGCTCGGTATTGGAGTTTCGCACGTCTGTGAACATATAGAAGATGTAGTCCAGATGCTGCTTCACCAGGGCGCCGGGCAGGTAGGGGGCGATGAGGGCCTGGGCGGCCTTGCGGTTCTTCTCGGTCATATAGCTCCCCTGCCCCACGCCGAACCGGATATCCCCGCAGGTGAAGATCTTATAGTCCCCGTTGAACACCTCCTCCGCCGTCTTGCCCGACACGTCGCCGCCGTGCTCGAACATGGTGTCGGCGTAGCGCTCCAGCTCCACCCCCGCCAGCTCGGCCAGCCTCCGGGCCGCGGCCTCGTCCACGGGGGTGCAGGTGGGACTGCGGAACATCAGGGTGTCGGACAGGATGGCGGACAGCATCAGCCCGGCGGTGGTGGGGTCGATCTCGGTCCCGCTCTCCTGATACATCTGGTACACGATGGTGCAGGTACAGCCCACCGGCACGTTGCGGAAGTACACCGGCCCCTCGGTCTCCATGGAACCGATGCGGTGGTGGTCGATAATCTCCAGCACCTCCGCCTGCTCGATGCCCTCCGCCGCCTGGCCCTTCTCGTTGTGGTCCACCAGGATGAGCTGCTTTTTGTGCTGGTTCATCATGTTCCGGCGGGAGACCACCCCGATGTACTTCCCGTCGTCGTCCAGCACGGGGAAATACCGGAAGCGCACTGTGGCCATAACC
Organism: Lawsonibacter sp.; assembly: GCA_022801435.1. Classification (GTDB taxonomy): domain Bacteria; phylum Bacillota; class Clostridia; order Oscillospirales; family Oscillospiraceae; genus Lawsonibacter. The sequence continues at coordinate 7,415 of JAAWSG010000076.1, forward strand.
TTGGTCGCCGTCTCCACCGGGGTGTGGAGGGTGAAGGTCAGCAGGTTGTCTTGGGTCATGTAGTGGCGGATGGGGACCGCCTGGCTGATGATCTGTCCGGCGGCGTAGGTCCCCAGCTCGGTGGCAATGACGATGCATCCCTTCTCCTCGGCCAGCATCCGGATGGTACGGGACATTTTTCCGCCGGCGCACACGATGATGCACCCCGCGTCCATCTCCAGGGCGGCCAGCTGGCTCTCGCTGCGGTTGCTGACGATGACAATATCCCCCGGGGAGATGACCCGCTCGATCTGCTCCGCGCTGCCCGCGCCGATGATGACCCGGCCATCCACCAGCTGGTCTGCCACGTCCCCCACCAGCACGGTCCCGTCCAGCGTGTCAATGATGTTCTGATAGCTGGTCCCCGCCGCCCGGAGAATGTTGGGGTCCACCCCGTCCATATTGGCGGTGGCCACGTCCTTGATGGTGATGACCCCCAGCAGGTCATGCTCCCCGCTGGTGATACACAGGGTATCCAGCTGCTGGTCCCGCATGGCCATCCAGGCCCGGCGCAGGCTCATCTCCCCATCCACCCCCTCCGCCGGGCGGATGTCCACATCCCGGATGTGGGGGCTGACATCGGTGTACAGCTGGGGGACGGGGACGTGGAAGTAGTCCAACACAAATTCCGTCTCCCGGTTGAGCAGCCCCGCCCGGCAGGGCTTGTAGGTGTGCTCCGGGTCCAGAATGCCCTTCAGCCGGCTGTAGGCGATGGCGGAGCAGATGGAGTCGGTGTCCGGGTGTCGGTGTCCGATCACCTTGATGGGTCTGGGGTTTTGTTCCTGTCGCGGCATACGGTTCCCTCCTGTCTCAGTACCCCAATTATAGCAAACAGGACTCCGTTTTTCAAGTGCTCTCTTGGGAACAGTTCACAAATGCGTGCCGGACAGGTCCTCTATACCCCCTGGGCCAACCGCCGGAGGGCCTCCAGGTCGCCGGACTGGATGGCATCAATGCCGCTGGCGACGCGCTCCGGGGGCCAGTCCCACCACCTCAGCTCCAGCAGCTGTTGGATGGTTTTTTCTGGAAAACGTGTCCGGATGGGTTTCGCGGGGACGCCGCCCACGATGGTATAGGGAGGAACGTCCCTTGTGACCACCGCCCGGGTCCCAATGACGGCCCCGTCCCCAATGGTGACTCCGGCCAAGACCACCGCCTCGTAGCCGATCCACACGTCGTTCCCGATGACGATGTCCCCCCGGTTGTCCCAGGCCTCCGGGATGCGCTCCACATCCAGCCCCCACTCCTCAAAGAGGACGGGGAAGATGTAGGTGGACAGGGAGCGCAGGGTGTGGTTGGCGCTGTTGAACA
>JAAWSG010000077.1 GCA_022801435.1 Lawsonibacter sp.
GCCCAACGACGAGATGAAGGGCCGCATCATCGGCCGGGAGGGCCGCAACATCCGCACCCTGGAGACCCTGACCGGGGTGGACCTGATTATCGACGACACCCCGGAGGCCATCACCGTCTCCTGCTTCGACCCGGTCCGCCGGGAGATCGCCCGCCTGGCCCTGGAGAAGCTCATCCTGGACGGGCGCATCCACCCCTCCCGCATTGAGGAGATGGTGGAGAAAGCCAAGCGGGAGGTGGACTCCATCATCAAGGCCGAGGGGGAGCGGGCCATCTTTGAGACCAACGTCCACGGCCTCCACCCCGAGCTGGTCAAGCTCCTGGGCCGTATGCGCTACCGCACCAGCTACGGGCAGAACGTGCTCAACCACTCCATCGAGGTCAGCCACGTGGCCGGTCTGCTGGCCGCGGAGATCGGCGCCAATGTCACCGAGGCCAAGCGCGCCGGCCTGCTCCACGACCTGGGCAAATCCATCGACCACGAGGTGGAGGGCTCCCACGTCCAGATCGGGGTGGAGCTGGCCCGGAAGTACCGGGAGAGCGACAACGTCATCCACGCCATCCAGGCCCACCACAACGATGTGGAGCCCCGCACCGTGGTAGCCTGCCTGGTCCAGGCGGCGGACGCCATCTCCGCGGCCCGCCCCGGCGCCCGGCGGGAGAACCTGGAGAGCTATATCAAGCGGCTGGAGACCTTGGAGGAGATCACCTCCTCCTTCAACGGAGTGGAGAAGTCCTTCGCCATCCAGGCCGGCCGGGAGGTCCGCATCATGGTCAAGCCCGAGGTGGTCAGCGAGGACCGCATGGTGCTGCTGGCCCGGGAGATCGCCCAGAAAATCGAAAAGGAGCTGGAGTACCCCGGTCAGATCAAGGTCCACCTCCTGCGGGAGACCAAAGCCATCGAGTACGCCAAGTAATACAGATACCCGGAGCGCCCCCCAAGCGCTCCGGGGTATTTTCAAAACGCCGCCGGAGAGGGAGAAAACCCCTCTTCCGGCGGCGTTCTGCGGCGGGCTATAAAAATCCCTGGACAAACTGGAGGATGGTCTGACAGTCCACCGCCAGATTCAGGTTCTGCCCGTCGTCAAAGCCAGCGGTGATAATCCCGATGAGGTCCCCGTACAGGTCCAGCAGCGCCCCGCCGCTGCTCCCGTGGGAGACCGGAGCGGTGAACTGAATCATGGAGACCTTCTCCATATCCCGAAAGCCCGAGATGATGCCGTCCGAGACCGAGTTGAACAGCCCCAGGGGACTGCCGATGGCCACCACCTTCTGCCCCCGCACCAGCCGCTTCCCGCCCCGGGAGATGGGGATGGGCCGGCCCCGCTTCTCCATCCGCAGGACGGCCAGGTCGTAGTCCTGGTGGTACTTAATCAGCTCGTTGGTGTAGAAGATGTCGGTCTCCTCCTCCAGCAGGATGCCGTAGTAGTGCCCGCCGTTGACCACGTGCAGGTTGGTCAGGACGTACCCCTGGTCGTTGATGATGACCCCGGACCCCGACTTGAAGCACTGGTGGTTCTGGTCGAATATTTTCAGCATGACCACGGAGGAGGCAAACCTCGCCAGCTCCTCGAACTCCAGCGGCTGCCGGCTCTCCTGTTGGGGGGCGCGTCCGGGGTGCTGGACATCCACCCGCCGGGGAGGCGCTGTCTGCCGGGGTGGCGGGACAGGGGCTCTCCGGGGCGGAGGCGCGGGGGCTCTCTGGGGAGGCGGCGCGGCACGGCCGGGGTGTCTCAGCCGCTCCCGGGAGATGACCGCCTTCCCCGGGGGCGCTTTGGAGGGGACAGACGGCTCCTCCTGTTTCTCCCGCCCCTGGACGGGCAGGGAGAGGGCCAGCAGCTCCGGACTGGATACCGGCTCCTCCCCGGCGGGGCACACCCACAGCACGTCGCACCCCAGCAAAAACAGCAGGTACAAAAACAGATACTCGGCCAGCTTGACCTGCCCGCCGCAGGAGAACTTGGGGAAGCGGTTCATCTTCACCGTGTCGGGAAAGAGTTTTGGGAAGTATGTATCCATCCAGTAGAGGATTTTTACCGCGAAGCTGCGCACAATGGACTCCTCGCTCCTCCCCCGGGCGGCGCGGAACCGCTCCAGGATGTTGGCGTACCCCGCCTCCAGGGCCCCCTGCCACAGCATGTTCTCAAACCGGAAGGGCAGTTTCCCCTCCTGGTACATCCGCACGTACCGCTCCACATCCGCCGCTGGCGTCAGCGCCGGGATGCGGGGGGCAAAAACCCGGCCCGCCCCCTCCTCTGTCCAGCTCCGCAGGCGCTCCCCCGCCTGTCCGCCGCCCCGGGCCGGGGTATAGCGGAGGAAAAAGGTCTCCTTGGTGAAGTTGGCATACCGCCCGCTGAGCAGCATAAATTCCTCCAGAGCGTCCTCTCCGGGCCGCCGGACCGCCGTCTGGAGCCGCTGTCCAAAGCCGTTCATACACTGCGCCCCCTTGTGCTACAGATCCCTCCGCCCGTTCCGGACGCCGTAGATCCGGGCCAGGCAGGCCACCCGCTGCGCCCAGCGGAAATGGGTGTTGTACTCGTTCATCCGGGTGGCCTCCGTGCTGGCGGAGACCAGATGGGGGCTGTCCGGCTCCCAGTTCAGGATACGGCAGGCGTCCAGGTAGTCGCTCTGGCTCACCTGGAGACACCGGTTGACCACGGGAATCTGGTTGGGGTGAATGACCGTCTTGCCGGTGAAGCCGCTCAGGAGGTCCTGTTCGGTCTCCCGCCGCAGGCCCGTGTCCCAGCCCGGCCCCCCGTAGTACTCCCACACCGGGCCGGAGACCACATACTGTCCGGCAAAGGTGGTCACGATGTCGCACAGCAGCCGGGCCACCGGCAGGAGGTCATAGATGGTGCTGCCCACATGCCTGCGCAGGCCGAAGACGTGGGACAGGTCGCTGGCCCCCACCCGGATGTTCAGGATTTGATCGGACACCGCCTCCAGCGCGTCCCGCACCTGGACCAGACCGCTGTACCGGCCCGGCAGGTCCACCATGGCCGGGGACTCCAGGATGGGCATATACTGGTACTCCCCCGAAATGCTCTGGATGGCCTGAATGTACGGCCCGCAGTTGTCCACAAAAAATTTTGGGAGGATAAAGCCTCTCAGGATTTGGGAAAACTCCCCGTACCGCTCCGCCAGCTCCCGCATTTGCCGGGGGGAGCGGACCCGAATAAAAATCCGCGGCAGATAGAATTCCCGCTCCCGGCGTGCGGCGGAGATTTTCCGCAAGGTCTGGTACAGCGCCGCCTCGGCCTCCGCCACTCCCTCCTCCGCCACCGTGTCCTCCAGGCAGAAGGCCAGGGAGAAGGGTTGTGAAATTTTCTCTCCCTCCAGGGCCTCTGGGACGCCGCTGTGGGCGTTGGCGGGACAGTACAGCAGCGCGCCCACCTCATAGCCGGTTACGTTCATGGCAGGAAAACTCCTTTTCAGAAATCAGCCCCTCCAGGGCGGCTTGCAGGACAAATTCACAAAATCCCTTCTGGCCCCGGTGTACCCTGGCCCCGGGGATCTCCTCCCTCTGGGCCAGAGCCTGGGGGAGGATGGCCATATCCGCCTGCCGGAGCATGGGCAGGTCCATCTCGCTGTCCCCGGCGCACAGGACGGACCGGGGGTGAAAGCGCGCTCGCAGGCGGCGGAGGGCCTCCCCCTTGTTGACCGGGGGCGGGAGGAGGTAGAGCTTCCGGCCAGAAACCGCCAGCTCCAGCCCGGTCCTCCCCCGGAGCAGCTCCGCCGCCGTCTGGGCCCGCTCCGGGGCGTCGCAGGCGGCAAAGAGGAACAGCCCGTCCACCAGCCCCCAGCGCCGGAGCATAGGGGTGTGGGAAAGCAGCTCCTGGGCCTGTCTCAGCGCACCCTCCCAGGGCTCCGCCGCGGTCCGGGTCTCCTCCCGCCACCGGGGGTCCTCCACGCCGTCACACAGCAAAATCCCCCCGTTGTCCGTGACCGCGTACCGGGGGGCGCAGTCTGGGGGCCACTGGATGCGCCGGTACTGCTCCACCGAGCGGGTGGTCACCGGGATGAACTCCGCCCGCTCCCTCACCCGGGCCAGCAGCGCCGGCTCCCGGCTGGTACAGAAGCTCTGCTCCCGGCCCTCCAGCCGCTCCACGCACACGTCCCCCTCCTCCCTGTGGCGGTGAGAGAAGATCAGGGTGTTGTCCAAATCACTGACAAAAAGGTCCATCGCTCAGCTGTCCGCCAGTTTCTGGATGAGTCCGCAGGCCAGGTAGTGCTGGAGGGGGTACACCTCCAGCGGGACCCCCTTCTCCTCCGCCAGCCGGTAGAGGTGGCCCAGGCGCGCCCTGTCCTCCAGGCTGTGGACCAGGAGCTTCCAGGGCATCCGGCGGAGGAGAACCCGGGTGGCCTCCCCGATGCCCGGCTTGACCAGGTTCCGGTCCTCAATCCCGAAGGTCCGGCAGATTTCCGCCACCTCCTCCTCCGCGGTGCAGGAAAAGGCGGGCTCCTCCTCCGGCTCAGCCTTTTCGGGGAAGCGGTCCGCCACCGTGTCGATGAAGCCGTAGGTCAGGTCCTGGTCCAGCAGCTCCCGGTAGAAGGCCGCGCCGTGAAACTCCCCCGGGCCTATGATGTCGGAGCGGAGGAAGGTGCGGCTGAGCAGGCCGGAGACGGTGGAGTTCAGGCAGGAGCTGGCGATGAGGAAATCCTCCCGGGTCCCCCGCTTTCCCGCCAGCCCCCCGGGGTCGGAGAGCACCGCCAGTCCCGGGTCCACCCCGGGGCAGTCCGCCATGGCCCGGTCCAGCTCCCGCTGGATGGCCCCCTTCCCCGTCCAGCCGTCCACGAACTGGAGCTGCTCCGGCCGGTATTGTTTCAGCAGATACGCCATTGCAGCCCGGTCGATCCCCCGCCCCCGGATGATGGAGATGGTGTAGTGGGGCAGGGACACCCCGTGGCGCAGGGCGATATACCGCTTGAGGAGCACCCCGATGGAGGTCCCCGCCCGGGCCAAAGAGACCAGCACCCCGTCCGGACCCTTGTCCCGCCAAATTTCCTCCGCCACCCTGGCCGCGGCCATGGCGGTGGTGGAGGCGTACCGCTCCAGGGCGTCCCGGTAGGCGGCCAGATAGGCGGGGGAGGGCTGGTACTCCATGGGCAGCATCTCACAGTAGTGGACCCCCTGCTGGATGCGGGCCTCCCGCTCCCGGGTGTTCATGGGCTCCACCAGGCCGGTGATATCTTTCAGGAGGATGGTCACATCCTCCGGCTTATATGTACCAAACATGGCCGTCCCCCTGTAGGCAGAAGATGGTTTCCGAAATACCAAATCCGGCGGCCAGCTGCTCCAGCGCCCCAGTATTGCAAGCCGGCGCGTCGGTGACCACCACCAGGGCGGAACAGGGGGAGAGGTCATAGAGGTAGGTGGTCCGGTCCCTGTCGTAGAAACTCCGGAGCCTGACGCCGCCGGTGATGGGGTAGCCGGGGGCCTGGCTGATTCCGATGGGGCTTCTGGTGGTGGCGTGGCAGCGCACGGACAGCCCCCGCTCCTCCAGCAGCGCCCCCAGGACCAGGGCGGGGTACATACACTCCTCGCTCCCCAGAACCACCGCCTCCCCGGGCAGTTTTTGTCCAAAACGCGCCGCGAAGCTCTGGGCCAGCTGCTGGCAGGCGGCCTGATATCTCCCGATGGGGACCCCCAGCCTGGGGTCGGGGAGGGGGGCGCAGTCCAGAACCTCTCTCCGGAGGTGGAGCGCCCTCCCCTGGACCTCCTCCGCCTCCCGGGCCTGAACGCGGGCGGCGGTCTCCTCCGCGCCGTCCCCCTCCAGCCTCACCAGGGAGACGCAAAAAATCCCCGCCTCCCTCAGCCGCGCCTCGTCCTCCGGGGAAACCCGGCTGAGAAGGGAGGCGGCAATCAGTTCCCTCCCCTCCAGCTGGGGGTATCTCTCCCGGAGCTTGGCGGCCATGTTCCGCAAGGTCCTCCCGGTGGACAGCTCATCGTCCACCAAGATCACCTGGGGACTGCGGGCGATGCGCTCCCCCAGCCCCTCCCCCCACAGGGCATGGTCCACCGCGTGGCTGTGCTCCTCCGAGAAGTGCAGCCACGCCTGTCCGCCAGAAAAGCTCTCCCGGGTGGTGTGGAGGTACACGCAGTCCTCCCCCAGACGCTCCGCCGCCGCCGCACCGATGGCGGTGGCGGTCTCCGCGAAGCCGATGACCAGCCGCGCCTCGGGCCAGCCCTCCGCCAGCCGGTCCCCCAGGGCTCCCATCATCTCCAGGGCGCGGGAGGGCGGGACGGGGATGTGCTTGGCCTGGAGGGGGTTGACCAGCAGGTAGCTGCGCTTGGTATTGTTGACCCGCCTGGCCACCCGGAGCAGGTCCTGTTGGGTGTATGGCATAGGTGTCCCCTCCCTGTTCTGCAAAAGCTTAAAATTTCCGCTTGTCCGCCGCCGCAAACCCGAAGGCGGTTCCGCAGGCGCCCCCCACGATGTGCATGAAGTTGGCCACGCTGTCCCGGACAAAGAGGATGGAATAGACCTCCTGCCCCAGGTAGAGCAGGGCCACCAGCACCAGGGTCAGGGGGATCTGTCCATTCCTCATCCCGGCCAGGGAGGAGAGCATGATGAGCATAAACACAATGCCGCTGGCCCCCAAAAGCATGGCGTTGGGGAAGAAGATGAACTGGAGCAGTCCGGACACCAGCGCGGTCAGCCCGATGCCGGTGAGCAGGGCGGCGCTGCCGTACTTCTCCTCCAGAGGGGGGCCCACCACCAGCAGGAGGAGCATATTACCCATAAAGTGGTCCATGCCGGCGTGGCCCAGCACATGGCCGAAGAACCGGACATAGGTCAGCGGGTCGGTCAGGGGGGCCCGGTACACGGCAAACAGGTGTACCGTGGTCCATCCGTTGGCCAGCTGTCCCAGCCCCAGGGCCAGCAGCGACACCAGAAAAAAGGTCAAAATGACGGGAGAATTATATTGCAGCTTTTTCATGGGCCTCCACCCTCTCTTTCTTTTTTGGAGGTCGAACCGGTTCCCGGCCTAATGCTTGGTGACCGCCTTGCGCAGCAGGTCCACCGGAATCATGGTCACCGCCAGCACCGCCACCACGGCCCAGCCCACCGGGGAGAAGGGGACGCAGCTGAACATATTACCGACCCAGCTCAGGGAGGGGATCAGGCCCGCGTTGACGATGAGGGCCTGGACCACGATGATGGTGAGAAATACCTTCATAAACCCGGTGTTCTCATCCAGCCCCTTGAAGATCCGGGCCCCGTCGTCCCGGACGTTGAAGCCGTTGAAGAGGGCGCACCAGATGAAGAGGACGAAATAGGCGGACAGCTTCTGCTCCTGGGAAGCGAAGAACTGGTCAAAGAGGGGCAGCTTCAGGAAGAGGAAGCTCAGGGCGGTCAGCCACAGGCCCATGGTGAGGATCTGCCCCATCATGGCCCGGCTGACAATGCTCTCGTCCCGGCGGCGGGGCTTTTCGGACATATAGCGCTCCTGAGCGGGCTCGTTGCCCAGCATGATGGCCCCCAGACCGTCCATGACCAGGTTGACAAAGAGCAGGTGAGTCACCTTCAGGGGCTCCTCCACCCCGAAGAAGGGGGCGACGGCGCTGACCACCACCGCGGCCACGTTGATGACCAGCTGGAACTTGCAGAATTTCAGAATATTGTGGTAGATGGTGCGGCCGTACCAGATGGCGTCCTTGATGGATTTGAAGTTGTCGTCCAGGATGACGATCTCTCCCGCCTCCTTGGCCGCCTCGGTGCCGCTCCCCATGGCGAAGCCCACATCCGCCCGCTTCAGGGCCGGGGAGTCGTTCACCCCGTCCCCGGTCATGCCCACCACCAGGTTCATCTCCTGGCACAGGCGGACCATCCGGGACTTGTCGGTGGGCAGAGCCCGGGCGATGACCCGGATACGGGGGATGAGCTGCTTCACCTCGTCATCGGACAGCTTGCTCAGCTGGGCGGAGGTGAGGGCCACCTCGTCCTGACTGCGCAGCAGCCCCGCGTCCTTGGCGATGGCGGCGGCGGTCTCCAGCCGGTCGCCGGTAATCATGACCACCTGGATACCGGCGTTCTGCACTGCGGCAATGGCCTCCCGGGCCTCGGGCCGCACGTCGTCCCGGATGCCGAAGAAGCCGATGAGGGTGGTATCCGAGTTGATCTGGTTCTCGGTCATCTCCTGGTCGGAGTAGCCAAAGGCCAGCACCCGCATGGACTTGCCCGCCAGCTCGTCAATCTTGGCGCTCAGCCGGTCGGGGTCCACCACGTGGATATCCCCGTTGAGGCTGAGGTACTTGCCCGAGACCGCCAAAAACTTCTCGGGCGCGCCCTTGTAGAAGGTCTTGTCCAGCTCCCGGAGGTGGGCTTGGCTGAACTTGTTGGTGGAGTTGAAGCCCTGGGCCTGGGTGACGGTGTAGGTCTTCTCCAGATGGTCCAGCACCTCCGACCCCAGGAAGCGCACCAGAGCCTGGTCGGTGGCGTTTCCGCCAATCACCCGGCCGGAGGCGTCAAACATGGACTGGGTGTTCTTTCCGATGGCCAGGTCCAGCAGCCCCTTGAGCTTTCCGTGTCCCGCCAGCTCGGACAGGGGGATGGAGATGCCGTCAGCGGTGAAGAACTCCACCACCTCCAGGTGTCCCTTGGTGATGGTCCCCGTCTTGTCGCTGAACAGGATGTTGAGGGAGCCCGCGGTCTCAATGCCCTCCGCCTTGCGCACCAGCACGTTGTGGTCCAGCATCTTGCTGGTGTTCTGCATCAGCACCAGGGAGATCATCAGGGGCAG
>JAAWSG010000105.1 GCA_022801435.1 Lawsonibacter sp.
TCATCTCTTTGCCCTCCTCCTCTTTGAAACCCAGTTTATCACCTTTTTCTTCTCCTGTCTCCCTTTGTTCATATTTTCTTTACTCATTCAATTACCGTGACGGGGGCAGTTTTTTGTCCGACAAATTTTATGTAGGGCTGGACCTCATGGGCTGCGAGGACAACGGAAGGCGGCCGCCCATTACCAGTGTCACCCTCCAGATAGATGGGGAGACCACCGTTACCGCCGGGACCTACACCGGGACCGATTTGTACGCCCTGTGCCCCTACGCCACCCAGGAGATGGCGCTGGCGGTCCTCCTTCAGGTGCAGGGCTATCAGTATCACGCATTTTCCGCGGACAGCGCCAATATCGACCCCGCCATGGAGCTGGGGGACGGAGTGAACGCTGGAGGCATCTATTCCGTAATCTCCGCCGTTCAGGACAGTGGGGACGGCTACCCCACCCTCTCCGCCCCCGGGGAGGGGGAACTGGAGGATGAATTTCCCTACCACAGCGCCACACAGCGGAACCTGAGTGGAGATGTGGACAGCTTACGGGCGATGCTGCAAAAGGCCCTGGGGGCAATGCAGCTTGAGCTGAACAGTATGAAGACAGATATGCAGGAGATGAACCAGACCTTGCAGCGGATTTCCAGCAAGGTGACAGAATTGGACAGCCGGGTGACCGCGCTGGGAGGTTGAGTATGGCAGACAAAAATATTGGCGCGCTGCCCCAGGCGGCACAGCTGGACGACAGCTCGCTCCTGGTGGCGGAGCAGCAGGGCCAGACGGTGAAGATCACTGGCGCTCAGTTCAAGGAGTTCGGGCGTCAGGCGGTGGTCGGCCAGGTGCAGGGCTATGTGGACCAGGCGGAGGCGGCGGCGAATCGGGCGGAGGGTGCGGTGCGCTCGGTGGAGGACATGACGGTGGAAGCCGCCGCCCTCCCCGCCGGGCAGGAGGCTGCCGTGACCAAGACCATCCGGGCGGGAAAGGTCCATCTGGCCTTCGGGCTGCCCCGGGGGGAGCAGGGGGTCCCCGGCCCGGAGGGAAAGCAGGGTCAGCGGGGGCCAAAGGGGGACCCTGGAACCGGCCTGAAGATTCTGGGGTATTACGATACCCTTCCGGCGTTGGAGGCCGCTGCCGCCGCTCCCAGCGCGGGGGACGCGTATGGAATTGGCACAGAGCCCCCCTACAGCATTTACGTCTTCGATGGTACGTCTCATACCTGGAAGGACAACGGGCAGCTGTCCGGGGGCGGCGGCGGTATCCTGCCGGAACATGTGGTCACCGCGGAAGGCGGCGCGTCTATTGAGGTCCCGGCAAGCCTGGGAGAGGGCCCCCACACCATCACCTTTGTGGACGAGGAGGAGCCCGCCCTGACGGCGGAGGATATCGAGTACAGCGGCGGGCAGACGGTGAAGGAGGCCATGGATGGGCTTTTTACCTCTGTCAGTGATGGGAAAGCGGCGGTCGCGTCCGCCATCACTGACAAGGGAGTCCCCACGGCGCAGGACGCGGACTTTTCCACTCTGGCAGACCACATCCGGAAAATTGCCTCCGGAGCTGAGACCTCCGACGCCACGGCCACCCCTGGAGACATCCTGTCCCCCAAAACCGCCTACACTGCCGCAGGGAAGGTGGAGGGCCTGATCCCCTCCCTGGCCGCCCAAACAATCCTGCCAGGGACGGCGGACAAGACCATCGCCAGCGGACAGTACCTGAGAGGGACCCAAACTATCCGGGGGGACACGAACCTCACCTCGGGCAACATCAAAAAGGGTGTGACCCTCTTCGGCGTGACCGGGGCGCTGGAGTCCTCCTTCCGGGCAACCCTCACCGTCAAGGCGGATATCGGTGCGGTGGTCACAGCTAAAAACGGGGATACAGAGGTGTCCGCCCTGTCTACGACCGGGACGGTGGTCCTGGAGCTTCCCATTGAGGGTACGTGGAAGGTCACCGCCGTCCGGGGCGTGGCCCAGTACAATACCGTGACACTCCAGGTCTCCTCCCAGTACAACGCGCAGCTGACAGCGGAGGTGCATATTGTACGACATGGGGCAATAACAGGTCTTAATATGAGAAACTACGAGATGGCAGCTGCAAAAGTGGGAGAGACTGCAATTTTTTTAGGGGGTCACGGGGGATATTCTGCATCGAGTTCCGAGACAGCCACATCGCAAGTCGTTGCATATGATAAAAACTACGTTAAGGAAGGGCTGCAATCCCTGGATGATATAAAAAAGTAAGTATAACAAGCGGCACTACAGTAGGGGAATACGCTCTATTCCCTAATAAAACGTACTTAATAACTTATAATGTTGAACTCGTTCGCGGGTCAAGCTCTTCCCTAAGTGTGTCAATGAGCGTTGCTTAATGTGCATCAACAGAAAATTATTCCCTATTTGTATCGAATAATGTGGTGAATGCTTATGACAAAACCCTAACAAGGACAATACCCGACTCCCTTGCCTACGCCTACGGGGGAACAGCAACGATATCAAGTAAAGAGAATGCTTTATTTTGTAGTTCATCCGGTGGTGTAACCGCCTACGATAAATACCTGACAAGGACGGTTCCAACAAAGTTGAGCGCTGGCCGCAATTATTTGTCAGGTGCTATGGCGGGAAATTATTCTTTATTTGCTGGCGGCTTTGATGAGAATGGAGTTAGTGCTGTTGTAGATGTTTATGATTTATTTTTGACAAAGACTGCATCGCAAAATTTGAATATTCCTCAATGTGATATGGGAGCAACTACCTTACATGATCATGCTATTTTTGCAGGGGGCAGGACGAAGTCATCCACACTTGATAATACTGATAGCGAAGTATATCGGGATGATGTGGAGATTTATGATCCATATTTGGTCCTGCTGCGTCCAGAAGAGGGACTTGGGGAAGCAAGGGATAAACTTAGTGCGGTAGCAATTGGGGATTCTGCGATATTTGCTGGTGGAACTACGGGCTGGACCAGCAATCAATTGTATCTTCGTTCATCAAGTTATGCAGAAGCATATGAGTATGTCTAGGGGGTGTACCATGGCAATTTTTGTGAATGGAGTAAAAGTTGCAGGGTTCAGCGGAAGACAGGGCCCCAGAGGACCCGCCGGCGAGACTGGTCCCCAGGGGGAAGCTGGACCGGCAGGTCCTCCCGGCCCCCAGGGGGAGCAGGGTATCCAGGGTCCGCCCGGCCCTCAAGGGGAGCAGGGACCTCCGGGACCCGCTGAAAGCTCCGCAGGCGTGTCCTCCTTCAACGGCCGGGACGGCGCTGTCACCCCGCAGGCAGGCGACTACACCGCCTCCATGGTGGGAGCGCGGCCTGATACCTGGACGCCTACTGCGGAGGAGGTGGGGGCTGCGACTTTGGACGATGTGACCGCCGCCATTCAAAGCGCTGTCCTTGCGAGTTGGGAGGGGTTGTATTGAGTACACAAGAAACCAACCTGAAAGCCATTGCGGATGCTATTCGGGAAAAGGATGGAACTACAACCCCTATCCCCGCGTACACGTTTGCGGAGCGGATTCGGGCAATCGAGACGGGCGGCCTACCTGACAATGTGCGCACCATCACCCTGACCGCTGACCCTCCGGAGGGAGGGACCGTGAGCGGCGGAGGGGTGGCAAGTGACGGTATGCTTATTACCATCTCGGCTACGGCGAATGAGCAAGAGAACTTTGTTTTTGAGGGGTGGAAAGAAAATTCGCAAATCGTTAGTGATATTGAAGATTACTCTCTTGTATTGCAGGGAAATAAAGATTTTACCGCTGTATTTGTTCAGAAAATATCCAGATTGCCACAAGGATATACCGAAGTAGCATATATCGAATGTAATGGCTTCTCGTATCTTGACACTGAGATAGCAATTAACAACCGCCATAGATATGTGTGCGATTTTGAAATATTGAATCGACAAGCAATTTCCATTCAGTACATATTTGCTGCTGTGGCGGTTACCTATGTTAGTTCAAAACCTTTCAGGACATCAATATGGGTGAATGTTGCAGCAAGTAATGGGATTCTTTTAACGCTTGAGCGCGGGGGGTCGGTAATAGCATCAGACTTACAGATAAGCACTGATACATCTTCTCCGGCAAGACATACAATCAATTTGGATTTGCCTAATCATACTGTATCAGTTGATGGAGAGTCTAAAAATTTCAACCCCGTGTATGAATTTTCCAATACCCCAAATATGTGTCTAATGGGCCAATATAATAATGCTAGTTCTTCAATCCAAGGACGACTTTATTCGTATCAGTGTTACTCTTCGGAGAATCTCATACAGGATTTGGTCCCTTGTATAAATCCTGATGGGATAGTTGGCGTTTTTGATATGGTAGAAAACAAATTTTACAAAAGTGGGTCAGATCTCGATTTTATTGCAGGTCCCGCCATTTAATGAACCGCATTGTAGAAAGGAACACATATGCGCTATCAAATCTGGAACAAAATGGACAACATCATTACCCCAAGTGGGGTTCAGTTCACGGCCCAGGAGTGGGGGGACCGGTATCCCTGGGTGAAGTTGCCAGGGGTAAAAATGGTCATCACCACAGGGCCCATCAACGGCGGATGCGCTTTGGAATACGGGGCCATGGTGGAGAGGGCAAAAAAGTCGGGGGTAGCCATCACCGAGGCTATGACTGACGTGGAGGTCCTGGCCGCGGCCTGTGTGGGGCTGCTCACCGGGCTGTGGGGCTGGATGGGCTGGCTGGTGGCGGGGTGGGTGTTTTTGATGGTCCTGGACTACCTCACCGGTACTGCCGCCGCCTGTAAGGAGGGCAGCTGGTCCTCCGCCCATGCCCGGGATGGCATCTGGCACAAGTGCGGAATGATTGTGGTGGTCGTGGTTGCCGCTGTGTCCGACCTGCTGCTGGAAATGGTGCTGCTCAATCTGCCCGTGCTGGCCTTGCCCATCCAGTATCCGGGCTTGGTGTGTCCGGTGGTGCTGGTGTGGTATGCAGTTACCGAGCTGGGATCCATCATCGAAAACGACGTACATATGGGTGCGCCTGTGCCTCCCTGGCTGGTACGCCTCCTGGCAATCAGCAAGGGTATGGTAGATCAGGCTGGGGAGGCCCTGGGCGGCGGGGAGGATGGCCATGAATAAACGGCCCGTCCTCTATATGCAGACCGACCCCCGGTGGAAGAATAAGCCCTACCAGGTAAAGGGGGAGACGGCCACCATCGGCGGCTCCGGGTGCGGGCCCGCCTGCGCCGCCATGGTCATCGAGACCTTGACCGGCCAGACCTATACCCCAGTAGATGCCTGCGCCTGGTCCGTGGACCACAGATACAAGACGCTCAACCAGGGGACCTACTACACAGCTACTTCGCCCCTCAGCTGGCGGCGTTCGGGATCACCTGCTGGCAGCTGAGCTGGACCAGCGGATATCACAACCCCCAGTCCAAAGTCCACGACCAGGCGCTGGAATATTTGAAGCAGGGGTACTACCTCATCGCCCTGATGAAGGCGGGCAACTAGACCAGCGGGGGCCACTTCGTCCTGGTCTGGTGGGCGGACGGGAAGATCCGAATCAACGACCCGGCCAGCCTGAAGGACGGGCGGGTGAACGGGGATGTAAACACTTTCCGGAACGAGTGCGCCTACTACTGGGTGGTGGACGCCCGGGCCCACAACAGAGGGGCGGAACAGGAGGACGAGATGGATCAAGAGAAGTTTAACCGGATGTTTGAAGCTGCCATGGGTTAGTACCAGGAGAAGCTGTGGGACAACGACTGCGGCAAGTGGAGCCAGGAGGCCCGGAGGTTCGCAGTAGAGCACGGCATCTTCGCCGGATCAGGGACCGCCCCTGATGGCCAGCCCAATTTCATGTGGGAGGACCTGCTGACTTGGGAGCAGTGCGCACAGGTGATCTACACCTTCGCCCAGCGCTTTGGTCTTATGAGCCACTAAGATTACAGCCCCCTTGCAGACTTTGTTCTGCGAGGGGGCTGCTTTTGATTGCCCCTCAATATTTGATTTACAAGGTGCGTATATGTAAAAGGGGCGGCGGTTGACTCCCCCTATGCCGTGGGTATACCCATGAGCGCCCGCCCCAGGTGGGGCGGCTGGACTTGCACCAGCGGCGGCGGTGAGCCGTCGGCCTTGCGGGTTACTGTACTTTGAAGGTGACATCATGGCCAGGATTCTCCCGGATCAGGAGGGCCTTCATGTCGTCCACCATCATGTTGTTGTCGAGAGCCGCCTGAACCACGTCAACCAGCTTCTTGCCGTCCAGGTAAGCCCATACCGTCTTGCGCTTTCTTCTTCTCATAGCAGTATCCTTTCTCCCCGTCTGGCCGGTAGGTCAGCCTCTATCATTTAGCAGCTGTAGGTTTCCAGTGCCCTGTTGACCATCTCATACATCCAGGTGCAGCCAGCGCCCCGGACGTTGAAGCGGACGTAATTCCAGTCGGTGGCGTCATAGAGAGGCCGCCGGGTGTAGATGCCGGCTTTCCGAAGCCGCCGGTACTTGTTGACCTCATAGGTGTGAACGGTGGTGATGATCTCGATCCGCTCCGGGTTGAAGCCGAACTCCTCAGCCACCAGCATCCGGGCCTCGCCCTCGCTCATGACGTGAGGATCGCCATGATCGCCGGTGCAGCAGGCCAACAAGCTCTCATAGTCGGCCTGGGTCATGTTGGTGCCGATGCCCTCGCTGGACTTCCATTCCAGCCCCTTGTCCAGCTGGGCCTGAAGGTCAGCGATCCGCTTTTCGTACACCTCGCTGTCCCGCTTGCTGGCCCGGTCCATCTCCAGGATTTTGCCATTCAGCCGGTCGATTTCGGCGGTCCTGGCCTGGTAGACCTTCTTCTCTCCGTCGGCCTTGACGAAGGCCCGGCAGGAGGCGTCTTTGTCGCCATCGAAGTCATAGTAGGCCGCCTCGATCTTCTCATACTCGAAGGGGAGGGGCTGGAACCCAGTGCGCTCGATAAACTCGGACATCATCATTTTTGTATACCTCCTTGAATTTTTGGGTCCGACCTGTTATTCTGGAGGTGTCGGGCTTTCCCGACGCCTCCTTTGGGGCGGGGCGGCGGGTTTCCTTGGCCGGAGGCCGCCGCCCTCTTTGCCGTTCGGTTTGCCCTCCCGGCGTCTATTATTGCACCAAAAACGGTACGCGCTGTAAATTGGCGATTGTACCAAAAATGGTACGTCTATTTTGTGTGGTTTTTGGTACGGAACAGATTGACAGCCTGGGCCATAATGCTGTATAGTTATTGGTACAAAAAACAGATAGGAGGTGCGCCATGCCCGTATCATATAAAAAGCTCTTTTCCCGCATGGAGGCCAGCGGAATAAAAAAAATAGACCTCCGCAACAAATATGGGCTGAACCCCAAGACCGTGGACAGCTTGGCGAAAAATAGAAGCGTAACGGTTGATACGATAATGGTGCTTTGCAAAATCCTCCGTTGCCAGCCGGGCGACATTATGGAGTATGTGGAGGACCCTGCCGACTGAAAATCCCAAACGTCTGGGATTTTGGGAGCCGATAGGCGGGGGCAGAGTCAAATTCCGGTGACACTTGTGACGCTTGTGACACTACTACTGTCACAGGCTAAACCCGCAGGGCTGTATGGTTTTCGGGGTTTTGTGACACTTGTGACAGTAGGTAATAAGAACTAAATGGATTAAAGAGAAAACACCCGCATATCACGCCTAATCCGTATGCGCGTAATATGCGAGTGTTTCCAGCGTCACAAGTGTCACAAAACAGAAAAAGGCCCGGACGCATAATGCGTCCGGGCCAAAGGTCCAGCCTGGTTATTTCCGGCCCTTATCGGGCAGGGGTGCGCCGGTGCGGGTCTTTACTCTTGGCTCCGCATTGGGGGTAATCTCCAATAGGTTCGTGAGACCGCACCCTAGGGCCTCGCAAATCAGGTCCAGGTGGTCCAGGCTAACCCTGGTGGCGATCTCATTGTAAAGCTCGCTGATTGTGTTTTTGCGTATCCCCGTCATTCTGGCGAGGTCCGCTTGAGTCAACCGTCGTTCGCCAAGTCGGGTTGACAGTAAAATCCTAACCATAGCCATGCTCCTTTGCGATACAGTATAGCGATATTCATACTGCATCGCTTGATTTTGGTACAGAATATCGAAAGCCGATACACAAATTATGGAACGGGGGCGTGTTATCTGTGTGTTACTACCGATCCCGTTTTCCCCGGTTTTGAGCGGTTCCAAAAATTCAGCAAAGCCTTGAATTTCAAGGGCTGCAACGGATTGAAAATTGAACTAAATCATGATATAATAGTTCTCAAAAGGAGCAGGAGGGCAGAAAAATGGCAGGAGAGCAGCATCGACACGACATCAGCGACAAAGCATGGGAGAAAATCCGGCCATACACAATCGGGGAAAAGGGGACCCGCGGAGGCAATGCCCGTGACACCCGACAGTTTATGAACGGAGTATTCTGGATTCTGCGCACAGGAGCGCCCTGGCGGGATTTGCCGGAAGTGTATGGGAACTGGAAGAACGTACACCGCTGTTTCTGCCGTTGGCGGGACAAGGGAATCTGGAAAAAAATTCTGGAGGCGCTGATAGACGATACAGACTTTGAGTGGCTGATGATCGACGCCAGACATGTCAAAGTGCATCCTGACGCCGCTGGTGCGCGGGGCGGGAATCAGGCGATGGGCCGCACAAAAGGGGGCTCAACACCAAGATACATTTGGCTGTGGATGCGCATGGTATGCCGGTGCGATTCTTTATCACTTCTGGTACCACAGCGGATTGCACAATTGCAGCGCGG
>JAAWSG010000078.1 GCA_022801435.1 Lawsonibacter sp.
TGTTCCATGCCGCGGATGTGCATAATATACCACATATTATTTCTGATTTCAAGCCCTTCCGGATAAATTTTACATCCCCGCTCTTTTGCAGAAAGGTATGCCTTTTTGCAGGATTTTGCCTCTCTGCTGCGTTTTTCTTTTCCCCGCTCGTTCCACCCCTTCAGCTCAAAATCGGACACGTGACCTTTCCCATACAATAAAGCCGCCCGCACCTCTCGGTGCGGACGGCTTTGCGCATTCTGTTCTGTTGTGCCGCATTCCCGGCGGAGTCTAATTCCCTCTCCAGCGCTTCAGCTGGGGGAACCACTGGCGCATTCCACGCTCCGCCTCCTCCTGGGGACCCATGGGGAAGCCGTTCTCCGCGTTGAATTTCAGGTTGAAGGCGATCATGTCCTCCATGGTGGCCTCAGGCGCGGTAAAGGCCCCGTTCTGATAGCAGTAGCGGCAGTAGTCCCCGCTGGGAGTCCCGTCCGCCTCTGTGCCCGCGTCCTCCGGCCGGTCCAGGGGCATCCCGCAGCACTGGCAAAATGTTCTGTCCTTCATAAGAAAACCTCCTTCAGTTTGGACGGGGTCCTCTGCCCCATCTCCACGCTCAGGATACACCCTCAAACTGGACAGGGTGTGTCAGGTTTCATAGATTCCCGCCGATTTTTTCAGCTCCTGGCATAACAGCTCCCGCCAGTACCCGGGGGAAAGCACCTCCATCTGACTGCCGAAGGAGAGCAGGAAGGACATCAGCCACCGGTCCTCGGGGAAGGCGCACTCCACCACCAGCCCGCCGTCCTCCTGGGGCGCGATCTGTTTTGGGTGGAAGTAGTCCCGCACCCGCCACTCCGCCTCGGGGGAGAAGTGCAGCCGCAGAGGGACCCCCCGGTATCCCTCCTGGGGCGGGGGGTCCAGCTCGGGGGGACGGCGCTCCACACAGGTCCCCTCCTCCAGCGCCGCCCCCTCCACCCGGCTCAGCCGAAAAATCCTCCAGTCCTGCCGGGTGAGGCAGAAGGCCAGCAGATACCAGCAGCCCCCCTTGGACACCAGCCGGGCGGGCTCCACCCTCCGGCGGGTGCGCTGTCCGGAGGAGGCGTAGTAGGTGAAGGACAGGGGGCGGCGGGTCAGGATGGCCTCCTTCATCCGCCTAAAACTCTCCTGTTCCTCCGGGCCGCTCCCCCAGCCGGTGAAGTCCACCTCCAGCCAGTCACGCCCCTCCCGGTGGAAGAGGGAGGACAGCCGGGCCAGGGTCTCCTCCCCCTCCCCGCCCCCCGCGGCCAGAACCGCTTGGAGGGCAAAGAGGATCTCATCCTGCTGCCGCTGGGACAGGAGCGCCCGGTCCAGCACGAACTGGTCCATCAGCCGGATGCCGCCCCCCTGTCCCTTCTGGGTGTAGACGGGGATTCCGGCGGCGGACAGGGCGTCGATGTCCCGGTAGATGGTGCGCTCGGATACCTCCAGCCGCTGGGCCAGCTCTCCGGCGGTGAGGGCGCGCCGCTCCACCAGCAGGTATAAGATTTCAAAGAGCCGGCTATTTTTCATGGACCTCGATCCGCCCCAGGACCTCCCCGATGGGGGCGCTGATGACCAAATCGGCGTGGCGGTCGTAGGGGGTGGGGCTCTTGTTGAGGAGGACCAGGTGCTCCCCCTGGAAGTACCGCACCAGTCCGGCGGCGGGGTACACCGCCAAAGAGGTCCCCCCGATGAGGAGCAGGTCCGCCGTTTGGATGTCCTCCACCGCCCCCTCCAGCACCCGGCTGTCCAGCCCCTCCTCGTAGAGGACCACCTCGGGCTTGACCACCCCGCCGCAGCCGCACCGGGGGACCCCGGCGCTGTCCCGGACAAACTCCACCGGGTACTCCCTGCCGCAGGCCATGCAGCGGTTGCGGTGGATGCTGCCGTGGAGCTCCCACACCCGCCGGGAGCCCGCCTTCTGGTGCAGGCCGTCGATGTTCTGGGTGACCACCGAGCGCAGCCTCCCCGCCGCCTCCAGCTGGGCCAGCTTCTGGTGGGCGGCGTTGGGCCGGGCGTCCAAACAGAGCATCTTGTCCCGGTAGAAGCGGTAAAACTCCTCCGGGCGGGTATCGAAGAAGGTGCGGCTCAAAATTTCCTCCGGGGGCCAGTCGTACTTCTGGCTGTAGAGCCCGTCTACACTGCGGAAGTCCGGGATGCCGCTCTCGGTGGACACCCCCGCCCCGCCGAAGAAGACGATGGCGCGGCTCCGGTCAATCCACCGCTGGAGCTGCTCCAGCTGTTCCCTCATAACAGATCCCTCTCTTTCGTTTTTTTGCAAAAGGGCCAAGCCATACCGGTCCGGTGTGACTTGGCCCCTTTTACAGGTCGTTCCAGCGCTGTTTAAACCCGCTCCGGGAAGACGATGCCCCCCACGCTCACATTGACGGCGGACACCTCCAGGCCGGTCATGGACTCGATGGCCACCTTGACCGCCTCCTGAATGGCCTTGCCCATCTCGGGGATGGTGTGCCCGTAGGCCATCAGCACGGACATACTGACCACCACCTTCTCCTCCTCCAGCTTGATGTGGACCGCCCTGGCGGGGTTTTTCTTCCCCTGGCTGCCCAGACTGCTGACCCCCTCCACCTCCAGGGCGGCGGCGGCGGAGATGGCGGCCAGCACCTCCTCTGAGATGTGGATGTTGCCCAGCTCATCGGCCCGGGAGACGTAATCCTTGCTGTCGCTCATAGCTTACCACTCCTGTTTCAGTTTTCAAACGGTGTTTTCTATTCTATCACACTTCCGGCCGTTTGACAACTGCGGCAGGGAAAAAGTTTACTCCTCCACCTCAATAATGTGGATCTGGTCCGCGGTATAGCCGGCGGTCTGGCGGACCACGTCCACAATTTTAGCGGTGTCCGCCTCGGTGAGCCCCCCCTCGGGGGAGGAGACGGCGATGGACAGGTTATCCTCCCCGATGAAGGCCACACAGTCGGCGTACCCCTTGGCCACCACCAGGTTCTCGATCTGGGCCTCGGTGACGGTGTAGTCCGCCATGGTCTGGATGGTGTCGTTGACCTGGGTCTTCACCGCCTCGTCCGCGTCCTCCCGGCCCGCCGCGTCCTGGAGGAGGGAGAGGGCGCTGTCCCTGGCCTGCTGGCGGTTCAGCCGGGCGGCGGCGAAGTAGGCGGTGTTGACCCCCTCGCTCCCCTGCTGCTCCAGCCCCTCCTGTCCCGCTCCGGCGGCGGGGGTCTGCTCCCCCTGCTGCTCCCCTCCGGTCTGGGCGGAGCTGTCCCCCGTCAGAAGGGGGTCCCGGGTCTCCCCGCCCACCATGGCGGACTGTCCCAAGGTCTTGCCCGCCTGGGCCTGCTGCTCATAGTTCCAGTTCAGATACACCGCCGCGCACACAAACAGGGCAATCGCCGCCACCACCGCGTTTCTCCTCCAGAGCTGGGACCACCCGGTCTTTTTGCTGGTTCTCATGTCAATTCCTCCTTCTTAAAAATCATCGCCTGAGTTTTTCTCCAATGCCGGCTATCCCTCCCCCTGACAGACCGAGACCCGGTTGGCGCCCAGACCGGTGAGGGCGGAGACCGCCTCAATCAGCCTCAGCCGCACCTGGGGGTCCCCGCCGCCGGGGCAGACCACCAGCGCCCCCCGGAACTGAGGGGCCACCGTCTGGAGGGACACCACGTCCTGGTTCCCCGCGCCCCGGCCCACGGTGACCACGGTGGAGGCGGCCCCCCCGTCCCGGTCCTGCTCCCGGTCCCGGGCCAGCACCTGGCGGCTGCCCTCCTCCAGGGTGAGCACCAGCCGGGCCTTCCCCGCCCCCTCCACCTGGGAGAGGGCCTGGGCCAGCTTCTCCTCAAAGCGCTCCAGGTCGAAGGCTTCGGTTTCCCCGCTCTCCTGTACCTCCCGCCCGGAGGAGTCCTGTCCGCCCCCGGCGGGGAGCATCAGCAGAACCACTCCCGCCCCAATCACCAGCAGCACATACCGGTATTTCTCCAGCGCCCCCCTCCATCTCTGGGCCAGCCCGGACCACTTCTCCTTCACGGCTTCTCCTCCTCATCGTAAGTCTGCGCCTCCCGGGCGACCCCCAGTTCCTCCTCCAGCGCCCGGCTCAGCTCCTCCCGCTCCTCTTGGGCGAGGGGGCCGCTGACCCAGAGTCTTTGGGGCAGATACACCCCGTCCTCCTCCCGGCACTCCACCCGGGCCTGAACGGGGGAGAGTCCAAGCTGAGCCGCCTTGTCCACAATATATGCGGCAAAGCTCCGCTCTATGATGCTTTTCATCCCGGTCTCCTCCTCCAGCTGGTCCCGCCGGAGCTCCAGGTCCTCCAGGCAGTTCTCCAGCCACCGCCGGCCTCCCTCCACGTCCAGCCGGACGGCGGGCCCCAGCGCCGCCGCCGCCAGCACCAGGCCGCACACCAGGCGCTGGACCCGCTTCACCCCGCCCTGGGGGGTGAGGGCGTCGGCCAGGGCGCAGAGGAGGGACACGGCCAGCACCGACCTCAGCCACAGCTGCACCCCCGCCATCATGGGACCACCGCCTTCACCGCGGACACCAGACTGACCAGCAGGATCAGCGCCCCCGCCCCCGTCATGCCCAGCACCAGCCCGAAGGCGGAGCTAATGGCGTCAATGAGGCCGCTCAGCCGGGGCTGGGCCACCGCGGCGCACAGGGCGGCGGCGGCCTTATATATAAGGTACTGCACCGCCAGCCGCAGGAAGGGGGTCAGGCAGATGGCCAAAACCACCAGCAGCCCCGCCGCCCCCACCGTCCCCCGGAGGGCCCCCGCTCCGGCCAGCACCGACTCGGAGGCGTCAGCCAGGATACCCCCCACCACCGGGATGGCCCGGGTGATGGCCAGCTTGGCCGCCTTCACCGCGGCGGCGTCCACGCTCCCCGCCACCGCCCCGCTGGCGGTGAGGTAGCCCACAAAGGCCAGCAGCAGGGCGGTAAGGATGCCGTTCACAGCCCCCTTCAGCAGTCCGGCCAGCCGCTGGAGGCCCGGGTTCCCCATGGCCGCGTAGGCGCAGCTCACCGCCACGTAGGCGTAGACCAGGGGGATGAGCAGCCGGTCCATGGCGGTGAGGAGCAGCTGGGAGAAGAGCACCGTGGCCCCCTGGCGCATGGCCGCGGAGGTCATCCCCCCGGAGGCCGCGGTGAGCACCGCCATCACCGGGAGGAGAATTTGGGAAAACCCCTCCATCCGGCCCATGGTGTCCCGCCCCAGGCCGATCATCACCGCCATGTCCGTCATGGTCAGGGCGGTGATGGCCAGCGCTCCGGCGATGGACACCGGCTGGAGCCCGCCTGTCTGAGGCTGGACCCCCTCCGCCAGGGCGCACAGCACCACCACCGCCGCCAGCTTCAGGGCGGTGGACACGCTGGCCCGGAACAGCCCGCCCAGCTGCTCCAGACCCCGGGAGGCCAGCCCCGCCAGCCCCGCCTCCAAGCCGGTCCCCTGCCCAATGCCGTACTCCTCCGCCTGCTCCCACACGCTGTCCAGGCCGGGAGGGCTGTACGTCTCCGCCCCCAGGCAGGGCAGGACGCCCAGCAGAGCCAGCAGGCAAAAAATCAAAGCGTTTTTTCTCATACCAGCAGCTCCCCCATCAGCTGGGACACCGCCCGCACCAGAGGGAGGGCCGCCAGCAGAGCCAGGGCCGCTCCGGCGGTCTCCACAAAGGCGGCCATCCCCCCCTCCCCCGCCGAGCGGCAGACCTCCGCCGTCAGCTTGGTGAGAATGGCCAGCGCCACCGTCTTGACCACCGGCTCCAGCAGCGCCTCGGACAGCCCTGCCTGGTCCGCCAGCTCCCGCATCATCGCCAGTGCCGCCCCCATGGCCTGGGCCGCCAGGGACATCATCCAGAGGCCCGCCGCCAGAATCAGCAGCAGCGCCAGCTCAGGGGTGTTCTTCCGCAGCACCGCGGCCAGCACCACCGCCGTCACCCCCGCCGCCGCCAGTCTCGCCATGTCCCCCATCACAGCTGAAACAGGTCCTTGACCAGGTCGAACAGGTCGGCGATCTCCTGGACCACCATCATCAGCACCACCACCAGCCCCGCCAGGGTGGTCATCATCGCCTGCTCGTCCCGGCCCGCCCGGCTGAGCACCTGGTTCAGCACCGCCACCAGAATGCCGATGGCCGCGATTTTGAAAATGAGATCAACTTCCATCTGGGATACCTACCTTCTTTTGTGGTTTTCCGTTTCGGGTTTGTGAGCGTGCGGACACGGCAAGCCGTCTCCCTGCGCGCATTGTTCCCTCCGCTGCTCTGGCCGGAGCGGGAGATTCCATTCCTTACAGTAATAAAATCACCAAAAACGCCCCTCCGGACAGGCCCAGCGCCTGGAGCACCCGGCCCTGGCGGCGGCTCTCCTCCTGCTCCCGGCCGGCGAGCTCCTCCAGACGGCGGCGGACCTGTGCCACGCCCTCCGCCTGAACCCGGCTCTCCCGGCGTCCCAGCAGGTCTCCCAGGGGAAGCAGGGTCTCCCGGCACGCCCGGCTCAGTCCCCCGCACGCCTCCACCTCCTGCCGCCACACCGCGGAGAAGGGGACCTCCCCCAGCCTGTCCATCCCCCGGGCGCAGCGGGTCAAAAACCTTTTTGCCGGCTCCTCCGCCCGGCGGGCGCACCGCTCCAGCAGCCGGGGCAACGGGGGCGCGTCCAGCTCCAGCTCCCCCTCCAGCAGGGCCAGCCCGGCGGCCATCCCCCAGGTCCCCCGGGCCTGCTCCCGCAGCGCCCCGGCCCCCCGCAGCCCCAGCCATCCGCAGCCCGCCGCCGCCAGCACCGCTCCCATCAACCGTATCATTCAGCTCAGCTCCTCCACAGTATAGACTCTCTTCCCGCCCGGTCTTTCGATCCGGACCAGGCGGCGGAACACTCCCTCCTCCAGCAGGGGGCGGTAGAGGGGGCGGCGCAGCAGGTCCTCCCGGCCGTTCCCGTGGGCGGTGGCCAGCAGGGTGACGCCGCACCCCGCCGCGGCCAGCAGAGCGGCCACATCGGAGGGGGCGGTGATCTCGTCCGCCGCCAGCACCTGGGGGTTCATGGCCCGGAGCAGAAGCATCAGCCCCTCCCCCTTGGGACAGCCCCCCATGACATCGGTGCGTCTGCCCACCTGGAGCTGGGGGCTCCCCCGGTACAGGGCGGCCACCTCCCCCCGCTCGTCCGCCAGCCCCACCCGGAGGGGGACGCACCCCTCCCCCTCCGACACCCGGAAGATCAGGTCCCGGAGGAGGGTGGTCTTCCCCTGCCCCGGCGGGGAGAGAATCAGGGTATCGGCCAGCCGTCCCCCGGGGCACAGCCTGTCCAGTACCGGAAGAGAGACCCCCGGGACCTGCCGGGCAATCCGGAGGGAGGCGGAGGACAGCTCCCCCAGGGTACGGACCCTCTCCCCCTCCAGCACCGCCCGGCCGCACAGGCCCAGACGGTGTCCCCCCTCCAGCGTCAGATACCCCTGCCGCAGCTGGGGCAGGGCCGTATGCACCGACGCCTGGCTGGCAATCTCCAAAAGCTGCTCCAGCTCCTCCCCCGACACCGGCTCCCCGCCCAGCTCCCGCTCCCCCTGGGGGAACACCGCCGACATGGGCCAGCCCGTCCGCAGACGGACCTCCTCCACCCGCCCCTGCTCCCCCTCCTCCAGGGAGAGGGCCTCCCTCCGCAGGCGCGGGGGCAGGGCCCGGACCGCCTGCCGGTAGCCCCGCCGGCCTGTCCCACATTCCATACTCCATCACCCGCCTTCTGTCCCATCCATATGAGGACAGGCCCCCGGATATGCCTGACGCTGCAATTTTTCCGGGTCAAAATTACCAAACAGCCGCTCCGCTCCCCGGTCCGGGAGGGTACAGAATGCCATGTTTTGCAATTTTCATCAAAAAAATCTGCAAACCGGCTTGCCTTTTTGACCGGTACAGAGTATAATGTTCTCATATCCGCGCACAAGTGTTTTTGCTGGGCAGACAGTACGGCAAAAGCCCTTGATCTCTCAATTGAAAAGGAGAACTGAATCATGAAAAAGCTTCTTGCCAGCGCCCTGTCCGCCGCCATGCTGCTGAGCCTTCTGGCCGGCTGCGGCGGAGGCGGCGGCGGTACATCCACCCCCAAGACGGACGGCTCCGGCAGCCAGGCCGCCAGCTCCCCCCCCGCCGGGGACAATGTCATCAAGATCGGCGTCTTCGAGCCTACCTCCGGTGACTCCGCCTCCGGCGGCAAGAAGGAGATGCTGGGGATGCAGTTCGCCAACTCTGAGACCCCCACGGTCGAGGCGGGCGGCACGACCTACACCGTCCAGCTGGTCCCCGCCGACAACGGCTCCTCCACCGACAAGGCCCCCTCCGCCGCCTCCGACCTGGTGAGCAAGGGCGTGTCCCTGGTGCTGGGTTCCTACGGCTCGGGCGTGTCCATGGCCGCCAGCGACACCTTTAAGGAGGCGGGCATCGCCGCCATGGGCGTGACCTGCACCAACCCCAACGTCACCGCCGGCAACGACCACTACTTCCGCATCTGCTTCCTGGACAACTTCCAGGCCCAGGTGCTGGCCAACTTCGCCATGGACAAGTTCAGC
>JAAWSG010000079.1 GCA_022801435.1 Lawsonibacter sp.
CGGCCGGGTCTACCGCAAGGACGAGGTGGACGCCACCCACTCCCCCATGTTCCACCAGGTGGAGGGGATGGTCATCGACAAGCACGTCACCATGGCCGATCTGAAGGGGACCCTGAACCTGCTGGCCGAGCAGCTGTTCGGCAAGGGGACGGTCACCCGGTTCCGGCCCCACCACTTCCCCTTTACCGAGCCCTCCTGCGAGATGGACATCCAGTGCCACAAGTGCGGCGGCGCGGGCTGTGCCACCTGTAAGGGGGAGGGCTGGATCGAGCTGCTGGGGGCCGGGATGATACACCCCAACGTGCTGCGCATGGCCAACATCGACCCGGAGGAGTGGTCGGGCTGGGCCTTCGGCATGGGCCTGGAGCGCACCGCTATGCGGAGATTCAAAATCGCTGACCTGCGGCTCATCTTCGAGAACGACGTGCGGTTTTTGGAGCAGTTCTGAGCCCTTCCCCGTGCGTTGCCCTCGCCGGGCGGGCCTTCTTTTTCTTGAAAGAAAAAGAAGCAAAAAGAACTTTATGCGCAGGTGTCCTTTACCATGTCCCAATCCTGTTTGGGCGTTAACTATTTGACCAGAAAGGGTTTTCACTATGAATTTATCCAGAAAATGGCTCAACGAGTTTGTTGAGATAGACGCCGGTGACCGGGAATTTGCCGAGGCCATGACCCTGTCCGGCTCCAAGGTGGAGCTGACCCACGACTTGGGAGCGGAGATCCAGAACGTGGTGGTGGGCCGCATCGAGAAGATGGAGCGCCACCCCGACTCGGACCATATGTGGGTGTGTCAGCTGGACGTGGGTCAGGAGGAACTTGTCCAGATCGTCACCGGGGCCTGGAACATCCACACGGGCGACCTGGTCCCGGTAGCCCTCCACAAGTCCACCCTCCCCGGGGGGAAGAAGATCGAAAAGGGCAAGCTGAGAGGGGTGCTGTCCAACGGGATGCTGTGCTCCCTCAGCGAGCTGGGGCTGGACACCCGGGATTTCCCATATGGGGTCATCGAAGCCGCCGCCCTGCTGAACGACTACCACCCCATCGACCCCGCAAAACCCTCCATCCCGGAGGAGATCGAGCTGGGCCATAAGATGTTCGGCTCCGTGGTGGCCGCCGGGGCGGGCGAGGTAAAATCCCTGGGGGATGGCCGCTGGTCGGTGGCCCTGGTGTGGGCGGAGGACGGGACTCCTATGGGGACCACGGTGGAAACCGAGTGCCAGAACATCCACTCCATGGACCTGGTGGCCTTCGACACCAAAAAGCGCACCATCTGCACCCTGGCCGACCTCCACGCCGAACAGCGGGAGTTCCCCAACTGTATCCCCGACGGCATTTTTGTGCTCCAGGAGGACTGTAAGCCGGGGGACGACATCCGGCCCGTGATCGGACTGGACGACCACGTGGTGGAGTTTGAGATCACCCCCAACCGCCCCGACTGCCTGTCGGTCATCGGTCTGGCCCGGGAGGCGGCGGCCACCTTCAACAAGCCCTGCCGCTTCCACACCCCCGAGGTCAAGGGCGGGGCTGAGGGCGTCCTCCCTGAGCTGCTGGACGTGGAGACCCCCGACCCCGAGCTGTGCCCCCGGTACACCGCCCGGATGGTGCGCAACGTGAAGATCGGCCCCTCCCCCAAGTGGATGCGGGAGCGGCTGCGGGCCATGGGGGTCCGGCCCATCAACAACATTGTGGACATCACCAACTATGTCATGCTGGAGTATGGCCAGCCCATGCACGCCTTCGACTACCGGTATGTGAACGGGGGGAAGATCATCGTCCGGCGGGCAGAGGAGGGGGAGCTGCTCACCACCCTGGACGGCAGGGAGCACACCCTCACCGCCAATCACCTGGTCATCGCCGACGAGGGCCGGGCGGTGGGTCTGGCGGGCATCATGGGCGGCCTGAACTCCGAGATCGTGGCGGACACAAAAGACGTGGTCTTCGAGTCCGCCTGCTTTGACGGGACCTGCATCCGCAAGGGGGCCCTGGCCCTGGGGATGCGCACCGAGGCCAGCGCCAAGTTCGAGAAGGGGCTGGACCCCATGAACACCCTCCCCGCGGTCAACCGGGCCTGCGAGCTGGTGGAGCTGCTGGGGGCCGGCGAGGTGGTGGACGGGGTCATCGACATCCTGAACCACGTGCCCCAGCCCACCCGTCTGAAGGTGGAGCCGGACAAGATCAACGCCCTCCTGGGAACCGATGTGGCAGAGAACCGGATGTATACCATCCTCCAGAAGCTGGGCTTCACCACCACCCGGGAGCGGGGCGTGGTGGAAGTGCCCTCCTGGCGGGGGGACGTGAAGGAGACGGCGGATCTGGCGGAGGAGGTGGCCCGGTTCTACGGCTACAACAACATCCCCTCCACCCTCACCCAAGGCCAGACCACCCTGGGCGGCTACTCCCCCGAGCAGCGGCTGGAGCAGCAGCTTGGTTCCGTCTGCCGGGCCTGCGGCTATGACGAGATCATCACCTACTCCTTCATCTCCCCCGCCTGGTACGATAAGATCGGCTGGTCGAAGGAGGATCGCTTCCGCCAGTTCTTCAAGATCATGAACCCCCTGGGGGAGGATACCTCGGTCATGCGCACCACCACCCTGCCCTCCATGCTGGACATTTTGGCCCGGAACTACAACTACCGGAACAAGGACGTGCGCCTGTACGAGCTGGGCCGGGTCTACCTCCCTGGGGGAGCGGACGGCCTCGCGGTGGAGAACAAGGTGCTCACCCTGGGGGCCTACGGCGAGGGGTTTGACTTCTACGACCTGAAGGGGACGGTGGAGGCCGTCCTGAGGGAAATCCGGGCAGAGGACATCTGGTTTGAGGGCCGGCGCATTGGTGACGACGCCTACCACCCCGGACGCTTCGCCACCATCTGGGTGGGCGGCGTGGAGGTGGGCTGCATGGGCCAGATCCACCCCACCGTGGCCAAGGACTTCGGCGCGGATACCGAGCTGTACTGCGCAGAGCTGGCCTTTGATAAGCTGTTCCAGGTCAAGGGCGCGGACCCCGAGTATATCCCCCTGCCCAAATTCCCCTCGGTCACCCGGGACATCGCCGTGGTGTGCGGGGAGGCGGTCACGGTGGGCGCGCTGGAGAACGCCATCCGCCGGGGGGCCAAGGGACTGCTGAAGGAGGTCTCCCTGTTCGACATCTACCGGGGCGCGAGCATCGGGGAGGGCAAAAAATCCGTGGCCTTCAATCTGGTGCTCCGGGCGGAGGACCGCTCCCTCACCTCCGAGGAGGCGGACGAGGATGTGCGCTCCATTTTGGCCGCCCTGGAGAAGGACTGCGGGGCAAAGCTGCGGTAAGAAGGAGGAATTTTATGATGATTCGACTGGAATGCGACTACAACACCGGGGCCCACCCCAAGATTCTGGAGGCCCTGGTGAACAGCAACGCCGAGGCCTGTCCCGGCTACGGGGTGGACGGGCACTGCGAGCACGCCCGGGCCATGCTGCGGGAGCTGTGCCAGGCCCCTGACGCGGCGGTCCACTTCCTGGTGGGCGGGACCCAGACCAACACCACCGTCATCGCCGCCGCCCTCCGCCCCTGCCAGGGGGTGCTGGCCCCCAACACCGGCCACATCAACGTCCACGAGACGGGGGCCATCGAGTCCACCGGCCACAAGGTGCTGGCCCTGCCCAACCAGGATGGGAAAATCACCGCCCAGCAGATTGAACGCTATTGCAAAACCCACTTTGACGACCCCTCCTGGGAGCACATGGTCCAGCCCGGGATGGTCTATATCTCCCACCCCACCGAGCTGGGCACGGTCTACTCCCTGGCCGAGCTGGAGGAGATCAGCGCCGCGGCCCGCCGGTGGAAGCTACCCCTCTTTGTGGACGGGGCCCGGCTGGCCTGCGGGCTGGCGGCCTCCGACATCACCCTGCCCGACCTGGCCCGGCTGTGCGACGCGTTCTACCTGGGGGGAACCAAGGCGGGACTGCTCTTCGGGGAGGCGGTGGTCATCACCAACCCCGAGCTGGACCGGGACTTCCGCCCCCTCATCAAGCAGCACGGCGGAATGCTGGCCAAGGGGCGGCTGCTGGGGGTGCAGTTTGAGGCGTTTTTGCAGAACAACCTCTTCCTGGAGATCGGCAGACAGGAGGTCGCCCAGGCCATGCGCATCCGGAAGGCGCTGCTGGACAAGGGCATCCCTCTGCTGATGGACTCCCCCACCAACCAGCAGTTCCCCATCCTCCCCGACAGCGCCATCCGGGAGCTGGAGAAGAAGTACAGCTGCGAGTTCTGGACCAAGGTGGACGACACCCACTCCGCCATCCGCTTCTGCACCGCGTGGTCCACCCGGGATGAGGATCTGGACGAGCTGATCGCGGACCTCCAGGCGCTGTGACGCCCTGATTCCCTTTGTAAATTTTCTCCGAAAACCCTCGCCACCGGCGGGGGTTTTTGCTATAATAGGGGGACAGGCGGCAGAACAACCGCCGCCGGAAAAAGGAGTGAGCCAAGATGGAACTGACCGAACAATTCATTTTGCTTCAGGCTCCCAACCCCGCCGCTGCGGAAAACGGCCGGAAGCTGTCCAAAAAGGGGAGCTTTTCCTCCCTGTGCCGCACCCAGGACGGCACGCTGTACTGGGGGGAGTGCGCCGGGAGCGGGAAAACCCCATACCGGGTCTCCATTGACTGGAGCGACCCCAATTCCCCGGTGTGCCGGTGCTCCTGTCCCAGCCGACAGTTTCCCTGCAAGCACGCCCTGGGGCTGATGTTTGAGCAGCTGGGCCGGGCGGCGGACTTCCAGACGGCGGACATCCCCCAGGACATCGCGGACAAGCGGGCCAAGCAGGAGGCCCGGGCGGCCAAAAAGGCGGAGGCCGCCGCCAAGCCCAAAAAGCCCAACACCGCCGCCCAGAAGAAAAAACTGGCCCGCCAGCTGGAGGGGCTGGATATGGCGGACCAGATGGTCTCCGACCTGCTCACCGCCGGGGTGGGGACCCTGGCCGGGAGCTCCGCCCAGAGCTATGACAAGCTGGCCAAGGAGCTGGGCAGCAGCTACCTCACCGGCCTTCAGACCGCCTTCACCCGTCTGGCCCTGACGGTGCGGCAGCTGCAAAAGAACCCCAAGGACAGCGCCCCGGTGTACAGCGAGGCCCTGCGCATCCTGGTCGCCCTGCGCTCCACCATCAAAAAGTCCCGGGTCTTCCTCCAGGAGAAGCTGGAGGCCGGGCAGTACTCCGCCGAGGACACCCTCCTCTTTGAGGCCCTGGGCGGGGTGTGGAAGCTGGAGGACCTGAAGGCCATCGGCTCGGTGCGGGAAAACGCCCGCCTGGTCCAGCTGTCCTTCGACGTCTCCCTGGACGAGGCCAAAAAGGAGTACGTGGAGCGGGGCTGGTGGCTGGACCTGGACACCGGGCGCATCGACCAGACGTTGAACTTCCGCCCCCTCAAGGCCCTGAAGTACGTAAAGGGGGAGGACAGCCGCTTCGACCTGCTGGAGGTCCCCGAGCTGTGCCTCTACCCCGGGGAGGGCAACCGCCGCATCCGCTGGGAGGGCTGCGCCAGCCGTCCCATCACCCCCCAGGAGCACACCACCCTCCCCGCCCTGGCCCAGCCCAGCCTGGCCGCGGCGGTGAAGGAGGCCAAGGGGCAGTTCAAAAACACCCTCCTGCCCAAGTTTTTGGCGGTGCTGGTCCCGGCGGGGCGGCTGGGCCGGATTGGGGAGGAGCTTGTTCTGGAGGACCCCGCGGGGGAGCGCATCCGACTCCGGGACCGGCGGGAGGACGGCCCTGACCACGCCTGCACCGCCCGCCTCCCCGCGGTGGAGGTCCCCACCGGCAGCGCCCTGTTCGGCCTGATGTTCTACGACGAGGGGGACCGGACCATCTGCCTGCACCCCTACAGCGTGGTCACTCCGGCCCAAATTATCCGGCTGCTCTATTGATACAGGGGGTGCTTTTATGAACCTACAGCCGCTTTATGATGTCAAAGCCCGGCTGGAGCAGGCCGCCGTGGCCGGGACCGGACTGC
Source organism: Lawsonibacter sp. (assembly GCA_022801435.1). Taxonomy (GTDB): domain Bacteria; phylum Bacillota; class Clostridia; order Oscillospirales; family Oscillospiraceae; genus Lawsonibacter. The sequence goes on from JAAWSG010000079.1 coordinate 5,982, forward strand.
TCTCCGAGGATTTTCGGCTCCAGCGGGCGGCGGAGAGCCTGAAACCCCTGGCCGCCGCCAGCCTGGTTTTTGGAAAAATCCACCAGGGGCTCGCCGGCCTCCTCTCCGCCCCCAGGGAGGAACAGGGGGGTCTGCTGCTGGACCTGCTGGCCCTGGTGGACGCGGTGGTGTACACCCAGGGGACCTCTAAGGCGGAGGGCGGGCTGGACCCCCTCCCCCCGGGGTGCGGGGTGTATATCCCCCTGTCCTACAGCCAAATCAGCCCCCTCCTCACCGCCCTCACCGGGAAGGGCGGAGGACGGATGGAGCTTGTCAAATCCACCTGGACCTGCCACCCAAAATTCTTTGCCGACTACCGGGTTCTGCCCGCCCTCATCTCCGGACTGGGGGACAGCTACGGGGAGCTGGCCGAGCTGAACCTGGACATCCTCAAATCCCAAACCCCCGCCATCGTCCCCCTGCTGAAGGAGGGGCTGGACCCCGCCGGAAAGAAGGAGATGGCCCGGCGGGTGGAGGTCATCGCCGCTCTGGAGGGGACAAACGCCGCCCCCTGGCTGCGGGAGCTGCTCCCCCAGGCGAGGAAGGAGGTCCGGCCGGCGGTGCTCCTGGCCCTGTCCGGCGACCCGGCCAATCTGCCCCTGGCGCTGGAGCTGGCCAAAACTGAGAAGGGGAAAAACCGTCAGGCGGTGCTCACCGGCCTGTCCCAGCTGGACGGGGAGGAGGTCCGGGCCTTCTGGGAGGCCGAGCTGGAGCATGAGCCGGGCTCCATCCAGTTTTTGGAAAACCTGACCCAGGACTGGGCCTCCGACCTGGCGGCGGCGGGACTGCGGCGGCGGCTGGAGCTGGCCCTGGACGGGGACGACAAGTCCGCGCCCCCCTCCGCCGGAAGCGTCCGGCAGTGGTGTCTCGCCGCCCAGGGGAAGACCTCCCCCCAGATGCTGGACTGCTGGCGGTGGATTGACCGCCGCACGGCCAGCATCCGCCAAAAATCCGAGGACTATGTCAAGCTGTTCACCGGCATCCTGCTGGACAGCCTGTGCCAGTCGGGGGGACCCCTGTGCGGACTGTGCCTGGAGCTGTGGGAGGCCCACCCGGAGGAGCCCCGCTACCTCCCCCACGCCCTGCTGGCCGCTGTTCTGGAGCGCAGTCCGGCCCAGGTCTATGACACCTTCTCCCCCTACGTCCTCACCAGCAAGCCGCTGATGGGAGGGGACAAAAAGCGCGCCCTCCATGAGGCGGTCCTGTCCGGCCTGAGCCGCATCCGCTGGGACCGGGAGGCGGAGAGCTACCTCATCTACTACGGGACCAGCCGCCCCCGGCCCCGGAGCCTGGACACCCGGTGGATCTCCCGCCTGGTGGACGCGGTGTGGAAAAACCCCGAGGGGGAGGACCGCCGGTGCTACGCCCCCTTCGGCTCAGGGGAGGCGGTGGAGCAGTTCGAGCTCACCCTGACCGATCTGGTCAACCCCGGCGACCCAGAGGCCTGCGCCCCGCTGGTCCCCTACCTCCGCCGCCGCATGGTGGAGACGGGGAGCTACTACACCTACAGCCAGTGGCTCCTGCGGTATCACGGGCCGTTCCTGGACCTTCTGCCCCAGTGCCTGAAAAACAGAAGCCGGGGCGCGTACCTGTACCATATCTGGCAGCTGTTCCATATGGCCGCCCCCAACACCAGCCGGGAACTGCTCATCTCCTCCCTGGAGGGGGTGCTGAACTCCGGCGGCCTGCGGATGGAGGACACGGCGCTGGCCCACGCCGCCGTCTCGTACACCGTCTCCCTCCTCTGGGACAGCGAAACCGCCCCCTTCCCCCAGTGGGAGGAGTGGTGGGCGCTGCGGTAAGGAGGCGGAGTGATGAACCTGCAGCCGCTTTACGATGTGAAATCCCGGCTGGAGCAGGCCGCCATCGCCGGGACCGGCCTGCTCGCTGAGGACTTCCGCCTCCGGCGGGCCGGGGAGGAGCTGAAACCCCTGGCCGCCGCCAGCCCGGTTTTTGGAAAAATCCACCAGGGCCTCGCCGGCCTCCTCGCCGCCCCCAGGGAGGAACAGGGGGGCCTGCTGCTGGACCTGCTGGCCCTGACGGACGCGGTGGTGTACACCCAGGGCGTTTCCCGGGCGGACGGAGCGCTGGAGCCCCTCCCTCCGGGGTGCGGGGTGTACCTGCCCCTGTCCTACAGCCAATTGAATCCCCTCCTCGCCGCCCTCACCGGGAAGGGCGGGGGACGGCAGAGCCAGGTCAAGGACATTTGGGAGGCCCAGCCCGCGTTCTTTGGGGACTATCGGGTCCTGCCCGCCCTCATCTCCGGACTGGGAGACAGCTACGGGGAGCTGGCCGAGCTGAACGCCCAAATTTTGAAGGGGTTGGGCCCCGCTCCCCTGCCGCTTTTGAAGGAGGGCTTCGACCCGGCGGGA
>JAAWSG010000080.1 GCA_022801435.1 Lawsonibacter sp.
AACGTCACCGCCGGCAACGACCACTACTTCCGCATCTGCTTCCTGGACAACTTCCAGGCCCAGGTGCTGGCCAACTTCGCCATGGACAAGTTCAGCGCCCAGACCGCCTACTGCCTGGGTGAGACGGGCAACGAGTATGACCAGGGCCTCATTGCCTTCTTCAAGCAGATCTTCGAGGCCGCCGGCGGCAAGGTCATCACCGACTCCTTCCCCACCAACAACTCCGACTTCAACTCCTACCTGAACAAGGCCAAGGCCGAGGGCGCGGACGTCATCTTCACCCCCGTGTCCATCGCCTACGCCGTCCAGATCATCACCCAGGCCCAGTCTCTGGGGATCACCGCCCCCTTCCTGGGGTCCGACACCCTGGACGACAACATGGTCCTGGAGGCCGCCAACGGCACCGACATCCAGCTCTACGTCTCCACCTTCTATCAGGAGGGCGGCGCGCCCGCCTTTGACGAGGGCATCAAGAACTACATCAACTCCAACTCCTCCGCCAAGGAGGCCAACGGCGGCAACGACACCATCGCCGCCGTCACCGCCATGGGCTACGACGCCTACTACGTGGCTCTGGAGGCCATCAAGGCCGCCGGCTCCGGGGACGCCGCCGCCATCAAATCCGCCCTCCCCGGCGTGACCTACACCGGCGTGTCCGGCGACATCGCCTTTGACTCGGTGGGCGACGCCGTCCGGGACACCGCCTATATCAAGCACTCCACCAACACTGGAGCTTGGGAGCTGGAGACCGTTCAGAAGGCCAGCTGATCCCCCACCTCCCCGCCCCCTCCCCATCAGGAGGGGGCCGGGGAGCGGGCTGCCTTGAAAGGGGCCTCAGCCGGACCTTTTCAAGACAGCCCACAGTTTTTTGTAAAGGAGGACCCCGTTTTGGAATTTGCCATCTCGGTCATCATCTCCGGGATCTCGGTGGGCGGGCAGTACGCGCTGATCGCCATCGGCTACACCATGGTTTACGGCATCCTGCGCCTGATTAACTTCGCCCACGGGGACGTGTTCATGGTGGCGGGCCTGCTGGGCATCTATCTGTCCGCCAATATGCCCTTCTATCTGTCCCTGCCCCTGGTCCTCGTCCTGACCGTGGCCCTGGGCTTCTGCATTGAGCGGGCGGCCTATAAGCCCCTGCGCTCCGCGCCCAGAATGTCGGTTATGATCTCCGCCATCGGGGTGAGCTACCTGATTCAGAACACCGCCACCTATATCACCGGAGGCCAGCCCATGACCTACCCCGTCATCCCCTTCCTGTCCGACACGGTGAGCATCGCCGGGACCTCCACCAAGTGGGTGACCATTCTCACCCCCTTCCTGGTGCTGGCCCTGGTGGTGGCTCTGACCCAGCTCATCCACCACACCAAGGCGGGCATGGCCATGCGGGCGGTGGCCAAGGACTTTGAGACCAGCCAGCTCATGGGCATCAAGATCAACTCGGTCATCTCGGTGACCTTTATCATCGGCTCCGCTCTGGCGGCGGTGGGCTCCATGCTCTACTTCACCAACTTCCAGGGCATCACCCCCACCGCCGGCGCCCTGCCCGGACTGCGGGCCTTCGTGGCGGCGGTGGTGGGGGGCATCGGCTCCATCCCCGGGGCGGTGGTGGGGGCGTTCATCATCGGCATCTGCGAAAACGTCATCAAGAGCACCGAGTTCTCGGTCTTCTCCGACGCGGGGACCTTCGCCCTGCTGATCCTGATTCTGGTGCTGAAGCCCACCGGTCTGTTTGGCGAAAAGGTCACCGACAAGGTGTAAGGGAGGGCAGAGTGATATGACAGAACAACAGAGCAAAAAAAGCGCGTACCTCTTTCTGGCCGCGGCGGCGGTTCTGCTGGCGCTCATCGTCCTGCTGGAGAACCTCAGCCTGATTCTGCCCCAGGGGAGCGTCCCCAGCTTCCTGCTGCCCACCAGCCAGCTCTTCGCCGTGCTGAAAAAGGGGGCGGTGTACTCCCTGGCGGCGGTCTCCATGAACCTGCTCAACGGCTTCACCGGGCTGTTCTCTCTGGGGCAGGCGGGGTTCATGCTGCTGGGCGCCTACACCTACGCCATTTTGTCCGTCCCCGTGGCGGACCGGGCTGCGGTGTACTACCTCTACGGCGGCTCGGCGGTAAACTTCTCCTTCCAAGACCTGTTCGGCTCCCTCTTTGGCCGGGAGGGGCTGGGGGGCGCGGTGAGCATGGGCCTGGGGGTGGTGGCCGCGCTCATCCTGGGCGGGTGCGTGGCGGCGGTCTTCGCCTGCCTCATCGGCCTGCCCGTGCTCCGGCTGAAGAGCGACTACCTGGCCATCGCCACCCTGGGTTTTGCGGAGATCCTCAAGGCGGTCTTCCAGTGGCAGGCCCTGGGCCCGGTGACCAACGGGGCCAACATGATCAAAAGCTTCCCCACCTTCTCCAGCTTCAACATCACCGACGGGAGCGGCAAGGTCCTGCTGCGGCTGTCCACCTTCTTCCCCTTCCTCATCGCCATTTTGTGCATCGCAGTGATCTGTCTGCTCATCAACTCCTCCTATGGCCGGGCCTTCAAGGCCATCCGGGAGGACGAGATCGCCGCCGAGGCCATGGGCATCAACCTGGCCAAGCACAAGATGCTCTCCTTCTGCACCTCCGCCTTCTTCGCCGGGGTGAGCGGCGGGCTGTTCGCCATGTTCGTCACCAACGCCCAGGCCAAGGTCTTCACCACCACCATGACCTATGAGATTTTGCTCATCGTGGTCATCGGCGGCATCGGCTCCATCTCGGGCAGCTGCATCGCCACCTTCCTCTATGTGGCCTGCTCCGAGTGGTGGCTGCGCTTCCTGGACCAGGAGGTCATCCTCAGCAGCGGGGCGCGGGTCCCCTTCCTCCGGGCGGGCTTCCGGATGGTGGTGTTCTCCATCGTCATCATGATTGTGGTTCTCTTCTTCCGTCAGGGGCTGATGGGGGACAGGGAGCTGCCCGATCTCTTCAAGCGCCGCCCCAAGGGGGCAGAAAAGGAGGCGGGGGTATGAGCGAAAATATCCTCCACGTGGAGCACATCACCATGCAGTTCGGCGGGGTGGTGGCGGTGAACGACCTGTCCCTGGACGTGAACAAGGGGCAGATTGTCGCCCTGATCGGCCCCAACGGCGCAGGGAAGACCACCGCCTTCAACTGCATCACCGGCGTGTACGAGCCGACCAACGGCAAGGTGGACTTCCTGGGCCAGCCCATGATTGAAAACTTCCCCCAGGGCAAGATGGACAAAGCCTATCTGGGGGAGAACAAGGGGATGTACACCCGCCGTCTGGCCCCCACGCCGGACAAGATCACCCAGCTGGGGATGGCCCGGACCTTCCAGAACATCCGCCTGTGGAAGAACCAGACGGTATTCAACAACGTGCTCACCGCCAAGCACCTGCGGCGGACCAGCAACATGTTCTCCGCCGCCTTCCGCCTGAACAAAAAGGAGGAGGCCCAGCAGCGGCGGGAGGTCATGGAGCTGCTGGAGGAGCAGAGCCTGGCCCATCTGAAGGACGAGGTGGCCTCCTCCCTGCCCTACGGCCTGCAGCGCCGGCTGGAGATCGCCCGGGCCCTGGCCACCAAGCCCCAGCTGCTCCTCCTGGACGAGCCGGCGGCGGGGATGAACCCCCAGGAGACCCAGGAGCTCACCGCCTTCATCCGGCAGGTGCGGGAGCGGTACGATGTCACCGTCCTGCTCATCGAGCACCACATGGACCTGGTCATGGAGATCTCCGACCTCATCTACGTCCTGGACTTCGGCAAGCTCATCGCCCAGGGCACGCCCAAGGAGATTCAAAATAATCCTCGCGTCATCGAGGCATATCTGGGGGTGGCGGACTGATGCTGCAAATTGACAGCCTACAGGTAAATTACGGCGGAATTGAGGCGGTGAAGGGCATCTCCTTCCAGGTCCCGGAGCGGCAGATCGTCACCCTCATCGGGGCAAACGGGGCGGGCAAGTCCACCACCCTGCGCACCATCTCCGGCCTGGTCAAACCCGCCCACGGCCGCATCCACCTCCAGGGGGAGGACATCACCGCTCTGTCCCCCGACCAAATCGTCTCCAAGGGCATCACTCTGGTCCCCGAGGGGCGGCACGTGTTCCCCGATATGTCGGTGCTGGAGAACCTGAAAATCGGCGCCTACCTGCGGCACGACAGCCTGGAGGAGGACATCAAGTGGGTGTATGACCTGTTCCCCCGGCTGAAAGAGCGCTCCTGGCAGGCGGCGGGGACCCTCTCCGGCGGCGAGCAGCAGATGCTGGCCGTGGGACGGGCGCTGATGTCCCGGCCGAAGATCATGATGATGGATGAGCCCTCCCTGGGTCTGGCCCCCATCGTGGTGCGGGGCATCTTCGACATCATCCGGGAGATCAACAAGCAGGGGGTCACCATCCTCCTGGTGGAGCAGAACGCCAATATGGCCCTGAAAATCGCCGGTCTGGGCTACGTGCTGGAGACGGGCCGGGTCACCCTCTCGGGCTCCGGACAGGAGCTGCTGACCAATGAGGCGGTGAAAAAAGCCTACCTGGGGGCCTGACCCGCCCCATATACGCAAAAACCGTCCGAAAAAATTTTCAAAGCGTTCCCCTGGCGCTTGACAATGTTTCCTTGGGTTGCTATAATGAAGTGCGTAGCCGTCCTATTTTTCGTTGGATGAGCGAATCTCGCTTTTCCATATATTACATGGCCTGCGGGCTACTCCATCCTCTGTAGCCCCCGGGACCCAAAAGAAGGAGGAAAACCCATCCGCTGCGGCTTGCGGTGCGGCAGTGTGGAGACCTGTCGCAACGTCCCGGCGCTCTCACGCTCCGGGGCAAGGTGGAGGTGGCGGAGGCCGCTCCATCAAAGCCGGATACAATGGCAACTCTGACTCTGAAAAACATCCAGAAAATCTACCCCCACAGCGCAGACCAGAAAAAGTCCGCCAAGCATAAGGGCGCCCCGGAGAAGAAGACCAACCTGCAAATCACCGACCAGGGCGTCATCGCGGTGCAGAAGTTCAACCTGGACATCGCGGACAAGGAGTTTATCGTCCTGGTAGGCCCCTCCGGCTGCGGCAAGTCCACCACGCTGCGGATGGTGGCCGGGCTGGAGGAGATCAGCGGCGGCGAGCTGTACATCGACGGCACGCTCATGAACGATGTGGAGCCCAAAAACCGGGACATCGCCATGGTCTTCCAGAGCTACGCCCTGTATCCCCACATGACCGTGTATGAGAACATGGCCTTCCCCCTGAAGCTGCGGAAAATGGACAAGGACGAGATCGACAAACGGGTGAAGGAGGCCGCCGCCACCCTGGACATCACCCAGTACCTGGACCGCAAGCCCAAGGCGCTGTCCGGCGGCCAGCGTCAGCGTGTGGCCATCGGGCGGGCCATCGTCCGGGAGCCCAAGGTGCTGCTCATGGATGAGCCTCTGTCCAACCTGGACGCCAAGCTGCGCAACCAGATGCGGGCGGAGATCATCAAGCTGCGCCAGAAAATCAACACCACCTTCATCTACGTCACCCATGACCAGACCGAGGCCATGACCCTGGGCGACCGGATTGTCATCATGAAGGACGGCTACATTCAGCAGATCGGCACCCCCCAGGAGGTCTTCGACCACCCCGCCAACCTGTTCGTGGCCGGCTTCATCGGGATGCCTCAGATGAACTTCTTCAACGCCAAGCTGCTCCAGGAGGGCGGCAAATACTCCGTCTCCGTGGGCGGCTGCAAGGTGGAGCTCTCCCCTGAGAAGCAGCAGCACCTGGCGGCCCACAAGGTCTCCGCTCAGGACATCACCCTGGGCGTCCGTCCCAGCCATATGGTGCTGGCCAAGGAGGCGGGCAACACCCTTACCGCTACGGTGGAGGTGGCCGAGATGATGGGCGCTGAGGTCCACTTCCACGCCAACGCCGAGGGCCGGGACGTGGTGGTCATCGTCCCCACCATGAACGAGAAGGGGGAGCATATCGACTCCTTCCGGGCGGGCGACAAGCTGAACCTGACCTTCAGCGGCAACGTGTGCCACGTCTTCGACAAGGACGGCAAGAATCTGGAGTTTTAATCTGTAAAACGCAGTACGCGCTCCGGCCCGCGGGCTGGAGCGCGTATTTTTTATGGCTCGTACCAGAAGCGCCAGGGGAAGTCCGCCGCCTCCTGCGCGTAGTCGATGCCGATGCGCTTCCCGGCCAAAATCCGCTCCGTATCCGGAGGACTGCCGGGCAGCAGGTACAGTCCCCTGTCCCGGGAGGTCAGATCCAGGCCGTTCTGCTCCCTGGTAAGGCGCAGTCCCCGGCACAGCTTGCCCGGCCCGTTCAAGAAATTTTTCTTCTGGCAGGCGCTCATCTCTTTTTGCTTGCATCCAAAGCGGTTTTTTGCTATAATATCCCCGTTTTCTACCGGAACCGCCCCCCGAATGAGGACCGCGGCGGGCTCTCCCTCCCCCTCCGTGACCAGGTTGAGGCAGCTGTACATCCCATAGATCAGGTAGATGTACGCCGTCCCCGGCGGGGCGAAGAGGGTCTGGGTCCTGGGGGTGCGCTTGTATTGGTAGGCGTGGCAGGCCTTGTCCATCCGGCCGATGTACGCCTCAGTCTCGGTGATGCGGCAGATCAGCTCTGTTCCGTCCTCCAGCACCCGGACCAGGTCCCGCCCCAACAGGTCCCGGGCCGCCTCCAGGGTGTCCCGGTCGTAAAATGTTCGCGGCAGAATGTCCAACACAGCCCCTCCTCCCCTCTGCTTCGTGCCGGGCGCGGAACCACGGCATACCCTCCTCGGAACCGGTGCAGTTCTATCATAGCACACCTGCGCGTATTTTGCAAATTGGAGCTGATATTATGTCCCCCGCCGTCATGAAACGCCTGGCCAAGCCCATGCTGCTGGCCGCCACGGTCATCTGGGGCGCGTCCTTTGTCTTTATGAAGAACGCCCTGGACGCTCTGCCCTGGGCCTATCTGGTGGGCATCCGCTTTACCGTGGGGACGGTACTGCTGGCGCTGATCTCCTTCCGGAGCTGGAAGCGGTTTACCCCGGACTACCTGTGGCGGGGCGGGATTGCGGGGCTGCTGCTCTACCTGACCTACTGGGGGCAGACGGTGGGGCTGACCATGACCACCCCCTCCAAGAACGCCTTTCTGACGGCGGTGTACTGTGTGCTGGTCCCGTTTTTCTCCTGGGCGGCAACCAGGCGGCGTCCCGACCGGTACAACGTGTCCGCCGCCGTGCTGTGTGTGATGGGCATCGGACTGGTCTCCCTCAACGAACAGCTGACCATCAACGCCGGCGACCTGCTCACTCTGGTGGGGGCGGTATTCTGCGCGGCCAATCTGGTCGCGGTCTCCCACCTGGGGCAGGGGAAGGACATCATGCTGCTGACGGTGGTCCAGTTCGCCTGCACATCCCTGATCTGCTGGCTCACCGGGCTGTGTACCGCCCCCTTCCCCGCCCAGGCCCTCACCCGCCCGGAGGTCCTCTGGCCCCTGGCCTATCTGTGCTTCCTGGCCACCACTGTGGGGCTGCTGTTCCAGAACATCGGGGTGGTGTGGTGCGAGCCCGCCGCCGCCGCAGTTTTGCTCTCTCTGGAGTCGGTATTCGGGGTGCTCTTCTCGGTCATCCTCTACGGCGACCCGGTGACCCTCCGGCTGCTCACCGGCTTCGCCCTGATTTTTGTCGCCGTGCTGTGCTCTGAAACGAAATTCTCCTTCCTGCGGAAGCAATAGACGGGCCGCCCGTCACGAGATCACCGGCCCGACCTCCGAGAAATCTCCTCCAGCGCCTTCAGCGTGCCATCCAGATTTTCCTTGTGCCAGTTTTTGAAGCAGCCGGCAAATATGCTGGCGTAGATGCCGGAACTCCGCAGGTCGCTCAGCTCTGCCTGCTGGGCGGTCAGGCGGATGGCATCCGTCCCGGTGTGGATGGTGATGACCGTGTTGAGCAGGTCGTCCTTCAGCTCCACCGACTGGATGTCCTCATAGGGAAGGACCAGGGAGACGTCTTTGCGCAGGTTGCCCCATGTGGTGTTGAAGGGGAGCAGAACGAGCTCGTGCTCACACATCTGGAGCGCATAAAATTCCGCGTTAAAAAATGCCGTGATTTTTTCGCTCAGATTTTCCGGAGCGTATTTGACGATGATACAGCGGTTCTCCAGCGGCTTATACCCCGCCTCCTGGGTGAATTTCTGGACTTCCTTTGCCATAACTATGTGCCTCCTGCGTTGTTGAACTTTATTTTTGGCGCGGACAGGCGGGATGAAGCTGGTGCTATGCCATGTTTGCCGGGGCGGCTTAACCCACGGGGGTGACGATGGGCTTGCCGTCCGCGTTCACCAGCACGGTCATCCCCGTGCCGCTTGCCTTATTGTGAGAGCCCAGCACATAATTCACGCCGGTT
>JAAWSG010000081.1 GCA_022801435.1 Lawsonibacter sp.
CATTGAGATCGGTCCCAAGGTGTACGAAAACGGCGGACACAAGGTCCCCGCCCGGGCCAACCAGCCCTACCGGCAGAGTGTGCGGATTTTCTACAAATTTATCGGGGAATTGGCTGAAAACGGCGAAAAATGTTCTGAAGAGAAGCCCGCTTAAGATGGAGGAGGCACACCAAGGGAGGTAGGCGTCAACCTGAAGCAGGGCTACAACGGCGATCTGACCAGCAAGCAGGCTGGTTCTGTGGGCGGTCAGATGGTCAAGAAGATGATTGAGTCCTACGAGAACGGCCTGAAGTAACTTTCCCCATTTTCGTCTGCCTATAACAGGGCCGGACTCCCAATCCGCCGGAGGAGCGCTGTCAGTGAAGTGCTGGAAAATTCCAGCGCAGTGACAGATATCCTTCGGGGCGGGGGTCCGGCCCGTCTGATGTTTGGGCTTCAGTTTTCCGCGGTCAGGTAGTCCATGGATACATAGCCGATGGCGGCCTGGCCTTTTGCGTTGATGTGGAGGATCTGATACCAGCCCTCCTCCACCTTCATCACCAGCACCTGGTCGCCGTTGGCCAGGCTGCCGGTGACATTGTAGTCGGTTCCTGGCCCGGAGCGGACATTGAGGCCCAGCTCGGCGTTGGTGACGGTTCCGCTGCGGCGGGCGGGGTCGCAGGTGACGGTACAGGCAGCGTTCAAGCCGTTCCAGCTGGCGGTGATGGTGACCTCAGCGCTGGTTTTGCCGGGGTTGAGGTTAGTGACCATCCCGGAGGCGGAGACATGGGCGAGCTTGGGGTCGCTGCTGGTCCAGGTGATAGGGGCCTGAGCCGGCGCGGGAACCAGGGCGGCGGTGAGGGTGTCGCTGCCCCCGGAGGCCAGAGAGAGCTGCGTCCGGTCCAGGGTCAGGGTGTACTGGGCGGGCTGCTCCGGGTTCTCGGGCTTGATGTCGGGGATGTCGGGCTGCTCCGGGTTCTCGGGCTTGATACCGGGGATGTCAGGCTGCTCCGGGTTCTCGGGCTTGATACCGGGGATGTCGGGCTGCTCCGGGGTCTCGGGCTTGGTATCGGGGATGTCGGGCTGCTCCGGGGTCTCGGGATTGATGCCAGGGATGTCGGGCTGCTCCGGGTTCTCGGGCTTGATGCCGGGGACGTCGGGCTGCTCCGGGTTCTCGGGCTTGATACCGGGGATGTCGGGCTGCTCCGGGGTCTCCGGCTCGGCGGGAGTAAAGGTAATCAGCTTATAGAGAATTGCGGCCATCTCCGCCCGGGTCAGCAGTCCCTGGGGGTCCACCCGGTCCCCTTTGCCGGAGACGAGGCCCTGTTCCACCAGAGTGGCGGTGTGTCCCTGGGCGTAGTTGGCGATCATATCCCGGTCGCTGAACTGGTCCAGAATGGCCAGATCTCCGTCCGGAACAGTTTTTTCCAAGAGGGGCAGGGCCTGGCGCAGGATGGTGAACGCCTGCTCCCGGGTGATGGAGTTCAGCGGGGAGAAGGCCCCCTGTCCGGTCCCCGAGGCCAGTCCGGACACCTGCCCCCAGGACAGGGCGGTGTAGTAGTAGTCCGAGGGGGAGACGTCGGTAAAGGTGGCCTCCCACTCGACGGCGGGGCGGCCCAAGGCGCTGTAGAGCATGAGCATAAAGTCTCCCCGGCGGATGTGGTTGTCCAGGCCGAAGCGGGTGGGAGCGACGCCGGTGACGATGCCGTTCCGGTAGCAGTAGTCCACCGCCTCATAGGCCCAGTGGTCCTCCGGGACATCCTGGTGGACGTTCTCCATGGTGAACTGGACCGTCTGGCTGAGGCCGCCGGCAGAGAAGGTGATGCTCCCGCCGCCCCAGTGCTCCGAGGCGGTGAACAGGCCGGAGGAGTCTACGGTTCCCGGGTTCCCCTCCGCGGTCCAGGTGACGGGTCCGAAGTCCCGCAAAGCCGCCCGGCTCCAGTACTGTCCGGAGGCGGTCAGCTGGATCTGCTCTCCGGGTTCCACCTGGATGGAGGAGAGGGGGGAGGTGGAGCCCGCCTTGGAAACGGTGAAGGAGGTCAGGCTGTCCACCACGTGGATTTGGGCAAAGCCCTCCGCCTGACTGTAGGGGTCAGACAGGTGGAGAATGTCTGTACCCGGGCGGTCTCCGGCGGTATAGATTCCATCCTCAACGGTCCCCAGCCCGGTCTGGGAGCGGACGGTGAGGTTGTCCAGCGCCGCGCTGACCGGATTGAGTCCCCCGTCCATAGCGGCGGCCTGGGGCAGGGGGAGGGAGGAGCCGGCCAGCACCACCGGTCCGTCCTCCGGCCAGGCCAGCCGCTCCGCCTGACCGTTCCCCCGCTGGTCGGTGACCAGGAGGAGGAAGGTGGCACAGGACCTGGCCCGGCCGTCAGAGGGGGTGTTCTTCAAAACAGGACCGCTCTGGCCCGGGAGCCACGCGGACAGGGAGGTGGAGCCGCCGCCGTCCAGGTTGACCACCCAGAGGCAGCCCCGGTTGAGCAGCTCCATAGCCAGGTCCAGCTGGGACAGGCCGGAGGAGTACCCCGATTTGCGCCCGTCCACCGCGTAGAGGACCAGGGTTCCGTCCTCTTTCAGGCCCAGGGCGGTGCGGGGCTGGCGTCCGTCCTTGGAGTAGGTCCAGCTGGCGGTGTCGGTGACCACGCCGTCCCACACCATAATGTCTCCCACCCCTCCTGCCCACTGGGCGGCGGAGACGGCGGGGTTTTGGCAGATGGTGTTCAGAGTGACCTTGTCCCCCGCCTGGAAGGCCTGGAACACGTCCTCCCGCCCGGAGAGGTCGGCGGCGGTGAGTATGTACTCCCCCTGGGGGATGGACAGGGGCTGGTCGGAGTGCAGGGTCTCCACCACCTCCAGGGCGATGGAGGAGTTGACCGTGAGGGCGGGGAGGGGGACGGGCTCCGCGTTTCCGTTCACTGCCACCAGGGCCGGCCGGGTCGGGGCCGTGCCGGGGTCTGTGCCTGGCGCTTCGCCGGGGTCAGCGCCGGTGCTGGGGTCTGTGGCCGGGTCGCCGTTCGGGTCCGTATCAGGGTCTGTACCCGGGTCCGCGTTGGGGTCGGTGTCGGGGGCCGCGTTGGGGTCTGCGGCCGGGTCGGTGTCAAGGTCCGCGTTGGGGTCCGCGGCCGGGTCGGTGCCGGGGTCTGTGGGTGTCTCCGGCTCGGGGGCGGGGACAAACTCCGTGCTCCCCGCCGCCCGCAGACGGATGTACCAGCCCGAAGAGGAGGTGCGGGTGGACACGGAGGAGAAGTCGCTGTTGAGCAGGTAGACTCCGCCGATGTCGCTGCGGACCTTGTTGAAGTACTGGGGGATGGCGGTATAGCCGGTCTCCTCGTTGTAGAGGCTCAGCTCAATGGTGGGGTTTTGCACGATGGATACCGCGCCGTCCGTGATGAGCATGGCGTTCTCCGCGCCGCTGCTGGACTTGTACACCCCGTCCTCAATGACAATGCCCAGGGGCATCCCGTTGGACATGGAGAAGAAGTCGGTGTTGATGGCGCCCAGCACGTGGTAGCCCAGCTCCTGAGCCCGGCTGACCGCCTTGCTGATGGAGGCCGCGCCGTAGATGGTCCCGGAGCTCTGGAGGAGGATGGGCCTGCCGGCGCTCTCCGGCTCCAGCTCGAAGGAGAAGCTTTCGATGCGGCTGGAGTTGTTTTCCGTAATGGTGTTCTGGTAGGTCAGGCCGTCCACAAGCTCGATGGAGGTCTGAAGCTTGCGTGCGCCCGCGTCGGCGTATACAGTGGGGACCGCCAGCAGGACCGCCAGCAGAAGGGCCGCCGCCCGGCGGGAGAGGGAATGGATGGTTTTCATAGATGCTCCTTTGTCTAGCCTGCGCCCCGCCGGCGGCGGGACGTCTGGGTTTGGGGTCTTGGAACTGCGCGTCTCCCATTGTAGCAAATATTGCGCCAGGTTTCAATGGGGAATCTGAGGGAGCTTCCGCTATGGGCCGCCGGGTGTGTTGGCCTGGCGGGCGATGTACCCCTCTCCGTAGAGAAGGTCAAAGACAACGTCCTGATAGCCGGCCCAGAACCCGGCGGTCTCGGGGCTGTCCGCCAGGACCAGCTCCCCCTGGGGGTCCACCGTGAGGATGCGGTGGCGGAAGGAGAGCACCTCCCGCCGGGTCTGAGCCAGCCAGGCGTAGAAGGGGGTGGTATCCACACCGGCCAGCTCCAGGACAGAGGCCCCCATCATGTGGGTGCTGTTGGGGCGCTCCCCCTCCCCGGGGGCGTAGTTGCTCCAGATGAGGTAGTCGGTGTGGAGCATTTCGTAATACTGCGCCTCGTTCCAGCCCACCGACCGGGAGGTGGGGACCAGACCCAGGGCGGTGTACACGCTGGTCCCGTCCCCGTTGGCGAAGCCGGGCCGGTGGTCCCCGGTGAAGACCAGCAGCACGGGCTCCTCCACCTGGGAGAAGAAGTCCACCAGCCGGCCCAGCATCCGGTCCGCGTCGTACAGGCCGGTGGCGTAGCAGTTCACCATCTCCAGCTCGGTGGGGGAGAGCAGCGGGGCGGAGACCTCCAGCTTCTCCTCCCCCTTGTACCGGCCGCTGTTGTAGGGCTGGTGGTTCTGCATGGTCAGCACGTAGAGGAACAGCGGGTCCTCCCGGTACTTCTCAAAGAGGGAGAGGAGGACGGTCCCGGCGGACTCGTCGTCAAAGAACCCCCCGAAGAAGGTGGCGTGTTCCAAAAAGGGCTCCCGGAAGAGCACCTCGTCAAAGCCCAGGAGGGGGAAGTTTTGCTTCCGGTTGAACAGCTCGCTGGTGTGGGCGTGGAAGGCGACGGTGCGGTAGCCGTTCTCCCGCAGCACGCGGACGTAGGAGGGCAGGGCCGCGTAGACCTCCGGCTCCATGGCGGTGTTGTCGCTGGCGGCGTCCAGCAGGGTGTTGGACACGCCGGTGAAGGTGTCCATCTCCACCCAGCCCGTCCCGCCCCCGCAGGTGTTGGTGAAAAAGGGCCCCCAGGTGGTCCCGGGGTCGGACTGGAGGCGGTGGTAGTTGGGCAGGGGGTCCTGGGAGAAGGTGAGGCCGGGCAGGGTGGTGAGGTCAAAAAAGCTCTCATTCATCACGAAGATGACGTGGGGGCGCACGCCGGAGGGGGGGTGACTGGCCTGGGCGCGCTCCATCTCCCACAGGAGGGAGGCCATGCGCACCTCCCCGTATTGGTCCGAGCCGTTGGGCTGTCCGCCGTACCAGGCGGACAGCAGGCTGAGGGGGACGCCGCAGGCCAGGTCCCGGTCCCCCTGCATGGGGAAGGCGGCATACTGTTCTCTGCCGTAGGCGGCCAGGGGGACGCTCCCCAGCAGGGCCAGATAGACGGCGCACAGCCCGCTCAGCAGAAGCCCCTGGGGGAGGGCGGGCCGGGGGGCGCGCCGTCCCAGCGCGTCCAGGGCGGTGAGGGCCAGGACAGCGGCGGCGAGGAGGACCAGAGCGCCAACGGTGGCGGGGGAGGGGGCCAGCTTGTCCGAGGCGAAGCCGGCAATCTCCCCCAGGTTCCCCGCCATGGCCAGGTCGGAGAGGGCCAGGGGCTCCCCATTGATGGCGGACTTGTAAAAGCTGGCCAGGGTCAGCCCGGCGCAGGGCAGGGCGGCCAGCAGAAAGGCCAGTCCGGTGAGCCGGGTCAGACCGGAGAGGGCCAGCTGGAGGAGCAGGACGGCCAGATACCACAGCCCCGCCGCCTCCAGGTGGGAGAACAGCCACTGGACAGCCTGGGGGAGGCTCTGCAGGCTGATGGTCTGGCAGGCCGCAATGAGAATCAGAGGGGAGAGCAGAATCAGAGCCAGCTGCCCGGCCGCCAGAAGCTGGGGGCGGGACAGCCGGAGGGGGAGAGAAATATTCAAGCAGGGGCCTCCTTCCGCGTAAAGGGACGGGTTTCGACTAGACTATAACACAAATTTCCCCCAAACACAATGGTTTTCCGTGCCAGCTCCGGCTTCTGTTCCGGAGCGGGGCCGGTTTTGGAGCTCTGATTTCCAGGGAAGCGGGACGCCGGCAGGTTGCCCCGGGGCGGGGGAGGTGGTATAATGGGCCCGGATAGAAATGATGAATGAAATCATGCAAATTTTTTAGAGAGGCGGGAGGATATGTCCTTTTCGATTACAGTCCTGATGGAGAACACCGCGGCCTGGGAGGGGCTGGCGGCGGAGCACGGGCTGAGCCTGCTGGTGGAGGGGCCGGACTGCCGGGTGCTCTATGACACGGGGGCCTCCCCCCGGTTCTGGAACAACGCCCGGAGCATGGGGGTGAGCCTGTCCCCGCTGGACGCCCTGGTGCTCAGCCACGGGCACTACGACCACACCGGAGGGACCGCCGCCCTGCTGGGGGAGGGGGTCCGGCCGGGGCGGATCTTGCTGGGTCCGGAGTTTTTCACGGCCCGCTACGCCCAAAAAGGCTCCGGGCTGGCCGAGATCGGCGCGGCGGTGTCCCGGCGGCTGCTGGAGACCTCAAAAATCCCGCTGGAGGTGGTGGGGGAGGACCCGCTGGAGCTGGGGAGAGGGGTCTGGGCAGTGTCCGGCTTCCCCTGCCTGGAGGAGCCGGAGCGCCCCAATCCCAGACTTCTCCGGCGCAGAGGCGGGGCGCTGGAGGTGGACCCCTTCCCCGATGAGGCGGCGCTGGTGCTGGAGGCGGGGGAGGACCTGGCCCTCCTCTCGGGCTGCGCCCACAGCGGGGTGGTCAGTATGTGCCGCCAGGTGTCCGCCCGGTTCGGCAGGCCGGTGACCGTCTTTCTCGGCGGGACCCACCTGTCGGACAGCGGGGAGGAGCGGGTCCGGTACACCTGCGCCCGTCTGAGGGAGCTGGGAGTGCGCCGGCTGGGGGCCTGCCACTGCACCGGGGCCGGGGCGATGGAGTATTTTGCGGCGCGCTTTCCCGGCTTTTTCCCCGTCCGGACCGGCCTGCGGATCAGCCTGCCGGAGGGGACCGTCGAAATGGCGGCAGGGCCTGTGTAAAGCTGGCGGGAATGGTGCAAAATTCAGCTTGACAACCCCCGCGGAGATGGAGTACAATGGGGCGAAAATGAAGGGAAACTTGCAGGGGAGCCCTCTGCGGACATCCGGAAGAGGAGGAATACAATGCACACATTTGAGACAAAAATTCAGGAGCTGAAAACCGGCGTACTTACCGAGGTGGCCCGTCTGACCTGGGAGGACAAGCTTCAGACCGGCATTTTGGACATCCCGGAAAAAATCATTCCCGGACCCGAGGCCAGCCTGCGCTGCTGTATCTATAAGGAGCGGGCCATTATCAGCAGCCGGGTCAAAATGGCCATGGGCGGGGACAAGAGCAACCCCAGCGTGGTGGAGGTGCTGCCCATCGCCTGCGACGAGTGCCCGGTGACTGAGATGACGGTCAGCGCCTCCTGCCGGGGCTGTCTGGCCACCCGCTGCGTCCACGCCTGCCCCAAGGACGCCATCACCATCGTCAACCACCGCGCCAGCATCGACCACAGCAAGTGTATCACCTGCGGCAAGTGCGTCAGCGCCTGCCAGTACAGCGCCATCGTGAAGAACCAGCGCCCCTGCGAGAAGGGCTGCCCCGCAAAGGCCATCTCCATGGGTCCGGACAAGAAAGCCTCCATCGACATCAACGAGTGTATCTCCTGCGGCAACTGCGTGTATCAGTGCCCCTTCGGCGCCATTCAGGACAAGTCCTGGATTGTGGACGCCATCCAGATGATCCAGGGCGGGGCCCACTGGGGGTATAAGACCTACGCCGTCATTGCCCCCTCCATCGCCGGCCAGTTCGCCCCCGCCACCTATGGACAGCTGGTGGCCGGGCTGAAGCAGCTGGGCTTCTCCGGCGTGGCGGAGGTGGCCCTGGGCGCGGACATGGTGGCCGACCGGGAGTCTGAGGAGCTGGCGGAAAAGGGAGTGCTCACCTCCTCCTGCTGCCCCGGCTTTGTGGGCTACGTGAAGAAGAAGCACCCCGAGCTGAACCAGTACGTCTCCCACACCCCCTCCCCCATGGTG
>JAAWSG010000082.1 GCA_022801435.1 Lawsonibacter sp.
CTTTGGAAAAATTGTGAGCGTAAACTCGTTATTTCTGCTCAGATTCTTACTTTCGCCCTCATTGCCATCCTCATCAGAAGATATTAAACAGGCTCTTATGGACGGTGACGCCAATGGTCGCATCAAATGCACCCTTGCCAACTGGACAGATATCGCCTATAAAATTCCCCGTACTGAACTTGACAAGTGCAAGGAACGGGATGACTTAAAGCAGAGCGGTGTATATTTCCTATTTGGAACCTCCGACCAAACGGGGAAACTGGTTGTGTATATAGGACAGGCCGGGGCCAGGAAAAATGGCGAAGGCATCCTTAACCGTCTGCAGGAGCATAAGCGTAATCCAGAAAAGGATTACTGGACAGAGGCAGTAGTATTTACAACATCAAACAATTCCTTTGGCCCCACGGAGATCAGTTATCTTGAAAATCGTTTCTGCAATCTCGCTATTGCTGCCAACCGCTACGAAGTGAAGAACGGCAATGATCCCACCTCCGGGAACATAACTGAGGAGAAAGAAAGTGAGTTGGAGGAGTTCATTGATTTTGCTAAGCTCATCATGGGTACATTGGGACACAAGGTTTTTGTCCCTCTGAGTCAGATTCCATCAACAAAAGAGCGGCCAGGAGATGGAGCAGAAACAGATGAGGGTGTTAAGTTCTACCTTACCCGTACAGTAAAGCAGTATGGTATAACCGTCAACGCTACGGCAAGGCAAACGAGCGATGGCTTTGTTGTACTACAGGGTAGCAGTATTTCGCCGCAGGATGACAACACTATTTCAGCCGGAATCAGGGAGCGCCGAAAGTCAGCTCAAGTAGATGAAAACTATGTTCTGCTGGAAGATGTCCTCCTTGCCAGCCCATCTGGAGCGGCTATGTTTGTTGTGGGGAAAAGTGCAAACGGCTGGACTTCCTGGAAGACCCAAGACGGAAAAACTCTCCACGACCTGGAAAGCGATCAGTAAATGGAATGACAACCTTTCAACGATTCCCCCAACCTTTTAATTTTCCCTCTCGCAAGGCCAGGGGGAGGGTTCAAAATCCAAATCTCGCTCACCAGCATCCGCCCCCCAGAAACGAAAAAAGCGGGATGCCGGGGACCATCTGCACCCCCAGCATCCCGCTATTCCCTTGATTTCAAGGCTTTTTCATAAGCAAAATTAAAAAGTCCGCAGTCGATTGTATCATCGACTGCGGACTTTCGTGGTGCGGCTGACGGGAGTCGAACCCGTACGCCCATACGGACACAAGCACCTCAAGCTTGCCAGTCTACCAATTCCAGCACAGCCGCAAAGCGCGGTCCTTCCCAGACCGCTTTTTTATTATACTGTCTCCCGGCGGATTTGTCAACGGTTTTTTATACTTTTTCCTTTTTTTCTGCCGCGATGGCCTCCCGCTCCCGGAGCAGCTCCTCGTGCAGCTGGAGGGTGTTCCACTGCCGGTTGTGCTGGGTGAGCACCGCCTTGAGCGGGATGGGGGGCAGCTGAGCCACCCGGATGACCTCCAGCACCTGGTTCAGCAGCGCCTGTCCCATGCCGCAGAAGACCAGCATGGCCTCCTCCAGGGGCTGGGCGGCCTCTCCCGGCTCCCCCTTCCCGGCGGCCAGCTCCTCCAGGGGGATGTGATAGCGCTCTGGCTCCACCGGCCTCATGCGCAGGCGGAGCATGGCAAAAATCTGCCGCAGCTTGGAAAACTCCGGGCCGGAGCAGTTATACATCAAAATGGTTCCAGCGTTTTTCATATTCAGCACCTCTCGGGTTCTCTCCCTCCCCCGTTGTCCGGGGGAGGGAGGGAGCGCATCAAATGTGGGACAGGGCCTGGGCGAGATCGGCAATGAGGTCCGCGCTGTCCTCGATGCCGCAGGAGAAGCGGACCAGGTCGGGGGTGATGCCGGCGGCGGCCAGCTCCTCATCGTTCATCTGCCGGTGGGTGGCGGAGGCCGGGTGGAGCACACAGGTGCGGGCGTCCGCCACATGGGTCTCAATGGCGGCCAGCTTCAGGTGCTTCATAAAGGTCTCCGCGGCGGTCCGGCCCCCGCGGAAGCCGAAGGACACCACGCCGCAGGTCCCATTGGGCATATACTTTTGGGCCAGGGCGTAGTACTTGTCCCCCTCCAGGCCGGGGTAGGTGACAAAGCTGATCTTCTCGCTGGCAGCCAGGTATTTTGCCACCGCCAGGGCGTTTTCACAGTGCCGGGGCATCCGCACATGGAGGCTCTCCAGGCCCAGGTTCAGCAAAAAGGCGTTCTGGGGGGACTGGATGGAGCCGAAATCCCGCATGAGCTGGGCGGTACACTTGGTGATGAAGGCGCCCTCCCGTCCAAACTTCTCCGCGTAGGTGATGCCGTGGTAGCTGTCGTCCGGGGTACACAGGCCGGGGAACTTGTCCGCATGGGCCATCCAGTCGAACCGCCCGCTGTCCACGATACAGCCCCCCACCCCCGCGCCGTGGCCGTCCATATACTTGGTGGTGGAGTGGGTGACGATATCACAGCCCCACTCGAAGGGCCGGCAGTTGATGGGGGTGGCGAAGGTGTTGTCGATCACCAGCGGCACGCCGTGGCTGTGGGCCGCCTGAGCGAACTTCTCAATGTCCAGCACAGTGAGGGCGGGGTTGGCGATGGTCTCTCCAAAGACCGCCTTGGTGTTGGGGCGGAAGGCGGCCTCCAGCTCCTCCGGGGTGCAGTCGGGGTCCACAAAGGTGAACTCGATGCCCATCTTGCGCATGGTCACGTGGAAGAGGTTGTAGGTCCCTCCATAGATGGTGGAGCTGGCCACCACGTGGTCCCCGCAGTTGGCGATGTTGAAGATGGCGTAGAAGTTGGCCGCCTGGCCGGAGGAGGTGAGCATGGCGGCGGTCCCCCCCTCCATGTCGCAGATCTTGGCCGCCACATGGTCGTTGGTGGGGTTTTGGAGGCGGGTGTAGAAATAGCCGCTGGCCTCCAGGTCAAAGAGCTTCCCCATGTCCTCGCTGGTGGCGTATTTGAAGGTGGTGGACTGGATGATGGGGACCTGCCTCGGCTCTCCGCTGCCGGGGGTGTAGCCGCTCTGGACGCATTTGGTGTTGATTTTGTATTCACTCATGGATCATGCCCTCTTTCTGAACTGTGTCGGTCCGCTTCAAAATGGAGTTTTTGGGGTTTCATTTATTTAGGGTACAGACAAACCGGCGGATTGTCAAGCATTTTCTTGCAGCACCGCCTCCTCCGGCGTCATCAGCTGGTGGCTGCGGTAGTTGGCGCTATAGCCGGCGGAGAGGATCTCCACCCCCTCCACCCCCTCCACCTGGCTCAGTGTGAGGACGATGCAGTAGTCCGCCAGGGTGAGGGCGATATCGGTGAGACCGCCATACTGCTCGGACATCCGCACCCGCAGGTTCCCGGGGTGGCTGTCGTCCCATTCCCACCACTGAAAGGTCAGCCCCCTGGGGAAGGGGGAGACCAGCCCCGGGTCTGCGGGCCCGGCCATCAGCGCCTCCAGCAGGGCGTCGGGATTGGGGGTGAGTTCCCCCTCCGGGGGGCGGTAGGGCTCGCAGGCCAGGGCGGGGCCGTGGCTCTCCTCCGGGCTGGTGCAGAACCAGAGGACAGGCCCCTCCGGCTCTCCCTCCTCCCCGCCGCCGCAGGCCGCCAGAAGCAGCACCAAGGCCAGCAGGACCAGAAACCGCCGTCTCATTGCTCCTCCCCCCTTCCGCCCTGCTCTGGGATGTACCGGGGAAAGCCCACGGTAAACAGGCTCCCCTCCGGGTTCCGGGGCCGGGCGGTGACCCAGCCTCCGTGGCGGCGCACCGTGTCCCGGACAATGGACAGCCCCAGTCCGGTCCCCCCCGCCGCCCGGGACCGGGCCTTGTCCACCCGGTAAAAGCGGTTGAACACCTTGGGCAGGTCCTCCTCCGGAATCCCCATCCCGGTGTCCCCCACCTCCAGCAGCACCTGGTCCCTGTCCCGGTACACCAAGACGAAGACTTTTCCCCCGGAATAGTTGTATTTTATGGCGTTTTCCACCAGGTTAAAGCAAATTTGGGAGAGATCGTCCTCGGTACACAGCACGGCGCACCCCGGCTTCAGGCTCTTCTCCACCGTCACCCCGGCGGCGTCCGCCACCGGCTGGAGGAGGGCGGCGGTCCGCTCGGTCACCTGGGATACGTCCACCACCTTCTCCTCTCCCACCGGCAGGCTGTCCAGCCGGGTGAGGGCCAGCAGGTGCTCGGTGATGCGGGTGAGCCGCTCGGCCTCGGAGCCGATATCCCCCACAAAATCCCGCACCATGGCGGGGTCCATCTCATCGGTCTGCAAGATGGAGTCGGCCAGCAGGCGGATGGAGGCCAGCGGGGTTTTCAGCTCGTGGCTGGCGTCCGAGACGAAGCGGCGGCGGACCTCCTCGGTGGTCTGGAGGCGGTCAGTGAGCTGGTTGAACTCCCCCGCCAGCTGGGCCAGCTCGTCCCGCCCCACAGGCTGGAGGCGGTGGCCGTACTCCCCCTCTCCCACCACCCGGAAGGCCCGCAGAAGGGCGGCGATGCGGGCGGTCAGCACCTTGGAGAACAGGGTGCTCATCACCAGAGTCACCGCCGCGATGACCAGGGAGATGGTGCGCAGGTTCTGCTGGAGGCTGTAGAGCAGCTCTCCCTGGGCCTGGTCCACCTCCAGGATGTAGATGGCGCCGATAATCATCCCCCGGTAGACAATGGGACAGGCGGCAGTGGAGGTGAAGGTGTGGTCGGCGTACCGGGAGTAGGCCACGTCGTTCCCCCGCAGGGCGGCCACCACCTCCTGGTAGAGGGCGTAGCGGTACTGCCCGGCCTCCCCCTCCTCCCGGCTGGGCTGTGTGCTGTCGTAGAGGATCAGCCCCGCCGGGTCGGTGACCAGGATGCGCCGCAGGCCCATACTGTCCAGCATGTTCATCACCCGCTCCACCTGGTCGGCGGACAGGGACTCCAGCTCCATCAGGGCGGAGGCCATCACCGCCGCCTGGCTCTTCAAGGAGTCCCGCTTGGAGGTGAACAGCAGGTCTTGGGAGGCCAGCACCGGGTAGGTGTTCAGCAGCACCAGCACCACGGCGAAGATGACCAGGTAGCTCATAGCGTACTTCACCTGCAGGGAGGAGAAAAACGGGACTTTATTTTTGTTGTTGTCCATGGAGCGCCCTCCGTTCCCCAAAAACTCAGCTCTTGGCCAGGTAGTAGCCCACCCCCCACTTGGTGCGGATATACTCCGGGCTGGCGGGGTCCAGCTCCAGCTTCTCCCTCAGCCGCCGGATGTGGACATCCACCGTGCGGTAGTCCCCGATATACTCATAGCCCCACACCACGTTGAGCAGATTCTCCCGGCTGTAGACCCGGCCCGGGTTGCGCAGGAGCAGCTCCATCAGGTCGAACTCCTTGGCGGTCAGCTCCACCTCCACCCCGTCCCGCCAGGCGGAGCGCTGCCCCGCGTCCAGACGGATGTGGCCCGCCTCCAGAATGCTGGACTGCCGCTGCTCCGACGCCCCGGAGCGGCGCAGCAGGGCCCGGACTCTGGCCTTCAGCTCCAGAAGGTTGAAGGGCTTTGTGATGTAGTCGTCCGCCCCGCACTCAAACCCCATCAGCTTGTCCATGTCCTCCCCCTTCGCGGTGAGCATGATGATGGGGACCGCGGAGAACTCCCGGATGCGCATACACGCCTCAAAGCCGTCCAGCTTGGGCATCATCAGGTCCAGTAAAATCAGGTCGAAGCTCCCCTCCCGGGCCAGGTCCACCGCCTGCTCCCCGTCACACCCCACCTCCACCTGGTAGCCCTCATGCTCCAGATTGAATTTGATGCCCTTGACCAGCACCTGCTCGTCATCTACCACTAATATCTTTGCCATAGCTTCTCACTCGCCTCCTGTGACTGCGTACTCCCGCAGGCCCTCCAAAATGCCCGGCCCAATGCCCGGGACCTGGACCAGCTCGTCCACCGTCTGAAAGGGCCCGTGCTCCTCCCGCCACGCGGCAATGGCCTGGGCCCGCTTCTCGCCGATTCCCGGCAGGCGGCACAGGTCGTACACCCCGGCGGTGTTCAGGTCGATCCGCTCCCCCTCCACCAGGCTCTCCGGCCAGCTGCCCGCCTCGGGGACCGATACAGCCGGTTCGGGGTCCTGGCGCTGGACGGTCACGGTGTAGGGCTCGTCGTCCGGTCCGGAGGCGAGAAACCAGCCGGCGGCCATCAGCACAAAGAGCGCCGTCAGACACAAAACAAATTTTTCATACCTGGTTATTCCCCCCAAAGTTTCCGCCCCCTCACTCTTGCGCCTGCGGCTGGGGTCTGCTATAATGGAATCAGCCGAAACCCCGCCTTGTACCTATAGTATATCATACATATGGAGAATTTCCTATGAAAAAATCTCGAATTCTTTCCCTGGTTTTTGTCCTGTCCATGGCGCTGTCCCTTCTGACCCTCCCCTGCGGCGCTCTGGAGCCCATCGACCTGTATTGCAGGAACGCGGTTTTGTTCAACGCGAATTATAATGAGGTCCTCTACGACAAGGCCGCCTATGAGCGCGCCTACCCCGCCAGCATCACAAAGGTGATGACCGCTCTGCTGGTGCTGGAGGCCATTGAGGAGGGCAGGCTGACCCTGGACACCCCGGTCACCGCCGGAGAGACCCGACTCCAGGACATCACCGCCTCCTACTCCACCGCCGGCATCCAGCTGGGGGAGGTCCTGACGGTGGAGCAGCTGATGTACTGTCTGATGGTACACTCGGACAACGACGCGGCCAACGTGCTGGCGGCGGCGGCGGACGGGACCATTGAGGACTTCGTGGCCCGCATGAACCGGAGAGCGGGGGAGCTGGGCTGCCGGGGAACCCACTTTACCAACACCGCCGGGATGCACAACTCGGAGCACTACACCACCGCCTATGACATCGCGCTCTGGATGCAGGCCGCCCTGAAGCACGAATTCTTCCGCACCCTGATTATGACGGTCAGCTACACCGTCCCGCCCACCAACAAGTCCGACGAGCGCTTTTTTTACAACACCAACGGCCTGATCTCCAACTGGAACTACAGCGGCTATGTGTATAACAAGTGCATCGGCGGCAAGACGGGCACAACGGACGAGGCGGGCCGCTGTCTGGTAGCCGCGGCGGAGGACGACGACACCCTGCTCATCTCGGTGGTGCTGGGCTCCGGTCCTATGGACGTGCCGGGGGAGGCCGACAAGAAGCAGGGCCAGTTTCGGGAGAGCAAGCGCCTTCTGGAGTGGGGCTTCGCCAATTTCCACCGGGTCACCATCACCCGGGACAGCGAGCCGGTGGCTAAGGTCGCGGTCACCATGTCCCGCCAGACCGATGAGGTCAATTTGAAGCCCCAGGGGTCCATCACCCGCACCCTGCCCCGGGACCTGGACCTGGACGATATTCAGACCGAAATCACCCTCTACGCGCAGGAGGTAGAGGCCCCCGTGAAGGAGGGCGAGGTCATGGGCGCCATGAAGCTGTCCTATGAGGGCACGGTCTATGGCGTGCTGGACCTGGTGGCGGTCACCTCCGTGGAGCGCTCGGAGCTTTTGTACAAGAAACAGCAGTTTTTGAACTTTATCCACTCCTCCGGCGTGCAGCTGCTGGCCGCCTCAGCTTTGCTCCTGGTGGGTCTGGTGCTGCTCCGGATGGCCCTGTCCCAGCGCGCCCGGGGACGCCGCCGGACCGGGGCCGGCTCCTCCCGCAGCCGGGGCAACTACCGGGGAACCCGCCGGTGATGAAACGCCTCCCCTGTTACACCAGTGACAGGGGAGGATTCTTTTATCTGCTTTTTCTGGCTTTTTTGGAAAGGGTTCAAATCAGGCCGGAAAAGCGATCTTGCTTTTCCGGCCTGAATATATGGACCGCTTATTTCAGAATGAAGAACACCACGACCGCCAGGACGGCCACCCCCAGGAGAATC
>JAAWSG010000104.1 GCA_022801435.1 Lawsonibacter sp.
GTGTATGCCGCTTTTTCTTCCCGGAATAGTACCGCTTTTGCTTTTTTTAGGACGCTCAATCGGCGATTCTGTTGCGTCTATCAGAACCACCTCATATTCTATGTCACTTGTTAGCGGCGCTTTCCGACCGGGCAGTGAAAAGGTTCCGTCCCGGATCAGCGTATCTTCCACCCACTTGATCCCTCGATAGATATTGCTTTCTGCTATTCCGTAACTGGCCGCTATATGGGCATAGGTACGATATTCCCGCAGATACTCCAGGGCTGCCAGCAGCAAATCCTCTATGCTCAGCTTTGGCTTCCTCCCGCGATGCCGATGCTTTTCTGCATAGCCTTTTTGCAAGATTTCTACCATATTTTCGCAAGAGGTCTATTATGCACGCCAGGATCTTCTCCATCCTGTGTATGCTGGTGGTGGTGATTGTGCTGGGAATTATACCTCTGTAAGCCCCCTCCTCTCTCTGTTTCCCCTAGCGTTTGCGGATCGTAGTGTCAGGGGAGGCTTTTATTCCCGCTATCATTTTGCTATAATTACTATAATCATGAAAACAGGCCGCCAGGAGCGGCGGTTCTTACAAGGACAGGTGACTTTTATGGGCGACACCTTAACCGTAATCTCCGCCAACGACACACGGGCCCAGCGTCAGATGGACGCGCTTTTGGAGCAGGAGGGCATCCGCAGGGATGGCAATCTGGACTACACCTGCGGACTCTTCGACGGTGACTGGCGGCTGATTGCCACCGGGAGCTGTTTTGGGAACACCATCCGCTGTCTGGCGGTGTCCGGAGACCGGCAGGGGGAGGGTCTGCTCAACCAGGTGGTCAGCCACCTGATGGAGGTGCAGGCACGGCGTGGAAACACCCGCCTGTTCCTCTACACCAAGCCCCAGAGCGCCAAATTCTTCGGTGACCTGGGCTTTTATGAGATCGTCCGGGTGGACGGCCTGGTCTTTATGGAGAACCGCCGCCGGGGCTTTTCAGACTACTGCGCCGCCCTGGAGAAAACCAGGCGGGAGGGTCAGTCCGCCGCCATCGTGATGAACGCCAACCCCTTTTCTTTGGGCCACCTCCATCTGGTGGAGCGGGCGGCGGCGGAGAACAACACCGTCCACATCTTCGTTCTCAGCGAGGAGGCGGGGCCCATACCCTTTGCCGTCCGAAAGCGGCTGGTGGAGGAGGGGACCGCCCATCTGCCCAATGTGGTCTGTCATGCTTCCGGCCCCTACATCATCAGCTCCGCCACCTTCCCCAGCTACTTTCTCAAGGACGAGGACGCCGTCATCCGCACCCACGCCGCCTTGGACCTGGAGGTCTTCGGGAAAATCGCCCCCTGTCTGAACATCACCCGGCGGTATGTGGGGGAGGAGAAGGCCAGCCATGTCACCGCCCTGTACAACGAGATCATGGCCACCCGCCTGCCTGAGTTGGGGGTAGAGTGTCAGGTGATTCCCCGGCTGGAGATCAGCGGTATGCCCGTCAGCGCCAGCACCGTCCGAAAAGCCATCCATGACGGACATTTGGAGGATATCCACCCTCTGGTGCCAGAGACTACTTGGAGATATTTCAACTCCCCGGAGGGTCAACCGGTTATCGAGGCCATCCAGCGAGAGAAAAACGTTGTCCATTACTGAGGAGGGAGTGCAATGGAGCAGGAAGTCACTTTGATGGAGATGCTGGAGGCCCGGGAAGCCCGAGTCCGGGCCCAGGACGGCCTGCGGGAGCGATACGGCGCGCCGGTGATCTCCTTTACCCTGAACATCGCTGGGCCGGTGAAAGACTCCGCCCTCATCCGCCGGGCTTTCCGGGCGGGACAGGAGGAATTAAAAGCGGGTTTGCGGGCGGCCGGATTGGAGGTACTCTGGCAGGGGGAAAATCTGGCAGCCACGGGCTGTGAGGCCCTGTACGCCGTAGCCGGGACGGCCCAGGAGGTGAAAGCCCTGTGCGTTTCCATCGAGGACGGCTCCCCTCTGGGGCGGCTCTTCGATATGGACGTGCTGGACTCCGACGGCCGCAAGCTGGAGCGGGAGGAAGTGGGCGGCGGTTCCCGGAGCTGCATCGTCTGCGGCAGGCCGGGCAAGGGCTGCGCCTCCCGCCGGGTCCACACAGTAGAAGAACTCCAGGGTGTCACCCGCCGCATCCTAGAGAGCCACTTCGCCGCCGCCGACCAGAAGAAGGTCTCCGCTCTGGTCACCTGCGCCCTGTTGGATGAGGTCTGCACAACCCCCAAGCCAGGCCTGGTAGATCGGGCCAACAACGGCAGTCACCGGGATATGGATATCTTCACCTTCAACGCCAGCGCCGCCACTCTGGCTCCCTACTGGGGGAAATGCTTTCAAATCGGTCGGGAGACGGCAAAAAGCGCCCCGGTGGACACCTTCCAGACCTTGAGAAAGGCCGGTCAGGAGGCAGAGCGCACTATGTTCCTTGCCACTGGCGGGATAAATACCCATAAGGGAGCCATCTTCACGCTGGGGATCATCTGTGGTGCGGTCGGACGGCTGTGGTCGGCGGACCGCCCTTGCCAGGACCCAGAACGTATCTTGAAGGAGTGCGCCGCTATGGCGTCCGTTGCAGTCAACGCCGACCTAGAGACGCTGGACCCGGAAACCGCCTGCACAGCGGGGCAGCGGCTCTATCTGGAGCAGGGGGTCATCGGCATCCGGGGCGAGGCGGCACAGGGGTTCCCCAGCATATTAAAAATCGCACTCCCCGCCCTGAAAAAAGCCCTGGCCACTGGCCGGAGCCGCAATGACGCTGGGGCTATCGCGCTGCTCCACCTAA
This sequence comes from Lawsonibacter sp., assembly GCA_022801435.1. Lineage (GTDB taxonomy): Bacteria > Bacillota > Clostridia > Oscillospirales > Oscillospiraceae > Lawsonibacter. Next base: position 2,781 of record JAAWSG010000104.1, read on the forward strand.
TAGCCCAGGGAACTGATACCAATATGATCTCCCGCAGGGGACTGGTACAGGCGTATGCAGCCGCAGAGTGGTGCCGGATGTTCCTGACGGATAATCCTTTGCCAGAAATGGAAGAAATTGCGGAAATCGATCAGGAGTTTATCCAAAGAAATCTCTCTCCAGGCGGCTGCGCCGATCTGCTGGCGGCGGCGCTTTTCCTGTTGCGCTGGGAGACGTGAGAATTGAAGCTGTCGGGCATATTACTGTTCAATGAGACAGGATCAGATGAAAACAACGGGTTCTGGAGAAAAATTTGGGGATTCATATGCAGGGAAATCAATTTTGTTGGGGGCGGATGATGTCCGCTCCCATATTTGACCCGCCCAAGGGGCGGGCTAAATAGAAGGCTCCAGTTTCTTGGCAGAAATGAGGATTCCGCCGCTTTCGAGGGTCATTCTCCAGCAAAGCGGGTGCGTACGCCCCTATAGGTCCGGTATCATAAAATTGATCTCTCTGGTGGGGCATCACTCATTGCGCTAAAGGGCTTCCAAAATTCAAGTCCTCCTATTAGGCCAGACGATGAAACTCTTATGGACTCGCCGTCTCAGCCTGTCGAAAAAGTAGTAAAATAGGACAAAGGTAAGAGAAATACTGGAACCGCTGTACAGCGAAGACAAGGGCCGGCGCAGTATAGACCCAGCGGTATCGTTCAAGATCGTACTGCTACAACATAATTTCACTGCCCAAAACAGTAGGCCGCAAAGGAGGCCAAGACAGTTTCCTCTCCGGTTGGTCGATTTTACCACGCTGCTGTGCTATACTTTATCAATGCAAGCTCAATTTTTGCTCTTTCTTAGTTGTATAAAATAATGGAAAGGAAATACAACATCAAATAGGGGTGATCCACATAAAGAGACAGATATTAGCTGTGGATAATGATCCAACGATTTGCCAGGCAATTTATAACAGTATGCAGGACGAGTTTACGGAAATTCAATGCATGACATCTGCTATGGAAGCGCTGGCAAGCTACATAGAGAATGATTATTGTTTGGTCATTTTGGATATCCAGCTTACTGATGTGGACGGTATAGAACTGCTTCGTACCATACGGAATACCAAGCACACGCCAATCTTGGCGCTTACTAAGCCGCTGCCTCCAAAAGAAACTGTTGCGCTTCTTCATGCCGGTGCAGACACTTTTCTTGAAAAGCCGCTGAATATGGATATCTGTGTCGCACAGGCAAATACATTGATACAGCGATATGTTGAAGATGACGTCAATCATGGTCAGCATAAGCCGGTCATTCACGGCTCAGAATTGATCATCAACCCACGCTACCGGCGGGTTATGATAAATGGGCAACATATAAGTTTGACCAGGCGGGAATTTGATTTGCTTCATTACTTCGCTGATCACCAAGAGCAAGTATTCACCTGTGAACAGCTATATAATCAGGTATGGGGAGGCGATTCTGCGGTAGTGATAGAAAATATCGTAAAATCCGAAATCAAGAGACTGAGAAAGAAACTATCGGATGTCGGAAAGAATTATATTCGGACTGAGTGGGGAGTGGGATATAAGTTCGTTTTGTCAGAAGACGATTAACCAAGTTGTAAATAGACAGCCAACAGAAAGCCACAGTATCGCTAGTGGATTCTGTTGGCTGTTTTTTGCAAAATCTGTCGAGAAAAGCGGAATAATGCCCAACTTTTGCCTCGAAAATGACACTATGGCGCCACTTTTGTCCGCTATATTAGCTTTTGTGGCAGCAATCTCTAACTGGAACCTTGCTTATCCCAAATAAAAACCACCTTGGCAGACGGCAGTATTCACTGCCACGTTTTTCCCTGGTGAGGAGAGACAAGCCGTCTGTGTGCCAGCCGTAAACGGAAGGAGTTCTATGCGATGGACAATCCATCGTATTGAGAATGTCCGCCGGTATGACGTGCCAGGACACACCGCTTACTTGAGAACATTTAGGCGTCCTTGTCTCGGTTTCTCCCGCAGGAACAGGAGGAAGCCGGTTGAAAAATCGGCAAAGCCTCCGCCTGCCCGATCAGTCACATCGACAAGATATCTCAATGCGTACCAAGCGGCCGAATTTTCACAGCTCTGTGGATTCGGTCGCTCTTTTCACACCTATGGGCCTTCTCCCAGGTGCCGTTCCCCGCCAATCACATTTATCGCTTCGCAGTACAATGATAAATTTTGATTGGAAAGGAAATTTCATGATGGATAACGATATGAGAGCCTATGTGGTCAACCTTCTGGAGAGCAGCCAGGAGCGCAAGCGTAAAATCGCGCTGCTTCACTATGAACTGGAACATCCCGCTCGCACGTCCAAAACCGAGATGATCAGCGCAATGGCTTTGGGGCACGGTGACGGCGGTGGCGGGATTCCGGACGGCCGCATTTCTGACAAGACCTTTTACATCGCCCTCAACTACCAGAACCGGGCCAACAAGCTAAACTCCGATACCAAAAAGGAGATCGTATTACAGTTGGTGGAACTGGAGCAGGTCCAGGAGCGGCTGGAATACTATACCTCTCTGCTGGAGAAGCGGCAGGCCCTGGTGATCCGCCTTGCCTATTTTGAGGGGCTGCCCTGGGATGAGGTTGCTGAGAAGGCCGGTGCGGCGGTGCGGACTGTCCACAAGATCAAGAATCAGGCGCTGACCCAGTTGGCGGAAATGTATCAGTTTACGGGCTGCCATTCCTGATTCAGCCCCAAGGGCACATTTTGGGCACATTAGAGTGACAGAAAAGACATAAAGTTTTCACTCCGATGGTGCTTGAAGGGGCATATGATTCTGTGCTATCATTAAGCTGTCAAAATTATAAGTGCTCTCCAGACGGCATCTATGGTCTGGAGGGCGCTTTTGTTTGGCCGCTGAGTTTTATCGGCGTGAGGAAATAAAAATAAAGTTGCCGGAGTCCTTGTACACCCATTGAATTGCCCGCAGAGTTATTGTACAATAGCTTTGCGAGTCAGCAAATGCACCTTGACAACCACATAGACTTCGGCACGCAGCGCACAAAGGAGGAGCTTATGTGTGAGCAAATGCAGGATAGCATCCTGACCGTCAAGGAATTGCAGGAAATTCTGAAAATTGGAACTAACGCCGCTTACAATCTGATTCACAGCAAGGCGTTTCCAGTTATCAAGATTGGACAGACCTATCGGATTCCTGCCGCGCCTTTTTACGCATGGCTGGAAAACCCTGACGCTGCGAAGCATTAAGGCCAAATCTTCATTTTATCAATCTAATAATGGAGGTTTGACTGCTATGGCAAAAAAACGTTCTAACGGAGAGGGCAGCTTCTGGCAGCTCCCCGACCGCACCTGGGTCCATCAGATCACCATCGGCAGGAAGGAAGATGGAACCCTTCAGCGCAAGTCCTTCAAGGGCCGCACAAAGGCCATCTGCAAGGAGCGCAAGGAGGAGTGGCTGGCCCAGCAGGCGGCCGCTCAGAAGCAGGCTGAGGCGGCGCAGGAGGCCGCGGCCAACCAGGAGGCGCTGGAGGCCCGTCTCGGTCACACCCTGGAGTCTGAGATCCTGTTCGAGGATGCGTTTCTGGAGTGGCTGAAGCTCTACAAGTCGCCGCCCACCCGGAAGCTCTCCACCTATGCCAGCTATCTGGCTACCTACAACATCCACTTCGGCCCGGCCTTTGGGCAGATGCCGCTCTATGCCATCACGCAGGATGTGATTCAGGACTACTATCAGACAAAGCAGCTCAACGGAGGCCGCCTGGACGGCAAGCAGGGCGGCCTCTCGCCCAAGACCATCCGCAACCACCACATGATCCTGAAGGACTTCTTCACCTACGCCACTACGAAATACAAACTGTACGGCAACCCCACCCTCAGTACCGCTCGACCGGAGGTCGTCCAGAAGGAGATGCGGGTACTTGCCCCCGATGAGATGCAGATCTTTATTGAAGAGGTCATGAAGGAGACTCAGCGGATTGCCATCCTGACTGACCTGTTTGTGGGCTACCGTGTGGGGGAACTGCTGGCTCTGGAGATTTCCGACTTCAACTTGGAGCGGCAGACGCTGACGGTGAGCAAGAACCTGATCCGCGTCCCCACAGATGCACTCTCTTTGGATAATCCCAATATCAAGATCCTCAACTATGATCCCAATAAGAAGACCCATCTCATAGTGCAGAGCACCCCCAAGACCAGAAGCTCCAACCGGGAAACTTTCATTTCCGATGAGCTGTGTGAGCTGTTAGTCCGGCACATCTTCACCCTGGCAAATTCCAGCTGGCCTAATCCGGATAACCTTCTGTTTCCATCCACCAAAGGAACCTACATCGACCCCAAAAGTTTTGAAATCAGACTGAAAGCCGTATCCAGGCGGTGCGGAATCAGGAAGGTGAATCCCCATGCCCTGCGTCACACACTGGCCACCAGGCTGGTGGAGGGGAAAGTTCCTTTGAATATTGTCCAAGGTATCCTGGGCCACTCATCCATTGAAACCACTCGGAAGTATCTGCACAAGAATGAGGACATCGAGCGTGAGGCTATCGGGACAATGACCGGCTACCTGGACACCGCCAAGCTGGTGACGGCTCCAGCGCTCAACGGAGCGAAAAAGCGGGGTAAATTCGCTGGCATCACCCTGCCGGATTTCTCCCAGCAGCCCCCGGCTGAACAGAAATAGGGGACAAGGCTTTTTGCAAACCTTGTCCCGTTGCCTACTTTGTTGCAAATCACAGCCGGCGGCTTTATTCGGCACATCAAACTCAAGTGGTGAGGAAAATTTTTATGCGGGATATTTTTTGAGACAAATTCACCTACAGACTCTGCGGGCAAATCAAATGCAAATTGCAACGAGGGCAGGAAAAATCCCTAGAACCGTTGCGGCTCTAGGGATTCTGGTTGCGGGGACAGGACTTGAACCTGCAACCTCCGGGTTATGAGCCCGACGAGCTACCAATTGCTCTACCCCGCGATATGGTGCCGGAGACCGGGATC
>JAAWSG010000103.1 GCA_022801435.1 Lawsonibacter sp.
AATGCGGGCGTCTGTACTCTCCGACAGAGATTGTTCGGCTTTCCAAATGCGGGCGTCTGTACTCTCCGACAGAGATTGTTCGGCTTTCCAAATGCGGGCATCGGTACTTGCAATAAGCGCTTCTTCCGCTTTCCAGATACGGGCGTCGGTGCTTGCAGTCAGCGCTTGTTCAGCTTTCCAAATGCGGGCATCAGTGCTTGCCGTCAGTGCTTCTTCCGCTTTCCAGATACGGGCATCTGTGCTCTCCATCAGAGATTGTTCCGCTTTCCAAATGCGGGCGTCTGTACCCTCCATCAGAGATTGTTCTGCCTTCCAAATGCGGGCATCAGTGCTTGCCGTCAGTGCTTCTTCCGCTTTCCAGATACGGGCATCTATACTTTCTGTCAGAGATTGTTCAGCCTCCCAGATATGACTATCTATAGTCTGAATAATGACCTGCTCTGCTTGGCATATATGCACATCAATGGCAGCTAAAATTTGTTCCATTTGCCTTTGTAAGTCATCTACACTTAACTCCATCTGTTCATATAACAAGCTATGTTCTTTCTTTAATTCCTCTGAAAGTCGCAGATAGCGGTCCCAAGTCTTTGCCTCTACAAAATCGCAGATATGTCTTTCTATTCTTTCCAGCATTCCCTCTATCCGTCTGCGAAACGGCCGCGCCAATGGTCTCAGTATTACAATACAAATTTTTTTAATCTTTGCTCTAAAAGTCTTGTTATATGTGCAAAAGTTCCGATAGCGCACTCTGAAACTTGGTTTATAATTTTCATCAAAGATTTGAGATAATTCCGCTATTTCTCTTTGTGTATCCCACGGCTCATGGTATTTGGCCCAGTACCATTTGCCCGCCAAAGCTGAAAGCAGATCAGCCTCTCCACAAAAGCACCTTTTCCGATTTTCCAAATATATCCTGCGCAGGAATGCCTCCAGTTTTTTTAATCTCTCTTGCCTATTTTCTCCTGAGTATTTATCAAATGGATTGCTCCACCCCTGAAACAGCTCATGGTCATCAATTCCTACATCTATCCCAAGCGCTAATCTCATATTTCTAGCAACCAGATGTCCACTTTCTACATCTAGCATCTGTTTTTTTCCAACAGTAATATTGTCCTCTCCCACGCGGTACTCTCCTAAAACCTCTGGAATATTGACAATATCTGTTACCAGCATCGCTCGACACCAAAGCTCGTAATCTTCAGCGCCAAAGCTATTATCATAAAATAGATTGTGATCAAAGATAACCTTTCGTCTGAGCATCAAAGTTGAGTGGCACAAATCACAGTTAAAGAGCAAATGTGCCCTACATCCCTCCGCTGTTGTCTGCGGCTTATGCACCCAATCCGTATTTCTCCCAAAATGATGCTGCCACGTTCCGCAAATGCCTACATTAGGATTATCATCCAACAATGTGACTTGCTTGGCAAAACGCTCCGGATGTGCTAGATCATCTGCGTCAAGGCGAGCAATATACTCCCCTCCGCTCAGACGAAAGCCCAAATTCAATGACTCTGCAAGACCCAGACGCTCCTCATTCTGCACCAAATGGAACCGGCTGTCTTGTCTGGCATATTCAAACACAATTGCTGCGCTACCATCATTGGAGCCATACTCGTTAATAATCCAAAAATCCCAGTCTGAAAAAGTTTGTGCTAAAACTGATTCAATTGCTTCTCTTATATGTTTTGCTCCGTTATACACCGGCATAACCACAGAAACCTTCGGCATAACAAAATCTCCTATCCCTTCAAATGCTCAATCCCTGCCAGAGCCCGATAAAACACGCTCATCATCAGATGATCAAAAATCATATGGACATCCTCAGTGATCTGCATACTGTTCACTGGCGCATGGAGGGACACATCAGACAGTTTCTTCAACTTCCCGCCGTCAAAGCCAGTCAGCCCGATCACCTTCGCCCCCTGTTCTCTAGCGTACTCCACCGCATTGAGCACATTTTTGGAGTTTCCGCTGCCTGAGATCGCCATCACCACGTCTCCAGGTCGCATATGTCCCCTCAGCTGAAACCGAAAGATCTCCTCAAACCCGATATCGTTGGCCACCGCCATCACCGTAGCCACATTGTCATTCAGACACAGGAAGTTGAACTTCTTCTCTGTATGCTCGGACACGCCCTTATTGAAGTCGTTTTGGAAGTGGGACGCGGTAGACGAGCTGCCGCCATTTCCAAACACAAACACGGTATTCCCATGCTCAAAGGTCTCCCGCAGCAGGTTCAGTGCCCGGCTGATCTCTTCGGTATCCAGGGACCGGAGCACCATAATCTCCTGCTCCAGGTAGGTGCTGATTTCCGCGACATAATTTTTCATCTCTCTACTCCTCAGCTAAAATCCTGTTCACTGCGTCCAGCAAATCCTCTGCGGTCAAGTCAGCCTGCACCGCATATTTTCCGTCTCTGCCTGCCTCCCCAGTCAGGACCAGCGCTGTCTTACAGCCCGCATTGGTTCCTGTCTGAACATCCACCGTAGTATCCCCCACCATCCAAGAGGCGGACAAATCAATGTTGAACCGCTCTGCACACTCCTCCAGCATCCCAATCTCCGGCTTCCGGCAGCGACAGGGGATCTTATAGGCCGGATTTTCCTCTGGATAGCCTCGATCCGGGTGGTGGGGACAGAATTTTATCCCATCCAGATAGGCCCCCTCCTGTCCCAAAAGGGTCTGGAGTTTTCTGTGAATCCGCTCCACATCCTCTATACTGCACAATCCCCGGGCCACCACAGGCTGATTCGTGACAAGAACGGCCAGATATCCCGACTGGTTAATCTTCCGCAGCGCCTGCGCGGCACAGGGTTCCAGCTCCAGCTGCTCTGGTTTGCAGATCAGTCCCTTCAGCACATTCAGCGTTCCATCCCGGTCCAGAAAGATGGCCTTCTGCTTATGGTTCAGGTTCCGAGCGGACACATAGCCGCGCTCCAGCTCCAATTCCGCGGTCCGGATTCGCTCCACTGTGCCCACGTCCTTCACGTATTCCGGTGAGGCATAAGCGTAAATTGGAGCGTTTTTCTTGCACAGCGGCCCCAATATCTCTTTCTCCAGGTCCACCTTCCCGCAGTCCGGTATGTACTCTAAGATTCGCTTATCCATAATGTACAGTCCAGCGTTGACACAGTTTGCGTACCAATTGCCGGAGCGGTCATTATGCTTGGAGTCAAACCCGGTTACCCGCCCCTGCTCATCCGCTACAATCAGGTCAGAGTCAAAGGGGTGGGCATTGGGGTGTACAAACAGGGTGGCGAGGGCTCTTTTCTCCCGGTGAAAATCCGCCATTCTGACAAAATCCACATTCAGAAGCAGGTCGCCAAACAGCAGAACAAATTCCTCCGCCAGCATAGTTTTCATTCCAGGCAGAGCGCCGGCAGTTCCCAAAGGCTCCTCCTCTGTGAAGTAGCGGATGCTGGCTCCCCAGCTGCTGCCGTCCCCAAAATGTGCCTGAATGACTCCTCCCAAATGGCCCACTGCCATCACAATGTCCCGGATGCCGTTTTCCAGCAGACACTCCACCTGCCGCTCCAGCAGGGGTTTTCCCAACAGCGGAACCATAGGCTTGGGGATCTCATCCCGGGTCAGCTCCGCCAGCCGGGTCCCCTTGCCTCCCGCCATGATCACCGCCTGCATCACAGCACCATCTCCACCGTCTTCGCCACGGCCTCATCGCTGGTCATCCCCGCGCTCCATCCGGCGCTGTGAATTTTCTCCAGGTTGTAGGCAAAGACTGGAACGTCTCCCTTCCAGCCGCCCCGGCCGCCGGTATATGAAAAGGGAATCCCTGTCAAATCCATCTTCTCGCACACAATCTCCGCAATGCGGGTGACAGAGGTCTGACTCTCCACGCCCACGTTGTAGACCGTCACCCCCTGGGGGCAGTCCCGGAAGCGCATGATGGCCTCCACCAGGTCCAGTACATAGAGGTAGGGCTTGCTCTGCTTTCCGTCCCCCAGAATGCGCAGGCAGGACGGATCCGCCTTCAGGCGCTTGACGAAATCAAAAATCACCCCGTGGGTCAGCCTTGGGCCAATCACATTGGGGAAGCGGAAGACCAGCACGCTCATGTCGTTCATATAGGCGAAGGAGGAGATGATCCCCTCCGAACCCAGCTTCGCCCCTCCGTAATAGGAGATGGGCTGCAGGGGCACGGTATCCTCCCCCACATGGGCCCCCATCTGCTCCCCATACACCGCCGAGGTCGAGGCGAAAAATAGCTTCTTTACGCCGCACAGACGCATACACTCCAGCAAAACAAAGGTCGTGGAGTATGTGTTTTTATATTCAATCATGGGACTCTGCGCGCTGGCCTGGATATCCGAATTGGCTGCCAGATGGAAGACGTAGTCCACCTGCTCCTGCTCAAAGATGGGGAGTATCTGGTCAAAATCTGACAGGTCCTTCTCGTAGAAGGTAAAATGCGGCTCACCGGACAGATGCCGGATATTTTCCCGCGTGCCAATAAAAAAGTTGTCCACACAGACCACATCGTGACCCTCCGCCAACAGCGCGTCCACCAGATGACTGCCTATAAATCCGGCTCCGCCGGCCACAAGTACCTTCATGTTCTCATTCTCCTATCCGATTTAATCCCAGTCTTTGTCGCCCACATAGATGATCTTGGTCCCGCTGTTCTCCATGGCAAAGGGCAGCTCCCACAGGTCGCTCAGCGCGCTTCGCAGGCGCTTCTGACGCTCCTTTGGACAGTAGAACAGCAAAAATCCGCCCCCTCCGGCCCCCAGCAGCTTCCCTCCCAGCGCTCCGCTGGACATGGCCAGGTCGTAGTATTTTCCGATCCGGTCGTTGGAAATACTGCTGGCCAGCTCCCGCTTCAGCAGCCAGTTCTCATTCAGGATTTTCCCAAATTCATCCAAATCGCCCGACACCACCGACTCCCGCATCTCGCAGGCCAGCCGGGTCATCTGTACCAAATTCCGGTATTTTTGCTCCTCGCTGGCAACATTTTTGTTCTGCTCCTTCAATATCTCCCCCGCCGAGTGGGTCAGCCCGGTATAAAACAGCAGCAGATTTTCCTCCAGCTCCTCCAATGTCTGCCGGCTCACCGCCAGAGGCTCCACCTCCACTGTGCCGTCCTGCTTAAAGCGAATAAATTTCAGGCCGCCAACCGCTGTACCGTACTGGTCCTGCTTGCCGATCGGCTCCCCCAGCTTCTCGATCTCCAGCTCGCAGGCCTCCCGGGCAATCCGCTCCTGAGAGCACAGCTTTCCCCGAAAGGCGTTCAAGGCGTGAATCAGCCCCACTGTGTAGGCGCTGGAGGTAGACAGCCCCGTTCCGGAGGGTACATCCGCCGTACTCACAATCTCCACCCCATCCATGCCGTAATCCAACAGCAGCTGGCGGGCAATGGGGTGCTGAATGTCCCGCACATCCCGGACAATCTCGGTTTTGCTGTACTTCACCACTGTCTCATCCCGGTTGAAGGTGGGATGAATACTCACATACATGTACTTGTTGATGGTCATGGAGAGCACACAGCCCTCGTGCCGCCGGTAAAACGAGGGCAAATCGCTGCCGCCCCCTGCAAAGCTCACCCGAAAGGGCGTTCTTGTAATAATCATTTTGTGGTTCCCCCCTTGGACTGATATTTCCTAATACGGCGTCGGAGCAGTTTGAACCAGTGCAGCCCGCGCCCCGCCGCTTTGAGCCCCACTATGCCAATGGCCCGCCGGCCCCACCGCACTGCCGGGTCCACGCTTTCCGCCAGAGTCTGCTGCCAATTCCGATAGAGCTCCAAAGCCTCTGTACGTTCTCTTGGGTCGATCTCCACGGTCAGGGCCAGATTCAAAATGTACTCAAATTGGAACTGAGCGGCCAGTTGAGGCGCGTAGGGAAAATCGGACTCCCGCAAACGGGTAATGGAGCGCTCCAAAATGAACACAGTGTCGGTCAGGCGCTTCAGACTGGGCCGGTCCATCAGCGACTGACCCCGCCCCACCACATAGACATAGTAGGGACTGTGGGAAAAATAAATCTCCGGCTCGGCCAGAAACACGCTGGTGGTAAAATCCACATCCTCACTGAGCCGGTTTTCCAGAAAACGGATGCCGCGCTCCTTCAAAAAGCTCCGCCGGTAGAGATAGCGCCATACATTCCAAAAGCACTGCCGTTTTTGGAGCATATGGGGCAAAAAATCCATACCTTTCTGGGCTCTTGTCTCCTCCCCGATCTGGAAGCAGGGGACCGTTCGCCCCAGTCTCAGGTCACAGCGGTAAAAATCCGTCACAATGACATCCGATGGAATCGAACCATCCCGGAGCCGGTCAATCAGTTCATCCAGGCATCTGCTGTCCACATAGTCATCACTGTCCAGAAATAAGACGTACTCTCCTTTGGCAATATCCATGGCGCAGTTCCGGGCGTTGGAAAGTCCGGTTCCATCCTGCTCCAATATCCGAATAAACGGGTATCTTCTGGCATAATCCAGGCAGATTTCAGTACTTTTATCCTCCGATCGACCCAGAGACAGGATGATTTCGCAGGCCGTTAAATCACAGTCCAACACCGCAGACAGACAGTGCTCCAGATAGAACTCCACATTGTAAACCGGAATGATGATACTCAAATCCATAAATGCAGACCGTTATTCACTGTCCCACCCAATCTCCAGCTGTTCCTGCTCCAGAAGCCGGGCATGGGCCTGCTCCACCAGGAGGGCGATGTTCTCCTCAATGCTGGTTCGGGTGCTCTGGTAGAGACGCTTCAAGCACCGGGGGTTGCCCTTCTCACCAGGAATCCGGGCCGCCTCGCAGAGCTGGCGGATAATCGTGGTCACGTAGGTCCGGCTCATGGGGGTTCCCTCCCGGGTCAGGAACAGAGAGCCCTTCAAATATCCGTTCCGCCGCCCATAGTCCAGTAGCTCCTTCTGTAAGCCCTCTGGAATCCGGAGTACTTGCTTGCTGCGGCTGGAGGTCACGGTCAGCTTGCCCTCGGTTACCGCTTCAACAGTTACTTTGGACAGCTCCTGGACTGACAGGCCGGTGGTCCCAAAGAGCTTCACCAGAAGATAAACCTTCTCCCGGCCCAATGTCCGCGCCGTCTGGAGCAGCCGCAAATATTCCGCCCGGGTCAGCTCCGGCTGGAGTTCGGTTTCCGATTTCAGCTGACTGGCCAGCTGGTACTCCCGATGGCCCACAAAATCCAAATACGCGTTATTCACCGACAAGAAGCTGTTGATGGTGCTGGAGGCGTATCCTTCCTCCACCAGCTGCTCCCGCCAACGCTCCAAGGTCCCCTCTACCCGTCCTCTGGTCTCACAGACATCTATGAACCTTTCTATGCTTTCCCTCGTCAGCCGCACTCCAGCGTCCAAGGCGGAGCTATGCCGCTGTCTGAAATGCTCCGTGTTTCCTTGAATATGCTGTCTGGTCTGTGGCATAGCTCCGCCTCCTTTTTGAGACGAAATTATTAAGTCGTCTCTATTTTAGGCTTAATGATAATCTTCACCAGCAAGAGGCCACGAAGATTGTAAGCATCTTACCACAAAAGATACCGAAATGCAAGCCTATTTTCCCGATTCTCCGCATAATAAATACTGCCGGTCGAAAGAAATTTCTTGACTGGTTTGCTTTTTGCGTCCTTAACCGGCCTTGTATGTATATATCAGAGCTGGTTTACTCTTTTTATACACTAAATCAGGG
>JAAWSG010000083.1 GCA_022801435.1 Lawsonibacter sp.
CATGCTGTTGCGGACGGCTTCCATTTGTCAAGATTTTTTAACGAAGTACAAGATTTGATATATGCTTTGCAATAAGCGCCCTCCTGATTGATACTTGTCATCGGTTGTATTTGCTGATATAATTATGAATGGGCGTGGGGAGTCACAGGCTTTATGCTGCGTTTGATTTTATTGAGCGGCAGAGAGCTGCGGCGGTACAGAAAACAGACGGGAGGGGCAGAAATGAGGAGCGGCTTTGCGGTGTATCCATTTCCCTTTGGACAGCTCATGATCGGCTGGCAGGGGGACGCCGTGACCCTTCTGAAGCGGACGGACGAGCCGGCCCGGGAGGAGGGGCGGACCCCGCTGACCGGCCTGGTGTTCCGGCAGGTGTCGGAGTACCTGGAGGGGCGCAGGCGGGCGTTTGACTTCCCCTATCTTCTGGAGGGTACGGAGTTTCAGCGGAAGGTGTGGCGGGCGCTGTGCGAGATCCCCTACGGCGAGACACGCACCTACGGGGAGGTGGCCGCCGCTGTGGGGAACCCCAGGGCGTACCGGGCCGTGGGCATGGCGAACCACCAGAATCCCATTCTGATTGCCGTCCCCTGCCACCGGGTCATCGGCGCGGACGGCAGGCTGGTGGGCTACGGCAGCGGCCTGGATATGAAAGAGGCGCTGCTCCGGCTGGAGAAGCGGGCTGCGCAGGAAGAGCGGAGGCCGGGAGCAGCCGGTATCCGAGGGGAACAGTCAAGCGGAAAGACGAGGAGATGAATTTTATGAAATTTGAACCCAGCCGCCTGCGGTGGACCCGGGAGCCGGAGCGCTGCATGGTGCGGGAAGACCGGATTGAGCTGACCACCCAGCCGGGGACCGATCTCTGGCAGCGGACCTACTACCACTTTCGGAACGACAGCGCCCCGGTGCTCCAGCTGGAGACGGAGGAGCGGTTTTTCTCCTTCACGGTGCGGACCGGCTTTGCGGACGCCCACCAGCGGTTTGACCAGTGCGGGATCGTGATGTACCTGGACAGCGAGAACTGGCTCAAGGCGTCGGTGGAGTATGAGAACGAGGACTTTCAGCACCTGGGCAGCGTTGTGACCAACCACGGCTACTCCGACTGGGCCACCACGGCCATCCCCGCCCAGGTCAAGACCATGTGGTATCGGTTCAGCCGCCGGGAGGACGACTACTGTGTGGAGTGCTCCCAGGACGGGGTGGAGTTTACTCAGATGCGGGTGTGCCATATGTGGGAGGGGGCGGGCAAAATCTCCTTCGGCGTGTACGCGTGCAGTCCGGAGGACTCCTCCTTCACGGCGGATTTCACGCACATGGAGGTGACCGAGTGCCGGTGGCCGGCCCACGACGGACAGCCCCCGGACGAGACTTTGGACGGATGAAGCATCCGCGGACCCTCCGGGGTCCGTTTTTTTGTCCGCCGCATAGGATGGAGAAAGGAAGGGAGGCGGGGACATGAAGTCCGGAGGACAGGTACAGGTCGTGTGGGAGGAGGAGGAGCAGACCCTGACGCTGGAGGGGGAGCCGGTGCTGACATACAAGCTGGCTTGGCCCCAGGTGGAGGGCGCGGGGCTGGGGGGACGGTGGATCAGCCGTTTCTACACCCGTCAGGCGGACAGCTGGCGCAGGCGGTGGCGGCGGGAGGTCTACTGGAGCGCCTGTCTGGAGCTGGTCCGGCGGCGGGAGGAGTCCCGGCCCTTCTCCCCGTGGCGGGGGGAGCTGTCAGGGGAGGTGACCCTGTGCCGGGACGGTCTGCTCAGCCTGCGCTTTATCGGGGAGGAGGTCCGGGGAGACAGGCCGAACCGGGTGCGCTGGGGGGACATCTGGCGGGTCCGTGAGGGGGCTCCCTGTCCGCTGAAGAGCCTGCTGGGGGGCGGTCGGGGCTGGAAAAAGGAGCTGTGGGAGAGAATTGCCCGCCAGGGGGAGGCGCGCCGGGCATCGGGGGAGTGCTTCCTGGACGGGGACTGGCTCCAGAGGGCCAAGGAGTGCAGGCCCCTGTCAAGCTGCTGCCTCACCGAGGAGGGGCTGGAGGTCGCCATCCCCCAGTGCGCCGCCGCCCCCGCCTGCGAGGGCTGTCCGGTATTTCAAATTCCCCTGCCGTAGTATGAAATCACCCCGCCGGAAGGTGTCCGGCGGGGTGCTGCGCTATAAAATTTCAAAGAGACAGCCCCATACATGGTCCAGGGACTCAAAGGGGAGGTCCGGGTCCAGAGAAAACAGGGCGGCATCTCCCTCCCGAGCCACACAGATCCCCAGCCGCTCCAGGTCCGCCAGCACCTGCCCCAGGTCTCGGCTGGGAAAGCGGGCGGAGATCTGACCCCGCTCCTCGTCCGCCCAGAGGATCTGAGGGCCGCCGGGGTCGAAGTCCAGCAGCCGGGCGGTGAGATGCCGGGTGAGCCGGGCCAGACGGGGGGAGGGGAGGCTGGCGGGGCGGTTGAGCTTGATTGGTTCCATAGGACACCTCGTTTGGCAAAAATGTTCTGTTCGGAGAGCAGGGCCTTACAGCATGGTCTCCATGGGGATGCTGACCACAAAGCCCTCGGTGTCCAGCTGCCGCAGGAGGGCGGGCAGGACTCGGGCGGAGGCGGCGCTCCCCTCCAGGGAGAGGAAGACGGTGCGGCGGCGGCCCTCCAGGCGGCGGAGGGTGCTGGCGGCGAAGGCGGAGGCCCCTGTGGAGTCGCCGGGGGAGAGGAGCAGGGTCTCGTTCCAGCAGACAAATCCCTCCCCAGCCAGGGCGGCGCGCTGCTCCTGGGGGACATAGGCCAGGGTGGTCCGGGCGCAGGCCACCCGCTCCAGCGTCAGGTTTCCCTCCTCCAGAAGGCGGCGGGTCCGGGCGGCGTCCTCCCCCTGGGCCAGGATGCCCACCCGGTGTCCCGTTCCCAGGATGCGCCGGACCAGGCCGCTCTCCTCCTCAATCAGCTCCGGGGTGAGAAAGAAGACGGCGTACCGGCCGGCGCTGTCCAGGGCGCTGAGGGACTGGGAAATCCCCTCCCCGCCGGCGCACCGGAGGGCCAGGTAGACGGGCACGCTGTTGGAGGGGACAGGCTGTTCGGGCGCGGCGGTCCCGGGGCGGGCGGAGGGGGTGGTCTCCGCGGAGCTGAGGCTCTGGGTGTAGTCCCGCAGGCGGCGGCTGATGGTGTTGCTTGCCCCGTCGAGAAAGGCGCTGTCCGAGAGCACCACGTCGCTGTTCTTGATGCGGACCATAAAGCCCTGGGGGACGGAGGGCAGGGCGAAGTAGGTGTAGGTGAGACGGAAGTAGCTGCACACCGTGGGCAGGGGCAGGTAGGGCAGGCCGCTGCGCATGATGGCCCGGGCCCGGTACACGTCCCCTGTGATCCGGTCGGTGCAGGTGTTGGCGTTCAGGTCGAACTCCAGGTCCTGGGAGGTGTTGTAGAGGGTGACGGTGTTTTGATTCCGGCTGTAGCTGGCGTAGATGCCCAGGTCCACGCCGATGGAATTCAGCTTCGGGTCAAAGACGGAGTAGGGCACGTAGATGGTCCCCCCCGACCAGAAGGGCATGGTCTCAGAGGTGAGGGGGGAGACGCTGTCGTTGATGGCGGTGAAGTACAGGTCCGCCGCCGACACCTGGACGGGGAACAGCGCCAACAGCAGCAGCGCCCCCAGAAAACCCGCCAGAACGCGCCGGATGCGTCTCATGTCTGATCCCCCCCGTCATAAAATTTGCCTGAAAATAAAACCAATGGAATTGGCCTCAAAGCCGTCAGGCATCTCTCCGGCCGGCCTGCTATAGCCTATCACATCGCGGGCCAAAAAGCAAGCCATTCACAGCAGGATGCTGAATACGCACTCCAGAAGGGGCGAGACCGTCCGATGGCGGCAATCACAAGCGCGAAGGCGCGGGTCTATGCTCCGTCCTGCCGGTATTGCAGGAGGGCGTCTGTGTAGATCCGGCCCAATTCGGACAGCTCCCGGTCCTGGTTCCGCAGGTATCCGATCTCCATGGACTCCTCTTCCGCAAGGGGGATGGAGATGATGGAATCACCGTGCAGGTATTTGGGAAAAATGCCGCTTGAAATTGTGTAGCCGTCCAGTCCGATCATAAAATTCACAATGGCGGCGCGGTCACTGATTTTGATGCTCTTGTCCGCCGGCTCATTGCTGAACAGCTCCTCCGAGAAGTTGGAGGACTCATAGGCCCCCTGCACAAAGCTCAGCCGGGGATAGGGCTTCAGGTCCTCCAGAGAAACCCGGGCCCGGTCCGCCAGGGGGTGCTCCCTCCGCAGAAACACGTGGGGAGCCGCCGTGAGAAGCGGGTGAAAGACCAGGCCGCACTCCTCAAACAGCTTCCGCAGCACCCCCTCGTTGCTCCGGCTCAGATAGAGAATGCCCAGGTCGCTGAAACGGTTTTTGACATCCTCAATGATCCGGTAGGTCTGGGTCTCGTTCAAAATAAACTCATACCGCTCCTGGCCGAACCGCTGGACCAGCTCCACAAAGGCGTTGGCCGCGAAGGTGTAGTGCTGGGTCGAGACGCAAAACCGGATTTTTTCCGGCCGGTTTTCATGGAGCCCGCTTCCGCGACGGCGATCACATATTTGAGCTGCTGTATGGTCATGATCTCACCTCTTTTTGCCCTATCATAGCAAAAGGCGCTGCGCTGTGCTATCATACAGAGGAAAAATTAATCTGTTTTTAATGAAGGGTAAACGGTCCTTCAACCCGGGAGTGTTATGCTGTAGACACAAAAAGCCTGATTACAGGCGGAGGGGAGCGTACAGAGATGGAAATTACGCTGGAGATGGTGGAGCGGCTGCGGGAGAGGGCCCCGGTGAGCTACGCCCTGGCCAAGCGGGCGCTGGAGTACAGCGGGGGCAATCTGCTGGACGCGCTGATCTATCTGGAGGAGCAGAGGGCCATTCCCAGGGAGGAGGGGACCTACTACACCACCCGGAGCGAGGCCCCCCCGCCTCCGGCCCCTTCCCCCGAGGCGGAGGGGGAGAAGAAGGGGAGCAGGGTTCGTCCCCGGCTGAGTGTGAAGGGTCTGCTGACCACCCTGCGCCGCTGGCTGGTGGACAACGAGCTGGAGGTGTGGCGGAAGGGACAGCCCATCACCGCCCTGCCCGTGCTGATTTTGGCGCTGCTGCTGTGCTGTGCCCTCTGGGTGACCCTGCCGGTGCTGGTGCTGGGGCTGTTTGCAGGCTTCCGCTACCGTTTCTCCGGCCCCGACCTGGAGCGGGAGGAGCTGAACAGCGTGATGGGCTCGGTGGCGGACACCGCGGCCGGCCTGGGGCGGCAGGTTATGGAGGAGCTGAAGCATGACTGGCACTCCGATGAGAAATAGAGCAAATATGAGGTGAACAGTATGGCGGAACGCATCCTGTTGGTGGAGGACGAGGAAAAGCTGGCCCGGATGGTGGAGCTGGAGCTGAAGTACGAGGGCTATGAGGTGGAGAAGGCGCTGGACGGCCGGAGCGGGCTGGAGCTGGCCCTGAGCGGGGGCTTTGACCTGGTGCTGCTGGACATCATGCTCCCCCAGCTGTCCGGGATGGAGGTGCTGCGCCGCCTGCGCCGGGAGAGCCAGCTGCCGGTCATCATGCTCACCGCCCGGGACAGCGTGGTGGACAAGGTGTCCGGGCTGGATTCCGGGGCGGACGACTATGTGACAAAACCCTTCGCCATTGAGGAGCTGCTGGCCCGTATCCGGGCGGCCCTGCGCAGCCGGGCGGCGAGGGAGGGGAGGCTCCTGACCGCCGGTCCCCTGACCATGGATGTGGAGCGCCACCAGGTCACAGTGGGCGGACAGGGGGTGGAGCTGACCAAGAAGGAGTTTGATCTGCTGCACTGCCTGCTGGAGAACCGGGGCCGGGTGCTCTCCCGGGAGACCCTGCTGGACAGCGTGTGGGGGTTCGACTTCGTGGGAGAGACCAATTCCGTGGACGTGTATATCCGCTTCCTGCGCTCCAAGCTGGATGACGCCTTCGGCCTGAAGCTGATCCACACGGTGCGGGGTGTGGGATATGTCATCAAGGAGGAGTAGGAATGGGGACAGAATACCGCCCCCAGAAGGGCTTTTGGGGAAAGGAGCTGGTGTGATGGCCCGCCGCCGGCATCGCTTCCAGTCCCCGCCGCCGGAGGACCCCATCGCCGCCGCCCGGGACTCCTCCCTGGCTCTGCGGCTGAACATGAACTTTTTCCTGCGGCAGCTGGGAATTTTTGTGGTGATGGACCTGCTGCTGGTGGTGCTGGCCTGCTTTGGGCTGTTCTTCTACGGGGAAAACCGCTGCGCTGACGTGGTGGGGCTGGTAAATGTCCGGGGGATTCCCTCCGCTGACGCGATCCCCTGGATGGAGGCCAGCGACTACACCATCGTGACCATCACCGGGGACCAGGATCTGGAGGACTGCCCTGCCGAGCGCTTTGACGGGCTGCTCTTCAGCCGGGAGGAGACCAGGGACGGCCTGCGCAGTTGGGACCTCAGCGAGTTCTACACCATTGAGATGCCCAACAACGGCCAGCCCTACGCCATCACGGTGGACACCTCCGGCATCTTCACCAGCCTGTACTGGGCGGGGGTGGTGATCCTGATCTGTCAGGGGCTCTCCCTGGTGACCAACCTCTTCCGGAGCAGCTACACCATCGGGAAGGTGCTCCGGCCCATTCAGGACCTGGCCTCCACCGCCGCCCGGCTCAGCTCCATGACCCACATGTCCAGGCGGGAGATCGAGAGCCTGACCGGGGAGCTGGGCAAGATCGACGCCGCCCACCTGGACAGCCGCATTGACCTGCCCCCCACCCAGAAGGAGCTGCGGGCCCTGGCTCAGGCCATCAACGAGATGATGGACCGGGTGAATCAGGCCTACAGCGCCCAGATGCGGTTCGTTTCGGACGCCAGCCACGAGCTGCGTACCCCCATCGCCGTCATCCAGGGCTACGCCGCTCTGCTGGACCGGTGGGGGAAGAGCGACCCGGAGGCCCTCCAGGAGTCCATCAGCGCTATCCGGGGGGAGGCCCAGGCCATGGAGCGGCTGGTGGAGCAGCTGCTGTTCCTGGCCCGGGGGGACAACGACTCCCAGCCGGTGAAGAAGGAGGTGCTGGATCTGACCGTCCTGGCCGGCGAGGTGCTGCGGGAGGAGGAGATGCTCCACCCGGAGCGGAGCTTCCTGCCTCACTGGGGGGAGGAGCCTGTGCGGGTGCTGGCCGACCCGGGCCTGGTCAAGCAGCTGCTGCGCATTTTGATGGACAACAGCCTGAAGTACAGCCCGGAGACAGGGAAGATCTATCTGCGGGTGCTCCAGGTGCAGGACCATGTGCGCCTCACCGTCCAGGACGAGGGCATGGGAATCCCGGCGGAGAGCATCCCCCACATCTTTGAACGCTTCTACCGCACCGACCAGTCCCGGGACCGGAAAACCGGCGGGACGGGGTTGGGGCTGTCCATCGCCAGGTGGATCGTGGAGCGGCATGACGGCTGGTTCGAGGTGGTGTCCCGACAGGACGTGGGGACCCGGATCACCGTTGTTCTGCCGGCGGCCCTTGCACGGTATTTGAATGAGTGAACAAATCATGAACAGAGTGCGCAACGGAGGATATTATCTAAGAAAGATTCATCAAGCAAGCATTGGAATTGCTTGTCG
>JAAWSG010000102.1 GCA_022801435.1 Lawsonibacter sp.
GACAGCCATATGGCTGTCAGGCACCCCAATACGTGGCCGGCGTTTTCGGATAATGTCAAATCCGTGCTGCGGCAGATAGGCGTCAGCTCTTGAATGCAGAACACGCTTCCTCCGCCAAGCCCGGTAAGCATCCAAAGCGTCATCAACGCCCAGGGCCGGTCCGGTGCGGCGGAGATGCACATGGCTGCCATCACAAGGAGCAGAAAGCTGTGGCAGGTAAAGAACATGGTGCGGTATGAGATATGCCTTACCCTCTCCGCCACGATTTGAGGGATCAGGTACACGATCCAGGTCAAGGCGAAAGAGATGGCGGCGGCAAGGAGGCTGCTGGTCCTACTCAGAACCCAGGCCGGCATGATGTAGGCGTAGACAAAGTAGTGCATCTGATGAAAGACCATCACGGGAAGAAGAGAGGTTCCTCTGGGGGCGTGCGTTCCCCTCCCGTGCGCCAGCGCCGTCCAGGCCGCCAGCAGGCAGCAGGCCATGATCAGGCCGGGCAGCATTGCCGTCAGAGGGGAAACGAGAAAGCCTCCAATCCGAAACGTCCGCTTGAGCCAAGTGGGGCAGGCGGATTTTTGTTCCGCCCGTGCTGCCTGTACGCACAGCGAGGTTATCAGAAGGGCCGGGAGAAACAGGCCCGGGGTCCCCAAGACTGCCAACGCCAGGCCCAGGATACACAGTCCCTGGGCGCGGCGGGGCGTCACAAGTGACGGGAGGAACAGGAGGTTGCCCAGTTGGTAGACCAAAGGGAATAGGAGAGGGACGGTGAGTTGGGCTTTCAGAGCATAGAACAGCGAGCCCAGCTCCAGCGCTCCGGACAGGAGGCTGAGGGCGAGAAACAGTACCATCGCAATCCTCCCCCTGTCAGGCGCTCTGCAGATCCGACACACCCAGCTCACAGCAGTGGGGCTCCGCGGTCCAATAAGCGGCGGCGGCACTGTCGAGGATTTCCTTCAGCGTACTTTCCTTCAATGAGCCCAGCAGGAATTTCGGGTCGACGACGCCGGTATTGGCGTCCACTGCCCAGAAACAAGCGGTGACCGTCCCGTTGGGCAGGATACCGATGGACTTGCGCACGCAGCGGCACTCGCTGCTGGACTTCGGGTGACCCGCCATTGTATAGTGGAAATTGACTGACGGTTTGCGAGGAGAAGGATTTTCCCGGTCCAGACGCTGAATAAAACGGACCGCCCAGCGCTCCAGATCGGGGGAAAGGCACTCATCCGAAAAAGCCGCCCCGCGGCCTGAGGGATAAAATCGCAGGAGACTCCACTCGTCTACGCCGTTTTCGCACAGCCAGCTGTACAACTCGGTGAGGTTACTGGGGTTGGTATTCGAGCGGGCCAGCACGGTCTGAATGCCGATCCTCACGCCGTGGGCGCGCAGCGGGGGAACCGCTTTCGCCGCGGCCGCCGCATAAGCGGCGGGCCGAAGTGCGTAGGTTCTGCAGGGAAGCGTGCCCATCGTCATTTCGCACTCCGCACAGCAGGCGGATAAGCGAGCCGCGGTGTCGCCGTCAATGTGCCAGCCGGAAGCGCTGACGCCGATCCACTCACGTCCGAGCAGCGCGGCGGCCCTCTCAATCACGGTCAGGTTCTCAGGATTTGTCAGGATCTCGCCGCCGGAAAAATCCAGCTTTACAGGGCACTCCAGATCCTGGATTTCCTCCATGAGGGCCAGCTTGTGCGCCAGCGGCAGTTCATCCTGACAGGCCTCCCGCTCCGATGTCGCGCCCATGCAGCAAATGGGACAGCTCCAGGGGCAGAGCTTGGTCATGTCGTACACAATAGACAGCGGTTCTTTCATGATGTAATCCTCCTTGTGGTTATGTTGGAAAGTTTTTCTGGCTTTACTCTAACACAGAATCAATCTTCTGTCAATGTGAAATCGATAATTATCGAAAAATTATCAAATCGGCATAGCCGAAGAGCTTTCCGATCTTCCGAAGTCATTTGAAACCTCACGGAGCATCACAGTGGATATCCCGCTGCTCTTTCCCCCGAAAATTACGGATTCTTGACGTTCAGACGCAAGATAATCATTGACAGCGGACCACTGTTATGATATGATAATTTGGAGATAAAAAAGTCAAAGACATGATAGTTGAAGCCAGATAAGGAGGTTCATGTGTATCAGATTTTATCATTTCAGTTGCCCGCGCAGCCCGATGTGACAAATGAAGACGCTGTGCGGGCGTTGGTAACCTGGGTCTCAGAAAGTCAGCACTACGATTTCCAGGAAGAGGAGCTTGAAGTGATGCTGCTGAACCGCCAGGTCGTCCGCGACTACGGCGAGGATATCCTTGGGAAAAAGGCGGCCCTTCGGTTCTGCAGGACGACTGTGGATCATGCGCATTACATTGAAATGAGGATTGAAAACCCTGACGAGGAGAACAATCTCCTGTGGCGGGCGGACTGTATTTTCCGACAGAAAGAAGATGAGCAGGCTGGTACCTTTCAGGTTACCTTGTACCGCGAGCCTTTGTGGCCGGACAAACCTGCCCTCCTGGATCAGCCTTTGCGCATTCCTTACATAGCAAAGCAGCTTAAGAGGAGCAATTGTCTGTCAATTGAAACGTGCAACGGGGCCGGGTTCTGTTCCTCATCAAATCGGTTTCCGGTGATATTCTGCGGTGCCGGTAGCTGCGTCGGAAACGGGAAGCAGCTCATCAAATATATGAAAAACAAGCTGGGCCCCATCGCGCAGGTGGTACCGGCGGAACAGGCGGCTCTGTATCTGGAGGAAGCAGATAGACTGGAAAAGGACGGTATCCTGGTTGTCTATCCCATAGCTCAGGTGCGGAGGGCCTATTCTCTCTCGTCCGGTGAGGGGAATATATGGGAAGAAAAAGTGGACCGGGCTGTCTCAGATGTGGTCCGCTGGGTCACTGAGATTCATGCCGGGACAGCCGTCCCTTGGCAAGAGATCTCAGAACCGGCAGTGCCCGCCCCTAAACCAGTCCAGGGTAAATACTGCACAATCGATCGTTCGATGGGTAAATGTCTGCGAACACTTCGACGGAGAAATGGCCTTTCCCAGCAGGAACTGGCTGCCAGGGTCGGGACTACCGGCCTGATTATCTCCCGTCTCGAAACCGTACGGGTACAGCGGGTACAGACGGATTTGCTCAGGGATCTCGAACTGGCCCTCGGCGTAGAGGAGGGGACGATCTCCACTGCCCAGGAGGAGCCGGAATATAAAGGTCCTGTCTCAGCGGAGGATTGGCAGATCCCGGAGAAAGCTGGTTTTTGCCGTCATTGCGGGCTTCATCTCTACCAGGACAGCTTCTTCTGCCCGAAGTGCGGAACAAAAGTATTACGTTGATACCCCTAAATTCCCTTGCATTATCTTCTTCTTGTTGGCTACACTCTCTCTGATGATGCAAAGATTTATGTTCAGAGAGGAGACCCAGCGAGTATGAAGCCGTATACATACAGCTTACAGATTATTCAGAATGAGGAGAAGGAGAATACCGTCATGACGCTAGACAGTGCAATAGAGAAAATCCGGTCCGGCCAGCCGGTCACCCTTTTGGAGGGGTGTCCCGTCTCCGTTTCGACCCCGGAAGAAGAGCAGTTCTATGTCAAACCTGCTGTGAACGAGCAGTTTGCAATGGAGAGCTGCAAGCTGATCCTCTTTTCCGCCCCCGGGGCTACCGGGAAAAGCGCCCTTGCGTCCTACATAGCTCGCACGAAGCACGCGCTGCTCTGGGATCTGGCAAAGGAGCGAATCGCCAACCACAGTCTCTCCGGGATGCTGGTGGAGGCCCTTGGCATCAAGTCGTTTTCCCAATTCACGGAGGGTCTGGTCAACGGCAAAGCAGTGCTGATTATTGACGCTCTGGATGAGGCGGACATGATATCCGGACGGGTCGCGGTGGAGACACTGCTGTCAGATATAAAGAATATCGTCAAGGATGCACAGTCGCCGACCGTCATCCTTTGCGCCCGCACGGAAACAGCCCATATGGTCCGCTCCTTCTATGAGGACCCGGAGCATGAGCTGCCCATCGCCCAATTTGAAATCAGCTTCTTCGAGGAGCGCGAAGCGATCGATTTTATCGAGCGTAAAATCGCGGACAGACTGGAGAGAAAAAACAAGGAGAAAACGGCCAAAGGGAAGCACCATACCGTGACAGAGGCTACCAGGAACTGCATTAAGGCTCTGTTTGATCTGATCCGGCGCACAGCGGGGGACCCTGAGCAGACCGACTCCTTTATTGGCTACGCTCCCGTTCTGGAGGCGCTGTCAATCTTTTTTGAAACCTCCGAGAATACCATGGCCCTGCTCAAGCGTTTTGAACGTGCCCAGGACAGCACGGAGATATTTGTCCAGGTTATGGACTACATCCTAGAGCGGGAACACGACAAAGCGGTCAATGGCTTTCAGACGCGCTGCAAGAAGGAATTTCCCGAATTCCAGGACTGGGATAAGGTCTATACGATCGACGAGCAGATCGTGCGCCTGGCATACCATCTGGTCCTTCAATCCACGGAGTACAGCAACTATCCCGTTTCACTGCCCGAAGAGCTGAGCGTTGAATACGCGAAAGGAATGGAGTCGTTCCTCCGGGACCATCCCTTTGTCCATACCTTTGAACAAAGAGGCGAGTTATATGTCGATTTTACCGGCCCCGCTTTCCGGGATTATATCCTGGCCAAGCTGATGCGTCTGGACGGCTATGATATGTTCGCGAAGGAGTATTTCTCCACGCACAACTGGAGCTCGCATTTCCCCTCCCAGCTTTTCTTTGACTTTTATGCGCATTTCCTGAAGGGAACGCTCAGCGGATCCCACTTTCCTTATGTGTATGAGGCATTTAAATCCAAGGAAATCGGCAAAACGGTCTCCTCTGTGGACATTGAGCAGGTAGAGAATGAGGAGGGAGAAAGCATCATCTACCTCACTTTCTCGCAGGGTACGCCCAAGCGGGGAACAACTTCTACAATGGAGTTTGCCATGGATCCGGGGGCTGAGCTGCTGCATATCTCCCAACTGAGCAACGGCTATATTGACATTGACAAACCGATTGTTCTGGATGCGGCCGGGGAAGACGTCATAATCTGCAACTCATCCATAAAATGCAGACAGTTGATGATTCGGACCCCGAATATCACGCTCTCTGCAACAGACGGAGCAAATATGCTGATTGTATGCACAGAAGCGATAGACACCACCAAAAG
The DNA here is from genome assembly GCA_022801435.1 of Lawsonibacter sp. GTDB lineage: Bacteria > Bacillota > Clostridia > Oscillospirales > Oscillospiraceae > Lawsonibacter. The sequence continues at coordinate 5,184 of JAAWSG010000102.1, forward strand.
CCCCGCGGCGAAATTTGATATTCGAACGCTCGGGGGTACACTGCAAATCTCCGTTCCGGATATTGAAAAATGGTTTAAGCTGCGCACCTATTCTTACGACTTCGCGGATGAATCCAACGTGGATTTCATCAAATTTGAGAACGCGGTGTGGAGTATCCTGAAATACTTCCGAAAACACGGGAAGGATACGCCGGGACGCCATCGAGAGTTTATTAAAAATATAATTGTCGGAAACAGCGGTCTGAAGCAGTCCGCCTACTGTTTTTTGGAGGACAGGAAAATTATCTATCAGGATCATAAGGATCTGTCTCAGATAAAGTTGAGTGTGAAGCATCTGGGGAAATTCGGGATCAACTGGGGGGATCTGTCCCAGGGCCAGTCAGCAAATATGCACGCGCTGTTTGATGAGTACAAAAAATATGTGCAAACCCAGACCGCCGCGCCGTGATCCCTTTTGACTGAGTTTTCTTTGGGTGAAGCGGAATTTGCGGCATTCCGAAACATGCGGCCTCTGCATCTCTTTTGTCAACGAAAGACAGAGAGAACCGGGTCCGAAAGGACCCGGTTTTCTTTATTTTTGTCCAACCGCCACACCGCAGAGTGAACCATCTGGCTCACTTTAGGGATGAACAGGCGCAGGATGCCGTCCTTCAGCTCGGCGGAGAGGTTTTCCTTATGGACGCCGGGCAGGTCGATGTCCAGCTCGTAGCCCTGGCCACTCTCCTTGATGTCCGTGTTCATCAAGCCCCGCAGGGTATTCGTGCTGTCAGCGGGGGAGTGCCAATTTATTGCAAAAACACTTTGAAAAGTATCCGTGCCAGCAGAAGCGTCAGCATTTCCGCGGCGAGTGGGGCAAGCCAAATCGTATCGCTGCCCAAAAGGACCGGCAAACAGAAAATAGCCGCCGCTTTTAGGACAACGCCCCGACTGAGGGAAATAGCATCGGCTTGGAGAGTTCGTTTGGTGGAGTATAGAAATGCCGTGTAAATCAGATTTAGCGCCATAGGGATGAAAGACAAACTGAACAGCGGCAAGGCTGTGGATGCGTTTTGAACCAACTCTGGGTCCTGATTAAAAATGCGAATTACCGATTCCGCAAAGAAAAGCAGCAATCCATAGATGGCTACAGATAGTATTGCATTGATGCGGATTCCCCAACGAAAATACATATTCATTCCGTCTGTATCCCGCTCCCCATAGCAGAGACCCCAAAGGGGCTGCAGGCCCTGAGCCGTCCCGGAGAGGATGGCGTTGACCAGCGAGTAGATGAAGCTCAAGACGCTGAAGGTGGACACACCGATATCGCCCGCCAGCCTCGCCAGCATAAGGTTATAACAGAGAGCTGTCACCGGCGTGGTCAGTTGGGAGACCGCCTCCGGAATACCGCGTTTACAGATCTTCCCAATCAGTGCTCCGCTGACGGGGAATCGCCGGAAGCACAGGCTCCCCCGTTTTCTCGCAAAGTGGGACAGCAGGACCGCCACAGAAAACACCTGGCCCAGCCCGGAGGCGATGGCCGCGCCGATCACGCCCATGCCCATCGGGAAGATGAACAGCCAGTCCAGGAAAATATTTGCTCCTGCTCCCACGCACATTCCCACAAAAGACAGCGCCGGGGAGCCGTCATTCCGCACAAAAACAGACAGGCAGGTACTCATCAGCATAGGGACGGAAAAAGCGCAGTAATAGAACAGGTAATCCTCCGCCATATCCCGCATGGCTCCGCTGAGGGTGCGTCCGCCACTAAGGTCCACGATCTGCCGGGAAAATGCCATTCCAATGAGAGTAAGCAACAAAGATGCAAGCAAGGTCAGAAGGAACGCGGTCATAAAGGCGTGATTCGCTCCCTCTGTATGAGTGGCGGATTGTGAAGGGGGAGCGGCGGGGTCGCTGGACAGTAAAAAGAGATCTCTATGATTGGTGGCTGCGGCGTATCTGGGAAGAGATCCGTGTGGGCTACCGCTATCGTGGGGTGATGACCTTGGCAATTTATGCGAAGAAGTGCGGGATTGAGGAGGAGCTTTGTCAGGATGCTTATTCTCTGCTTCTGCATTATGATGAAATGAGCATCGAGGAAGTCAATCGCTTTACTAGGCCTTGTTTGAAAAATAAATATTGCACAAACACTGAGTATAGGATATTATAGATGCATGGAAAATTATGTGAACTATGAACTCACCGATGAACA
>JAAWSG010000084.1 GCA_022801435.1 Lawsonibacter sp.
GACTCAACGGTAAAATAAAAATTGACCGAGTGAAGCCACCCGGCGGGGAGGGGAACATGCCCCTCCCCGCTTTCCCGTAAAACCCAAAAAACTGCGCCGGCACGCTTTTGCAGCGGTCCGCGCAGTTTTTGATTTTGTCCGGCCCCCAAAAATTTTCTCTCCAGACGGTCTCACCGCTCCCCGGCCTGGCCGGAGATGAGGAACACCGGGTCCAGGCAGGCCAGGCGGCGGGTGCCTCCCCCCTCCTTCACCCGGCTGACCGACAGCTGGGCCGCCTCCGCCCGCTCCAGACGGTCCAGGGCGGCGTAAAGGGTGTCCAGCGAGGCAGTGACCACACACACCCGGGCCTGTGGATTGGCGCGGCGGACCGGCTCCAGGAGCCTGTCCAGCTCCCCCTCCTCCTCCACCAGCACCGCGTCCGGCTTCGGGAACCGGTCCACCCCCTCCTCCAGCCGGAGATTCCAGGCCCCGAACTTCTCCCGGTTGATCCGGGCCAGGGACAGCGCCTCGGAGCGGGACTCCGCCGCCCACACCTCCCGGCACTGGAGGGCCAGCTCCACCGCAAAGCTCCCCGCTCCCGCCCCAATGTCCCAGCAGAGCTCCTCCGGCTCCACCCCCAGCCTGGCCAGGGCGGCGGCGCGCACCTCCTGCCGCACCACCGGCACGCCCCCGCCCCAGACAAATTCCTCCTCCGGGATGCCGGGGGTCCTCCGGCGGGCTCGGGGGGCGGACTCGGCCAGCATGACATTCAGAGGGGAGAACCGCCGCTGGACACACTCCGCCGCCGTACCCATGTAGACATTCTCCCCCTGCATCCCCAGGTTCTCCCCCACGATGACCCGCAGGCTCCCCAGGCCGGCCTCCTCCAGCTGCTGGCAGATCCGTCCCGGCCCCTCCGCCCCGGCGGTGAGGAAAAAGGCGGGGTGGCTCCCGCAGACCGCAGAGATCGGGTCGAAGCTCCCTCCATGGGCGGAGTGCAGGGTCCAGGCCTGCCAGGGGTGGCCCAGCTTGGCCGCGAAATACTGCACGCTGGACAGCCCGGGCAGGATATCCACCCGGACCCCCTGGCCGGTGAGCTGGGGGAGCAGCGTCCGCGCCCCGGAGTAAAAGCCCGTGTCCCCACTGTACAGGACGCAGCCATGCCGGCAGCCCGACTCCCGCAGCACGCGCAGCATATCCTCTCCCCGGACGGCCGGCTCCCGGGACGCGGTGCAGCTGGGGGGCAGCTCCTCCAGCAGCCGTCCCGGGCCCACAATGCAGTCCGCCTGCTCCAATACCCGCAGGGCCTGGAGGCTCAGCCCCTCTCCGCCGCAGCCCACCCCCACCAGCGTCACCCTCATGTCCTTCGCTCCCCTCCCCGGCCTGGGTTAGGCCGGAAAAATTTTCTTATCCCTCATAATACGGCGTTTTTCCACCTTTGTCAAGCGCTGGACACAGACAGAAATTTCCGATATAATAGGGAGCATCCAACAAAATGAGAGGAGAATGTACCTTGTCCACCCCGATCCACGCCGTACACCGCGCCGCCCCCCGCGCTTCTCTGCCCCCCTTCGGGCCTGAGACCGCCGGAACGGTCCGCCGCTTCCACAGCAGCTTCCCTGAGTACCGCCCCACCCCTCTGGTCAGCCTCTCCCGCCTGGCCGGCGCGCTGGGGCTGGGAGCGCTCTATGTCAAGGACGAGAGCCAGCGCTTCGGGCTGAACGCCTTCAAGGTGCTGGGCGGGAGCTGGGCCATTGCCCGGTGCATCGGCCAGCGGCTCCAGATTTCCCCGGAGGAGCTGTCCTTTGACCTGCTCACCCGGCCCTCGGTGCGAAAGGCCCTGGGGGAGCTCACCTTTGTCACCGCCACCGATGGCAACCACGGCCGGGGGGTGGCCTGGACCGCCGCCCGGCTGGGGATGCGGAGCGTGGTCTATATGCCCCGAGGGACCGCCCGGGAGCGGCTGGACAACATCCTGGCCCTGGGCTCGGAGGCCAGCATTACCGGGCTGCTCTATGACGACGCGGTCCGCCTGGCCGCGAAACAGGCCCAGGAGCGGAGCTGGATTCTGGTCCAGGACACCAGCTGGCCGGGCTACGACCAGATCCCCGCCTGGATTATGGAGGGCTACACCACCCTGGCCCTGGAGACGGCGGAGCAGCTGGAGGGGGTCCGGCCCACCCACATCCTGCTCCAGGCGGGGGTGGGCTCCATGGCGGGGGCGGTGGCCGGATTCTTCGCCAGCCTCTGGGGAACGGAGTGCCCCGCCGTGATTGTGGTGGAGCCCCATCAGGCGGACTGCCTCTTCCGCACCGCCCAGGCCGGGGACGGCCAGCTCCACAGCGCCGCCGGGGAGCTGGACACCATCATGGCGGGCCTGGCCTGCGGGGAGCCCTGCGGACTGGCCTGGACGGTGCTGGAGAACTGGGGAGAGCACTTCCTGTCCGTCTCTGACACCCTCTCCGCCAAAGGGATGCGCATTCTGGGCAGTCCCCTCCCTGGGGACCCCCAAATCATCTCCGGAGAGAGCGGCGCGGTCACGGCTGGCGTCACCGCGGCGCTCATGACCGACCCCGCCCTCTCCCCCCTCCGGGAGCGGCTGGACCTTGGCCCGTCGTCCAGAGTGCTGTGCGTCTCCACCGAGGGGGACACCGACCGGGCCAACTACCGGAAAATCGTCTGGGACGGACTGCACCCCAGCCTGTAACCCCTACCGGGACAGGCTTTGGTCCACCTCCTCCGGCGGGACTCCCAGCAGCAGCAGCGCCCCCGCCGCAGCCAGAACGGGCAGGGGCTCCTCCCCCGGGGGCAGGGTCACGGGGAACTCCTGGCGCTCCACCACCATGCCCTCCACCGTCACCACCTCCCGCTGGAGGGCAACCCAGAGCCGGTCCCCCTCCCGGCTGGAGACGGTCAGACTGTCCCGGGGAGAGGGGCCGTAGCTCACCGCGCTGGCCGCCCGGACCCGGCAGCGCTCCCCCATCTCCCCTGGGACCAGGGCGGTGCGGCAGGACCGGGGCAGATCCCTCCCTCTCGCCGCCGCCCGGGGGCTGACCACCAGCAGCGCCGGATGCTCCGGAGCGTTCCCGCCCCTGGGCCGCCCCCTCAGACCCCGGAGGATGCGGTCCTGGATTCCTTCTTCCTCCTCAATCACCTGAAAATACGACATTTTCTCTCCTCCCCGGGGATAGTTTCTGCCGCCGGACGAAAAAAATACCCCCGCGCCTGACACCCGCCTGTCCATTCTATGCCGCATTTGATCTAATTTTTAATATTATATTTGGTCGTTTTGATTATTGATAAAATCTCCGGATTGGGGTATACTGGTCTTGTAAGAAACGAAAACGCGGCGTCCTTCTGGAGAGGAGTGTGTTCCATGCGGACAAATATCTTGACCCTATCCGTCCCTCTGCTGGCTGTGGAGACAAAGCCCCGGCGGCGGAGAGAATCCCGGGACCCCTATGACGGCCTGCGCCCCTGGTCGGCCATCACCCACGGCGCGGGGGCGGTCCTGGCGGCGGCGGGGACCCTCGCGCTGCTGGCGGGGAGCGCGTCCCGGGGGAGCTGGCTGCTCCTCGGACTGTTTGGCGTGTACGGGCTGTCCATGATCTGCCTGTATACCGCCAGCACCCTGTATCACTGTCTGCGCACCTCCGTACCGGGGCGGCTGATGCTGCGCAAGTACGACCACTGCTCCATCTACCTGCTCATCGCGGGCAGCTATACCCCCCTGTGCCTCACCGTCCTGCGGAACAGCGGCGGCGTCCCTCTGGTCATCGCCGTGTGGACCCTGGCGGCGGCGGGGATGGTGCTGACCATCGCAAAGCTCTCCATCCCCCGGTGGCTGTCCAGCGTCATCTACCTCATCATGGGCTGGCTGGCGATCTTTGCGATTCTGCCCATCTACCGCGCCCTGCCCCCGGAGGGATTTTTCTGGCTGCTGGCCGGCGGGGTGCTCTACTCGGTGGGCGGCGTGCTCTACGCGGTGAAGTGGCCAGGGCGGGACAACCCCCGCTTCGGCTGTCACGAGATCTTCCATGTGTTTATCCTTCTGGGCAGTATCTGCCACTTTGTGCTGATGTATGCGGTGGTCCTGCCCACGGTCTGAGTCAAAAACTCCCTTGCCTGAGACGATAGCCTCGGGCAAGGGAGTTTTTTTGCTGTCATACAGGCGGCGGGTCCAGACGGACGGGGAGCACCTTCTCCGCCGTGAGGGAGCTGGGGGTGACGCTGCACTCCAGGGCCAGGACCTCCACCCCGGCCCGGGCGGCGCTCCGGAGAGCTTCTCCGAACTGGGGGTGGGCAGCGTCGTTGGGCTCCACCCAGCGCATCCCCTCCATCTGGACCAGGAAGCACAGTCCGGCCTGATACCCCGCCTGCCGGGCCTTGACCAGCTCCTCCAGGTGCTTCACCCCCCGGAGGGTGGGGGCGTCGGGAAAGCGGGCGATCCCCTTCTCCTCCAGCGTGACCCCCTTCACCTCCCAAAAGCCCCGCTTTTCTGGGGACTCCCAATAGAAGTCGAAGCGGGAATCCCCGAAAACGGTCTCAGGCCGCAGAAGGGTGAGGTCAAAATGCGCCTGCGCCCACTCCCCAAAGACCTGGTTGGGGGCTTGGGCGTCCATATTGATGAGCAGCGGGCCCTCCGGTCTGGCCTTCTCCACCGCCACCAGGTCATATCTGGTCTTCCGGGCGGGGTTGGCGCTCTCCTCCAGCCACACCCGCGCCCCGGGGACCAGCAGCTCCCGGCAGCGGCCCGTGTTCTTCACATGGCAGACCTGGACCTGCCCGTCCAGCTCCACATGGGCGATGAAGCGGTTGGGGCGGTTTTGGAAAACCCCCTGGACGATATGCCGGTACTCCACAGTCTAAAACTCCTCCTCCTCCGGGGAGACCCGGACAGGCAGGCCATTGACCTCCACCTCCTCGCCGGCGGGGATGAGGATGTACTTTTTCCCGGCGATGACCCGGGTCTCCACCACGTAGCTGCAATCCGGAGCGACCGACAGGGTGGCCTGACTGGTCTTCAGCTGGAATTTCCCGGCGTCAATGAGGTTGGCTGGGCTGAGGGCGGCGTTCTCCCCAAACTGCTCGCCGCACTTGGTCTGGAAGGTGTCCACCCGCTCCTGAGACACCCCGCAGTCCTGGAGGATACGCCCGATCTCCCCCGCCGTGATGGACAGGGGCTCGGGCTCCCGGCTCTCCTTGTGCTGGATGAGCTTGTCCGCCAGCCGCTCATGGACCGCCTGGACCACCTCCATCCGGCAGTCGTCCTCCAGAGACTCGGTCAGGGCGCTTTGGAAAGCCTCCCGCTGCTCGGCGGCGGACATGGGGGGATCGATGTGGAAGACGGCGTCGATGAACTCCTGGTGCAGGGCCTCGGGGCGGCGGGAGTAAAAGAGCGCGTTGTACAGGTTGGCGGTCCGGCCGTCAAAGGCGGGGAAGAGGAACCCCAGCTCGGGCGGGGCCGCCGGCTGGCTCGCAGTGATGTGGAACTCGTTGTCCCCCGGGAAGTAGCCCAGCTCGGGCTTCCCCTTCTTCACCGGGCACACGCAGCACAGCAGATAGGTAAACACCTCCTCGGAGGCGTCCTCCAGCTCCGCCCCGTCCCTCCCCCGGCGGGGCACGTCGTAGCGGTCGCAGGCCAGCAGCAGGAGGTAGTTCCCCCCGTCCATGTCCAGATTTTCAATCACCTTCTGATAAAAGGCCTGCCGCACCTCCCCGTCCTTCAGCTCGCTGGACCGGAGGGCGGAGAGCAGGCGGTGCTCCTCGCTGTCCATCACCTGCCGGGTGGAGAAAACAATATCAATGAGATTTTTCCCCAGCGCCCCGGACAGCGCTTTTTTCAGCAGAGTCAGGTACTGCTCCGCCTCCTCCTGGGGCATGGTCCCCAGAGGCTCGTCCAGGTCGGCGACGATCTCCCGGTTCCCGTTGACAAAGCACCCGTAGATCCGGCTGACCGCGTTCTTCTCCGGCTTCCAGCGGCGGCGCAGCTCGGCAACTTCCTTTTGGTTCATGGGTCTATCCCCCGTTTCTTCTTCAGTGTTCCGCGCCCTGAAATACACTCGCTCCCCAGGGCGCTCCAGGCCGCTCCAATGGAACGACTTTTGGATTATACCATAAATCAGCCCCGCCCACAAGTCGAGATTTGCGGCCTCAAAAATTGAACCGAGGGTACTGGCGGTACTCCTCGGGGAACACCTCCTCATAGCCGTAGAAGTCCAGCTCCCGCACCAGGCTGGACGGCTCCTGGGGGAAGACCCACCGGTTCAGGTAGTCGATGAAGTCGGGCGCGCCGTACACCGCGCAGGTGACGCCGCCCACCTCCTGGAGCAGCTTTTGTCCGTTGGGGTCCTCCCAGAGCCAGCGGCAGGCAAATTCCATGCAGTAGTCCTCCAGCCGCTCCGCCACCTCGTCCGGGACCAGGTACAGCAACGCCTTGCTGTCGTGGCTCAAAATCACGTGCTTCATGCTTTGACCTCCCCAAAATAACGAAACCCCGGAGTTTGCGCTCCGGGGTTTCCAGTGGTTTTATCTTAGTACATCCCGCCCATATCGGGAGCGGGGGCGGCGGCGGGAGCGGGGGGCTGGGGCTTATCGGCCACCAAGGACTCGGTGGTCAGCAGGACGGAGGCGATGGAGGCGGCGTTCTCCAGGGCGGAGCGGGTGACCTTGGTGGGGTCCACGATGCCGGCGGGGATCATGTCGCAGTACACCTCATGATAGGCGTCGAAGCCATAGCCGGTCTTGCCGGCCTCCTGGATCTTGGCCAGCACCACAGCGCCGTCGATTCCGGCGTTGGCGGCGATCTGCTTCACGGGGGCGGTGAGGGCCCGGGCCACGATCTGGACGCCGGTCTTCTCGTCACCCTCGGTCTCGTTCAGCAGATTCTCCACGGCGGGGATGGCGTTGAGGTAGGCAGTGCCGCCGCCGGCCACAATGCCCTCCTCCACAGCGGCACGGGTGGCGTTGAGGGCGTCCTCGATGCGCAGCTTCTTCTCCTTCATCTCCACCTCGGTAGCGGCGCCCACCTTGATGACCGCCACACCGCCGGCCAGCTTGGCCAGCCGCTCCTGGAGCTTCTCCTTGTCGTAGTCGGAGGTGGTGACCTCAATCTGGCTCTTGATCTGGCCGATGCGGGCCTTGATCTCCTCAGAGGAGCCGGCGCCGTTGACGATGGTGGTATTCTCCTTGGTAATCTTCACCTGGCGGGCCTGACCCAGCATGTTCATCTGGGCCTCCTTCAGCTCCAGGCCCACGTCGGCGGAGATGACCTGGCCGCCGGTGAGGATGGCGATATCCTGGAGCATCTCCTTG